>JAGGUG010000025.1 GCA_021158625.1 Candidatus Omnitrophota bacterium | reverse complement strand
CTCTATCGCCTCTATAAGGAGTCCGCCCCTATAAGGAACTGGAGGTGAAAAATGGCAAAGGCAATCATTGTTTTTGGCAGCACAATGGGCAATACCGGTCAACTGGCTGATGCAGTAGAAGCAGGATTAAAAGAAAAAGGCATTGAGGTTGTAAAGAAGAATGTAAGCGATGCAAGCGTGGAAGAATTAAAGGATTACGACTTAATTCTATTGGGTTCTTCTACCTGGGGAAATGGGGAACTTCAGGATGACTTTGTTAGTTTTTATGAAAAGATGGGAGAGGTCAATTTAGAAGGCAAGAAGTCAGCAGCATTTGGGCCCGGGGATTCAACCTACCCTCAGTTCTGTAAAGCAGTAGATTTGTTAGAGGAAAAATTAAAAGAACGAGGTGCTCAGATTGTTAGCGAGTCATTTAAGGTTGATGGAGATGTAAGTTCTAAAACAGATGATGCCCAAAACTGGGCAAAGAATATCGCGTCTTCTGTTTAGGAAAAACAGGTATAGTTTTGTGAAAAGCAGAGGCGTTCTTAGACCCACAGACCCCCTTAGAGAGAGTGGAGTTTTGGCTTCTGTCTACGGAGAGGCGGAGCTTTCTAAGGAGGTGAAGGGGCGAGAACGCCTTTTTGCTAATCAAGCCGCCATAGCCATTGAGAATACCGAGAATGAGTGTAAGAGTATGCGCGAGGTAGCCGAGGAAATTATCTTGGCGGATGAAATGAGGAGATAGCGCTATGAGAAAAAAGAAAATTTTAGTAGTGGATGATGAGGAGGATATTGTTGAGCTGCTTGAATATAATTTAAAGAAAGAGGGATACCAAGTTTTTAAGGCTATGACAGGAGAAGAGGCTTTGGAGCTGGCTAAAGGAGAAGCCCCTGATTTAATAATATTAGATTTGATGTTACCAGGTCTGGACGGGCTTGAAGTATGTAAGATATTAAAAAAGGATACAAGAACTGACTCGATTCCCATAGTCATGTTGACTGCTAAGGGAGAAGAATCTGACATAATAATAGGATTAGAATTAGGAGCTGATGATTATATTACCAAACCTTTTAGCCCAAAGGTGTTGCTTGCAAGAGTTAAAACTGTTTTAAGAAGATCTGAAGAAAAATTGCTGCCCAAAAAGGTCCTTCAAATAGAGAATTTAACTATAGATATTCCAAATTATAAGTTAATGCTAAAAGGGAAACCTATTAAGCTCACCAAGACCGAGTTTAACCTTCTGAAGTGCTTAGCGGCAAACCCGGGGCGTGTCTTTACTCGCGATCAACTCTTAAATAAGGTCTGGGGAGAAGAAACTTTTATCGGAGATAGGGCGATTGATGTCCATATAAGGAGGCTGCGTAAAAAATTGGGAAGGGCCTCTAAGTTTATAGTTACGGTTAGAGGAGTGGGATATAAATTTACCCCGTTAGAGATGAATTGATATATTACGAAGCTTGCATAAATAAGCAAGATGTTCACATAAGAGAGAAATACTTGAAGTCAGGAATGGGAAAACGTTATCTTAAAAATCGTCTGAAGCGTTTCCTATCCCGTACAACAAGTCTACGGGATAAATCTCTAACGGGGTTTGAAAGCGATGAAGAATAAGATTGCCTGGAAGTTATTTTTGACCTATGTTGGGATAATTATTATCTGTATGGTAACTGCAGGTATCTTTACTACAGTATCTTTAAAGAATTATTATCTGGAAAGGATAGCCTCTAACCTTGAGTCTAATGCCCTATTAGTTAAAGAGCTTATAAAAGAAGATTTAACGGGAGAGGATTTATTCAATGTTGACTTTAAGAGTAAGACTCTGGGTAAAGAAATTGCTACCAGAATTACCATTATTAACAAAGAGGGAGTTGTATTAGGAGATTCCGAGAAAGACCCTCGCCAGATGGAGAATCATGCTGATAGGCCAGAGATAAAAATGGCTTACCTGGGGAGAGTGGGAAGAAGTATCCGCTATAGCAATACTCTCAAGATGGATATGATGTATTTGGCTATTCCAATATTTGAGAATAGCCAAGTTATTGGAGTCACTCGCCTTTCTCTACCCTTAACAGAAGTAAAAGCAAAGATAGCCCATATCCATAAAATGATTTTTATGGGAACATTACTTGCTTTAAGTTTAGCCTTAGGGATAGGGCTTATGGTAGCACGAATGATTACTAAACCCCTCCAGAAGATGGCAGATTTAGCCAAGGATATAGCCAGCGGAGACTTCAGTAGGCAGATAGATATTCACTCAAATGATGAAGTGGGCCAACTTGCTCAAAGTTTCAATCAAATGGCAGGAGAACTAAAGACAAAGATAGAGACGATACTTGAGGATAGAAATCAGTTGAGCGCGGTGCTTACCAGTGTAATTGAAGGAGTAGTAGCTATTGATAGGAATGAGAAGATAATACTCTTCAACTCTGCTCTGCAGAAACTTTTTAATCTCACGAGAGACAAAGCAATAGGAAGGTTCTTCTGGGAGGTAATCAGAAACAATGAGTTAAATAACCTCTTAAGAGAGGTAATGGAGAAGAAGGAGTTTAGGGAAAAAGAGTTAACTCTTTTCTTTCCTCAAGGAGAAAAAATATTCCAGGTTCATGCTTTACCTATTAAAGGTGAAGAAGGTATATCAGGTGTAGTAGCAGTATTACACGATATCACCGAACTAAAAAAACTTGAAAGAATGCGGATTGAATTTGTGGCTAATGTCTCGCATGAGTTACGCACCCCTCTTACCTCAATTAAGGGATTTGTCGAGACCTTGAGAGATGGCGCTATCGATGACCCTAAAAATAGTCGTCGATTCCTAAATATCATTGAGGCCCATACTGAAAGGCTTAATAATTTAATAAATGATTTACTAGAGCTGTCCAGAATAGAGTCCAACGAGATTAAGATGGAATTTCAATCGGTAAATCTTAGAGAGTTAGTAGAAGTGGTAGTTTCTAATCTTAAAGGAGCTATAGAGCAAAAAGGACATAAGGTTGTGATAGATATACCTTTTGACCTTCCTCAAGTTGAGGTAGATTCAGAAAAGATAGAACAGGTCTTTACCAATCTTTTAGATAATGCCATCAAGTTTACTCCTCAAAATGGCAGGATATGTATCAGAGCAGTGGATAAAGGAAAGGATATACAGATTGAGGTATCTGATACAGGTATTGGCATTCCTCAGGAGCATCTGGGGCGACTTTTTGAACGCTTCTACCGCGTGGACAAAGCCCGCTCAAGAGAATTAGGAGGCACAGGCTTGGGCCTTTCCATTGTAAAACATATCATTCAAGCACATGGTGGGACAGTGGGTGTGGAGAGCAAGGTTAACAAAGGTTCAAAGTTCTTCTTCACTCTTCCCAAAAATCAAATTTCTTCCTAAAATCCCCTTCCAAATCTTCACCCCGTTAGAAATACCAACCTTACTATCCTTAAGAGCAAAATTTCTAACGGGGTTCACCAAACTTTAATCTTCCTGTAATATTCTCGTAATAATCTTAGGGTATATTTAAAGTGCAAAAGAGGAAAAAATTTAATTAAATTTTAATACTACTGTAATAATGCTGTAATGTTTGGAAAATATACTATAGGGTGAAGATGAAGTTTTAAATATATTGAAAAATGATAAGGCTTTTAAAGAAGAATATGCGGATTGCTCATATTCCCGTAGTTATTTTAAGTGCCAAAACATTAAAAAAAGGATATAGATAAAGGTATACAGTTAGGTGCTGATGATTATATTACCAAACCTTTTAGTGTTGCCGAACTTGTAATCAGGGTAAAAGAGTTGTTTTAAAAACAGAGCTTATAAATGTTGAAGTTAAAAGAAGTAAGTAAGATTTATGGAGACGGAATAAAAGCTCTTGATGAAGTGGATGTTGAGATTAAAGAAGGAGAGTTCGTAGTTATTTTAGGGCCAAGTGGTGCCGGTAAATCCACACTCCTGCGTTGTATCAATAGACTTATTGAACCAACATATGGAAGGATTTATTTAAACGGAGAAGAGATTACTTCTCTTTGCGGCAGAAAATTACATAAGATGAGGCAAAAAATAGGAATGATATTTCAGCAGTTTAATCTAGTAAAGAGACTTTCCGTATTGCAAAATGTCTTGTCCGGAAGATTGGGTGATGTTTCCACCCTACGCAGTCTCTTTTATTCTTTCCCTAAGAAGGATGTTCAATTAGCCTTAGAGTGTTTGGATAGGGTGGGTTTGAAAAGTTATGCCGCAAAAAGAGCTGATACCTTAAGTGGAGGACAACAGCAAAGGGTAGCCATTGCTCGGGCCCTGGCTCAAAGGCCAAAGGTTATTTTGGCTGACGAGCCTATGGCTTCTCTTGACCCCCGCACGGCAAAGGTAATTATGGATTTACTTAAAAAGATAAACCGGGAAGAGAAAATTATCGTTATCGTTAATCTCCATGTGGTAGAGTTAGCCAAAGAATATGCTGACCGCATCATTGGGCTGACAAAAGGAAAGGTTGTTTTTGATGGAATTCCCTCTTTATTGGATAAGCATTTTAAGACCATTTATTATGAGGAAGAAACAAGAGTAGTTAATGCAGATATGATTCCTGTATCTAGTAAGGCAAAACGAGTTTGGGTATTAGAAGCGGGGAAAATTGCCTATGCCCGTTGGCAAATAGGAGAAGGAGGTGATAGTGTAGAAAATCAAAAATCAAATGTTAAAAATGAGGAGAAGGAAAATTAAAAACAAAAAAGGTGAAAGGTGAGGGAGGAAAGAAGATGTTGAAAAAAATAAGAGTAAAATGGTTAAAAAAATTAATAACCAGCGTCTTGTGTTTAGTTGTATTGAGCACCATAAACACATCTGTTTTTGCCGCAGAAATTCCGGAGGTTTTAAGATTTGGGCTTATTCCTACAGAATCTGGCACCCAGATAACTGATAGATGGCAGCCGCTTTTTGATCATATTGAGCAATGCTTAAATGTAAAGGTTAAGGCTTACACTGCCTCTGATTACGCAGGAATTATTGAAGCGATGAGATTTAAAAAAATCGAAGCCGCCTACTTTGGGCCTAAATCTTACACCGATGCTCACCTCCGGGCAAATGGATGGGCTATTGCCCGAGAGCAAAAGATAGATGGTTCTACAGGATATTATGGGGTAATTATTACCAAAAAGGGCAGCGGATTAAAGACAATAGAAGATCTAAAAGGAAAGACTTTTGCTTTTAATGACCCTAATTCCACATCAGGCTATCTTGTGCCTATGACCTATTTTTTGAAGGAGGTAAAGATTATTCCGGAGGAATATTTTAGCCGGGTGATTTTCTCAGGTTCTCATGAAGCAAGCATTATGGCAGTAAAAATGGGAAAAGTGGATGCTGCTTCTACTAATGACTTGGATTTGGCTAGACAAATAGAAGCGGGAAGGATATCCAAAGATGATTTTAATATTGTCTGGAAATCAGATATCATCCCTGGCTCTCCATTAGTGGTAAGAGGAGATTTATCTTATGGTTTTGTAATGAAACTTAAAAAGGCAATTCTTACCTTTAACAATCCCGAAGGATTAAGAAAACTTCAACTTAAAGGATTTGTTGAAACCGAAGACAGCGACTATAACTGTATAAGAGAGATGAAAAAAGTAAAAGAAACCTTGAGAAAGAAGCGGTAAAAATACAGATGCAAAGTAGTCTAATTAAAAAAGAAGAAAGATCTAAACAATGGGTATGGATAGTAGTCATTGCGGGGATTCTCATCTGGTCTTGGCGTGGCTCGGAGATGAGCCTTGTCCACCTCTTCGGAGGAACAAAAAATATCTTTATCTATCTAAAGGACTATTTTCCTCCGGATTTCAGCCGGGTTGGCTTATATCTTAAGGAAAGCATCGTTTGTTTGCATATTGCTATCTGGGGGACAATAATAGCCGCTATTCTTTCTTTACCTTTAGGGCTTCTTGCTGCCAGAAATATCGTGGGAAATCTAATAATCCATCAGCTCGTTAGAAGATTTTTGGATTTATTACGGGCAATCAATGAATTTATCTTTGCTCTCATATTTGTTTGTGCTGTGGGTTTGGGACCTTTTGCCGGCTTGCTTGCTATTGCTGTTCATACAACAGGAGTGCTGGGCAAATTAATTTCTGAAGTCATAGAAAGTATTGACCCTGGCCAGGTAGAAGCAATAACCTCTACAGGCGCTAATAAGCTTCAGATAATTGCTTTTTCTGTTTTGCCTCAGATTATGCCCCTCTGGGTTTCTAATGTTCTTTACCGCTTTGAAGTAAGCGTGCGCTCTTCTACAATTATAGGGCTTTGCGGCGCCGGTGGAATAGGATTTTTACTCTGGGAAGCAATGAGGTCTTTTAAGTCAAAAGAGGTCTGCGCAATGCTTATTATAATAGTTGTTATGGTTGGTATCATTGACCTTGTGTGTTCAAAAATAAGGAAGAAGATGATATGACCAGGGAAGAAAGATTTGAAATAATCGCTATATGCCGTAAAGAAACTCTTGTGCCATTAGCAGAGGAAGTTCGTAACTCTTTGGAGGTAAAAGCAATAAAACAAAATACCGCTTTAATTATGATGCGGGCAAGAGATTCAGTAGAAAGAGAAGTTTTTAATTTGGGAGAGGTGTTAGTAAGTGAAGCTTGGGTAGAAGTTAGTGGTGTGTTGGGGTATTCCTTAGTTTTAGGAGATGATATTGAAAAAGCTTTGGCAGGAGCAATTTTAGATGCAGTCTGTGAATTAAGGCATCCTTTAAGTGAGAAGATAGTTAATATGTTGAAAGAAGAGAAAAAGTATTATGAGAAAGAAAGAGCTAAAGAATGGATGAGAATAAAGAGCACAAAAGTAGAATTTGAAGTGATGGCTAAACGATGAAAGAGATAAATTTTGATATAGTATTTGATTCACAGAAAATTTTCCGTATTCTTTTAAATGCTTTTGCTCATCCAGGAAAGGTAGTCAGAATTCCTGATTTAGAAATTGCACCTCCTCTAAATATTAGCAGAGCTTCTTGTGGGATACTATTTACTCTGCTTGATCTTGAGGTAGGATTTTCTGTTTGCACTTCTAATAAAAGACAAAAAGAAAAAATAGAAGAATATTTTATTATAAATACAGGATGCAGATTAGAAACTATAAAGTCTGCTGATTTCATTTTAGCGCTTGGAGAATTACCTCAACTTGAGAGAATAAAAAGAGGAAGTTTAGAATATCCTGACCAAGGGGCAACAGTAATTTATAGCGTAGAGGAAATTAACCAAAGTTTATTGGGGGTAAATTCTATAAGCTTAACTTTAACCGGGCCTGGAATTAACGGGAAAAGAGTTTTGTCACTAAAAGGATTAAAGAAACAGGAAGTTATGAAAATTATAGAAGTAAATAAGGAGTTTCCTTTAGGGGTAGATTTCGTCTTTGTTGGTAGAAAAGACAAATTTTTTGCCCTTCCGCGTTCTACAAAAATAGTAGAAGTTAAGGAGATTTAGATATGGGATATGTGGCGGCAAAAGGCGGAAGATATGCAATTCTTAATGCTGAAAAATTAGTAGATTATTTTAGGTTAAAAGGTAGAACTTTGCCTTTAAATGTAAAAACAATAGAAGAGCAGTTTCGCCTTGCCTGCGATAAGGTAATGAGTGAAGGGTCGTTATATGCCCCTGAACTTGCGGCTTTAGCCTTAAAACAAGCAGAAGGAGATATAATTGAAGCATCTTTTCTTTTGCGTGCTTATCGTTCCACTCTCCCCAGAATTGGTTATTCTGAACCTGTAGATACTGAAGAGATGTTTATTTTAAGGCGTATTTCCAGCGCATTCAAGGATATTCCCGGCGGGCAGATTTTAGGCCCCACAAGAGATTATATTCAGAGGCTTTTGAGGTTTGAGCTACTTGATGAGAAAAAAGAGAAGAAATATAAGAGTTTTTCACATATTAAGGAAGGCAAGCTTGTACAAAAAGTTCCTAAATTGGTTAATCTGCTCAGAGAAGAAGGACTTCTTCCCAAACCAAAAGTAGAAAAAGATGAGGAACCCTATGATATTACAAGATGTGCTTTAGTATTTCCTCTTCCCCGTTCAGGAGTTTTACAGGCTATGGCCAGAGGCGAGGAAGGTGGAATGATGGCCATTGCTTATAGCAGTATGCGTGGTTATGGCGACACACATCCTACTTTGGCTGAGTTAAGGGTGGGGTATGTTTTTTTAAAGATAAAGCATCCCCTTACCGGCAAAACAGTTAAGGTAGGAGAAATTTTGGCTACAGAAGCAGAGGTTATTGCTGGTAAACCTACACAAGCAGGAGAAGAAGTGCCTCAGTTTACCTTAGGATATGGTTTAGTTTTTGGTCACAATGAAAGAAAAGCTATCTCTATGGCAATGCTTGATATTACAATGAGGGTCCAAGAACCGAAACATCCGGCTGAGAGTCAAGAATTTGTTATCTGCCATATTGATAGTATTGAATCCAGTGGATTTACCGCTCACTGGAAATTGCCTCATTATGTAACCTTTCAATCAGATTTAGACAGATTGCGAAAAATTCAGAAAGAGAAAAACCTTAAGATTAAGGTAAAAAGCAAGAAGTAATAAGATGAATGAGAAAAATAATCTATTACTGGATGAAAAAAAACTTGCGCTGAAGAGAACCCACCTGGCAAGGATTAGAACACACCTGGCTTGGGTAAGGACTATTTTGGCAATTATAGTTTTTATTGTGTTTATACTTAAAATAATGAAAGTTTGGTAGGGTTAGTATGACAGAAATGATTAAAGGATACAATTTTGCTTTTATTGATGAATATGCCAAAAGAGAAATTCGGCGAAAGATTTTGAAAGCAGTAAGTATTCCTGGCTATCAGGTTCCTTTTGGTTCAAGAGAACTTCCTATTGCCCGGGGCTGGGGCACAGGGGGCTTGCAGATAACTCTTTCTTTGATCGGAAAAGAAGATATTTTAAAAGTCATTGACCAGGGCTGTGATGACAGCGTTAATGCGGTTAATATTAAAAGGTTTATTAAAGCCACAACTGGGATTTCTATAACTGCTGACACCTTAAAAGCAACTATTATCCAAACCAGACACAGGATACCAGAGGAAGAATTAACAGAAGCTCAGATATTAGTCTTTCAGGTTCCTTATCCTGAGCCTTTACGTCTGGTAGAACCTCAAGAAGCCCAGACAAGGAGAATGCATGCAGAAATGGATTATGCAAAAATCTGGGTTTTTCTTTATGAAAATATTGTTAAATGGAAGGAGATTACCATAGGCGCCCGTTATCCGGTTTTTGTTAATGGCAGATACATTATGGACCCATCTCCTATACCTCGCTATGATGTACCAAGATTGAATTATGCCCGCACGTTATATCTTTTTGGAGCAGGTAGAGAAAAAAGGATTTATGCAATTCCACCTTTTACAGAGGTTAAACCTTTGGAATTTGAAGACCACAGATTCAGAATAGAGGATTTTACGGCTAAAAGCTGTGCTCTCTGTGGTAGCAAGGATACTTTCTTGGATGAAATTGTTGATGGAGATAGACGAATCTTTACTTGTTCAGACACTTCTTTTTGCAAGAAAAGGAGAGAAGACCCCAATATACCTAAATCTTCTGTTAAGAAGTAGAGGTTGAGAGATGAGAGATTGGATATTAAAAGTTGAAAATTTAACCAAGATTTATGGGGATGGGTGTCCTAATTGTTTGAAATCAGAGACAAATAAATGCCCTTTTTGCAGAGCAACTATTGCTGTAAATTCAGTATCACTTGCTCTATACAGTGGAGAAATATTGGGTATTATGGGTGAAAGCGGCTCAGGCAAGAGTACTCTTGTCCGTAGTTTATATTTTGATATTTCCCCAACCCTTGGCGAGGCATATTTAAACGGTGAAGAGAGAAATATATTTAACTTCAACTCACAGGAGAAGAGAAAATTAAGAAATTTTAATATGGGCATGGTTTATCAAAGCCCCTATCGGGGTTTAAATTTTGAGATTACAGCAGGAGGAAATGTTGCTGAAAAGCTGCTTATGGCAAATTGGAGAAGCTATTCTAATATTCGCAGGCGCCTGATAGACCTTTTTGAAAAAACAGAACTTCCTTTAAACAGAATGGATGATTTTCCTGCTACTTTAAGCGGAGGAATGCAGCAAAGAATCCAAATAGCCAAGGCTTTAGCCAATAATCCTGAGATTCTTTTTTTGGATGAGCCAACTTCAGGATTAGATTTATCTGTACAGGCGCGGCTTTTGGATTTGATCAAGAAAATTCAGCAGGAACTTAAAATATCTATAATTCTTGTTTCCCATGATTTAGGGGTTATTAGATTGTTGGCTGACAGGGTTTTGGTAATGAGGGAAGGCAGGATTATTGAATCAGGGCTAACAGACCAGATATTAGAAGATCCTCAACACCCTTATACACAATTATTGGTTAATTCAATGCTCTAAAGAGGGAGATAATGCAAGATATAATTCTAAAGGTACGAAATTTAAGTAAAAAATTTAATCTCCACCTCTTAGGAGGTAAAGTTATAACTGCTTTTCAAAATGCCTCTTTTGTTCTTAAAAGGGGAGAATTTTTAGGTATTAGTGGCAAGAGTGGTTCAGGGAAATCTTCACTTATCAAATGTATTTATCGCACATATTTGTCGACTGAAGGCGAAATTGTTTATTATCCTAAAAATGGGATGCCGATAGATTTAGCAAGATGTCTTGATGAGGAGATTATTGATTTAAGGCACAGAAAGATAGGATATGTGAGTCAATTTTTTTATGCTATCCCCAGGGTTAGCTGTCTGAAAATAGTAACTCAGACTCTTATTCAACAGGGAGTAGATGAAGATGGAGCAAAAAGAAGGGCTAAAAACATGCTTTTGCGTCTTTTAATCCCTGAGAGGTTATTTGATGCCTATCCTTCTACTTTCAGTGGAGGAGAAAGGCAAAGAGTAAATATCGCTCAGGCTCTTGTTAAAAAGGCAGAACTTTTGCTTCTCGATGAACCTACTGCCAGTTTAGATAAGACAAGCAGGGCTATTGTGTTGGATGAGATTTTAAAATTGAAAAAGAAAGGAATATCAGTAATTGGGATTTTTCACGATGATGAAGAGTTAAAAAGATTTGCTGATAGAATTTTGGTCTTGGAGGAGGGAAAAATTAAAGAGATATATAAAAATGATAAAAATAGTTAATGGTAAGATTGTTACTCCCAAAACTGTAGAAGATAATAGAATTCTTTTAATTAAAGACAAAAGGATTTTAGATATATGTGATTATGATGAATTTTTGTCTGATGAATGTGAGGTTGTTGATGCTCAAGGTGGTTATATTATACCTGGATTGATTGATGTCCATTGTGATGCCTTAGAGTTTAAACTGTCTCCTAGGCCTAATGTAATAATTCCACACTTTCTTGCACTATCCTATTATGAAAAAGAATTACTTATCTCAGGGATTACCACTCAATTTCACGGGATTTATTGGGGGGATGTGCTTGAGAAACACAGAAGTCTTAAGTTAGCCCTGGAAATGATTGAGAAGATTTTAGATTATCGCCGAGTTGCAATTCTGAATCACAAGATATTCATTCGCTTTGATATAGTCAAATTTGAGGCAAAAGATAAACTTTTTAATTTGATAAAGAATAGAGTAGTAGATTTGCTCTCTTTCCAGTATCACTTACCTGGTCAGGCACAATTTAAAAGTTTTGAGGCATTTAAGAATTATTATACAAAAGTAAGGGGTTGGACAGAAGAGGAGCTAAGAGAGTTTGCAAAAAATTCTTTTGTTTTTAATTTGAAAAAGAAAAAATCTTTATTAAGGGAAATTTCCCAGATTGCAAGAGAGTTTAAAATTCCTCTTGTTTCTCATGATGATGATAAAAAAGAGAAAATCCAAATTATGAAAGATTTGGGAATAAAGATATCTGAATTTCCTGTAAATCTTAAGGCTGCCCTTTGTGCCAAGGAAAATAATATGGATGTAGTGGTGGGTGCACCAAATATTGTCCAGGGGAAATCTTCTTGCGGAAATGTCAGCGCTCTTCGGCTAATAAAAGAAAAAGCAGCTGACATTATCTGTTCTGATTATCACCTGCCTTCAATGCTTACAGCGAGCTTAAAACTTTATCAAGAAGGAATTTTAAGCTTGCCTAAGGCTATCAATATGATAACTCTCAATCCAGCGAAAGCTACAGGATTAAAAGAAAGAGGAGCTATTCTTCCTGGCAAAATTGCAGATATAGTTATTTTTAAGTTAAGAGACAAGTTGCCGGAGGTAACCAGAGTGTTTATTAAAGGGAGGAGTGTTTATAGTTATGATTGGCATAAGTATTAATGTAAAACTTATCAATGGGAGTTTGGTAGCACTTAAGAATGCATTGGATAGAGTAAAGCAAGTTGGTTTTGATGTAGTAGAACTTCCCCTTCATGGGCTAGATGTAATTGTAGGAGGAAAAATTAGAAATAAAAGGTTAAAAGAAATAAAAAATATCCTAAAAAGTTATCCCTTCAATTATTGTGTCCATTGTCCGGAGAGTCTCGATTTGATGAACCTTAAGGAAATAGAAACAGAAAAGGCGATTCTTAAATCATCTATTGAGTTTTTATATGAGATAGGCGCACACATTTTAGTTTACCATCCGGGAAGGTATAAATCAGAAATTGAAATTTTACTAAGAAAGCAAAAGAGACTGAATCAAAGGGAATCGGAGAGATTAAAAAAGATTGAACGAGATATTTTAAAAGATTTTTCCTCAACCTTGAAAGAAGCAAATGTGGTTCTCTGTATGGAAAATGCCCGGCCTTTTATTAGTGAAAAAGATTATACTTATGCAGAAGATATTGAGGGATTGGTAAAGCAGGTAAAAAAAATAGATGATGAGAATATAAGAATTGCCCTTGATTTTGGTCACGCCTATCTTTCAACAAATTTTTATAATAAGGATTTTTTAACAACAATTTCTAAAGTAAAACCTTACTTAAAGCACCTTCATCTTCACGATAACTTTGGCTATCCGTCATATTTTCAAGAGAAGGACCAAAATCTTCTTATCGTAAACGGCAGAGGGGATATGCATATGCCTCCTGGTTGGGGTAAAATCCCTTTTAAGAAAGCTATTCAACTATTAAGTCCTGCCGGCTGCTTTTTTATAATTGAACCAAGACCCCGCTATTTTGAATATATCAAAGAAAGCAAAGAAATGCTAAAAACATTAATCAAATCTTAATATTACTGTAATAATGCTGTAATGTTTGAAAAGTATACTATAGGGTGAAAATAAAAATTATTTTAGGATTACTAATTTTAATATCTTTTGGCGCGATGGGGTTTCTCTATTATCGCTTTTGCAAAAAGACCTCAGATGAAGTTTTAAATATATTGAAAAATGAGAGAAAAACAAGAAGCGAAAGGAGGTGAGAGAATAATATGCAGGAGGCAGTAACGACTATGTCAAGTTTGCAAAAGGATTTTGTTGCCAGTTTTTTGCGCTCACAACTTGCTACTTTGCAGGGTGTATTGGCTGAGATTGAAAATTCAGACAGACTTGAAGGTGGCTATATAGAAGAATCCTTAAGGCGAATTGAAAAGGAACTATGCCGATTCAGGAGATTGTATATAAATAATTAAAAAGGAGGTTTTGAAGATGTGCAAAAAGTTTAAGTTAATCGGTTTGTTGATGCTTTTGACAATTTTTTTATTGCCTGTTAAGGCATATGTGTGTTTTGCCGACGAGGCAAAAACCATTGAAGAGGCGTTCAAAAATGGCAAGATAAAAGGGACGATTGGGTCGTACTTCGAGTATACCGATAAGGAGGTTGCTGATAGTGACTACGGTTGGGCCACAGGATACCTAACTCTTAAATATGAAACGCAAAAATGGAATCGTTTGAGTATGGGCGCGCGATTTTTTGTCCATGGCCAGCTATATTCCCACCATGATAATGGTACGAGTGACCCCTTTCAGTCAGATATCGAAACTAAATGTACTTTACCCGAACTTTATTTAAGCTATGGTTTTGCTGAAAACTCGGGCGTAACTGTTGGCCGTTGGAATCATAAAAAAGTCAGCCATATTGATGATGCGCAGAGTGAAGGTGCTTATGTGTTCCTTAAAGAAATTCCTAATTTGGAATTCATCGCTGGCGTTATGACCCGATTTGCAGAAATCGACTACGATGACGGCGAGGATTTTGGCCGAACCAATGACCATCAGGATTTAAATTCAGAGGATACCTTTGGTTCGGATTCAAAGCCTTATCTCTTTTTCATTGAAAGTAAATACAAGCCTCTTGATATGTTAACATTTAATCCTTACGTAATGTATCAAGATGGTTATGCTGGGGTTTATGGTTTGGATGCAGATATTAAATATAAGCCGGAACACAGCGGCGTTACTTATGGCGGCCGTCTTGACTATTATCATGTCTCGGCGGATATTGCCGGTAAGAGTGATTCTGATGATTTTGCTGTATCTCCGTACATAATAAAGGGCCCTTTAACTGTGACTGGAGGATTTGCGCAGTTTGACGATGGCAATTCTCTAAATAAGCCAGAATGGCTTCGGGATTATTTAGTTGGTGAGTTAGACCAGGATAAATCTTACGGAAGGTCCGGCTGCGAAGTTTATTTTGGTAAGGTTAAATACAAAATAGGTAAGTTCTGGGCACATTTTGCTTACGGTGATTATAATTACAATTACACCTCCAGCAAAGGAGATAGGTCCCAAGAATGTGAGCTTCAATTTGGGTATAAGCTTACGGAAAATATAGACGCGAATCTTCGTTTATTTGATGTTCAATACGACAATGTTGATGAAAAAGACTACCAGAAAGTCGAAACCCGTATTCGGTTTAAATTCTGATTAAATTTCACTAATATTTTACAAAATTGTCACATAGTTGTAACAATTGAATGATAAACTTTTTAAAATTAAAAGGAGGGATGATTGAATGAAAAGAATAATTTTGCAAGGTTTATTAGTGCTATTTATCTTTGGGTTAATGACCCAAGGCATCTGTGCAGAGAGTAAGCGGCTTGTTATCCAAGGTTCAACTACGGTTTTGCCTATTGCTCAAGATGCAGCTGAAGTATTTATGCAAAAACGCCCAGAAGCAGATATTTCAGTTCGTGGCGGAGGTTCAGGGACTGGTATTGCAGCTTTAATTGATGGGATATGTGACATTGCTGATTCTTCCCGACCTATGAAGAAAAAAGAGATAATAAAGGCTAAAGAAAAAGGGATAAATCCTGAACCTCATGTTGTGGCTATGGATGGAATCGCCGTAATTGTGCACCCTTCAAATCCAGTTGATGGACTTACTCTTACTCAGCTTAAAGATATCTATACAGGCAAGATATCAAACTGGGCTGAGTTAGGCGGCAGGAGTCAAAAAATAGTGGTAGTCTCGCGAGATGTTGCCTCAGGAACCTTTGAATGTTTCAATAAGTTAGTCTTAAAAAAAGAACGTGTGCGTCCAGATGCCCTGCTTCAGGCCTCAAATGCGGCAGTTGCCTCAACAATTAAACGCACAAAAGGTGCTATTGGTTATGTTGGATTAGGATATTTGAGTTCAGAAGTTAAAGCCTTGAGGATTGATGGTGTTGTACCTTCGGTAGAAACTGTGTTAAAAGGCACCTATCCTATTTCCAGACCCTTATTTATGTACACCAATGATAAACCAAAAGGATTGGCAAAAGATTTTATTGATTTTGTCTTAAGCGAGGAGGGACAAAGAATAGTTAAAAAGCAGGGTTTTGTTTCCTTAAAGTAAATTATGAGAAGAGCGCAAAAAGAAAATTTAATTAGAGGATTTTTTTGTCTATTTGCTTTACTTTCTATCTTTTTTCTTTCAGGAATTGTCATAGTTTTGTTTAAAGAAGGTCTGCCGATTTTTAAGGACACTTCTTTAGGGGAATTTCTATTTGGCAAATTCTGGTACCCCACTTATGAACCACCTGATTTTGGAATATTGCCCCTACTTTTAGGGTCTCTGTGGGTTACCTTAGGGGCATTAATTATTGCTGTGCCGTTAGGGGTGGCAGGAGCTCTTTACATTTCAGAAGCGGCTTCTCCTAAAATAAAGGAATTTATAAAACCAGTAATAGAGCTTCTTGCTGGCATTCCTTCTGTAGTTTATGGATTTTTCGGGATGGTAGTTGTAGCACCTCTGGTAGCAAAAATCTTTAATTTACCTGTGGGGCTAAATGCCTTTACTGCCTCTATGCTTTTAGGTATTATGGCTATTCCCACTATTACCAGTATTTCTGAAGATGCAATTTCGGCAGTTCCTGAAAGTTTCAAAGAAGCCTCTTATGCCTTAGGGGCAAATAAGTGGGAGACTACGGCTAAGGTAACCCTTCCTGCCGCAGTAGGAGGAATAAGCACGGCTATTATTTTGGGTATGGCAAGGGTTATCGGCGAGACGATGACCGTACTTATGGTTGCAGGAGGTGCAGTAGTTATTCCTCATTCTTTCTTTGAGCCTGTGCGGACTATGACTGCTACTATTGCTGCTGAGATGGGAGAAACAGTTGCAGGGAGCGCGCATTTTCATGCTCTTTTTGCTATTGCTATAGTTCTTTTTGTAATTACTTTAAGTTTTAATATCATCGCTGACCTTTTAGCTCAGAGATTCAGGAGAAGATTAGGATGAGTTCAAGAAAAGTTAAAGAATTT
>JAGGUG010000003.1 GCA_021158625.1 Candidatus Omnitrophota bacterium | reverse complement strand
TTTCCTACATCCTTTGTAGTGAAAAATGGGTCAAATATCCTCGAGATTATCTTCTTTGGTATACCTGCTCCTTCATCTTTAACCTCAAGTTTTATCCAATCATCACTTTTTGAAAGGAATATATATATCACGCCGCTTTCTTTTATCTGCTTGATAGCATCCTTTGCATTTAAGATTAGATTTGTCACCACTTGCTCTAATTCATTATGGTTGCCCCGAACAATATAAGTATCTCCTTTGACCT
This sequence comes from Candidatus Omnitrophota bacterium, assembly GCA_021158625.1. GTDB lineage: Bacteria > Omnitrophota > 4484-213 > 4484-213 > 4484-213 > 4484-213. Next base: position 10,325 of record JAGGUG010000003.1, on the reverse strand, counting down.
CACTGATTATTTTAACATTCTCTTGCTCTAATTGATAGCCGAGAAAAGAAATTACCTTCTTGAGAACCTTTAACAAATCTATCTCAGGGGCTTCGCTAGATTCTAATGGCTTTCTGGCATAGGTCATCAATTTCTGAACTATGGTCCGGCAACGCTTGCTTGCTTCTTCAATGAGTTTGAGAGATTCTTTTGCATCAGCATCAAATGAATCAGCAGTCGCTAAGAGCATCTGAGTATTGGCCAGTATTGCCGTCAAGGGGTTATTTATCTCGTGAGCCACGCCCCCCGCCAGTGTGCCTACAGTAGCCAATTTTTCTGCCTGAATGAGTTGTTTTTGCACCTCTACTAATTTCTGCGTCCTCTGCCGCACCTGCTGTTCTATGTTTTCGTAGAGCGAGGCATTCTCAATACCTAAGGCGGCCTGGCTTGCTAAAGTAGAAAAAATATTCATATCCTCTGATGTATAAATTCTCCCCGAGCATTTATCTCCCAAAATAAGAAGACTTAGTAATTTATCCTCTAAAAAACTGGGGACAACAACAGAAGCATTCAAAGAGCGCATTTCCTCTTCTAATTCTTTCAAAGTAGGATTGGGAGCCTCTTCGGCCTTTCGCTTTATTTCCTCATAGACCAAAGGTTCCTTTTTTTTCTCAGCCCAGACAATTAAAGAAGATTTTTTAGTTATTGAACTTATCTGCCCTTTTTTAAAATTACGACTCGCTTTTAAGAGAAACTCCTCAGATTTTTCATCAAATAGATATATAGCCGAGTGAGAAATCCGCACTGCTTTGGTAACAAGCTCAACAATGAAGTTCAATAATCTCTCTATGTTATGAATGCGGGTCATTCCTGAAGCGGCCTGTTGCAAAGTCTCCTGATATTGCCTCTGTTCGCTGAGCAATCTATTCTCGGCCTTGCGTTGAAAATAGATATAGATAAATGGCCCGACTGTAGCCAAAAGCGCTATTGACCCCGAAGGTAACATCCACCAATTCACTCCCAATGTGTTGATAAACCAATCCTTAAGTTGAACAGTAATTATAAAAGGTATCCCTAAAAGCAATGTATAAACTGCCACGAAAATCCCTGTGCGGGTGATGGCAAGCGTGATGTCCATAAGGCGATAGCGGAAGATAGCATAGGCAATAAGACTTGTATAAGCAATGAGAAGCAAATCGTGGGGAAATGGTTCTTTATTAAAATATGCTGAAGCGAAATGAATAATTCCACTCAAAAAACCAAATATAAATGAAAACAATATAAATTTTAGTCGATTTCTATAATAACCACTTGCAACTCTGACACTAGAAAGGATTGTTTTTATAATATAAATAAAAATCAAACCAAATATATTAACAAAAAATATATATAAAGGCCCGGGAATAACAGAAAAATGGGGAGCAAAACGATTCACGCCTCTAAGAAAAAAAGGACTAAAACTAAAGAAGAGAAACGGAACGGAAAGACAATAACTCAAAAATAATATTCTATTTTCTCGTTTTGACCATTTCTCTTTAACTACGGCAAATACAAAATGCAACCACGCCGGAGCAGAAAGAATCGCCGAGATATAAATTATTCTGGCAAAAAATAATGCAGAGGCCTCATTATGAGCCCTGCTCATAATAAAAGGAAATGATGTCCATAAACCCGTGAGTATACTTGCGATTGCGAAGAACTTGCATTTTTTATCTTTAGGTCTTTTTACAAAAACAAAAATTCCGGAGGCCAAACAGAATATAGCAGCGAACAAAGAAGAAAAAGAGTAAATATTCACTGTCCTTTCCTTATTTTCTTTATTATTGATTCATCTACTAATCTATCACCCCAATAAAAATCTGAGACCTCAAAACCATGTTTTTTTCCTAACTCCCTTATTTCATCTATTTTATCCGGAGTGATATTCCCTCTACCAAAACTAAAATTTTCATAGCGTTTTTCTAAAGATAAGATAATCGCTTCAGCAAAACATCCGTATATAATATCATCTGCGGGCAGGCCTAAATCAATGGGGAATGAAAGGGGTGTAGGGGAGCTTGCCAGACCACCGGAGAAGATAAGGATATCTTCTCTAACTTTAGGGGCATAGGAAACATTCTTGGGATACCCTACATCGCAGATTATAGCCCCGGATTTAAACCAATTAGTGTCAAGAATGGAAGAGGGAGCACTTGCCGCAGCAATAATAATATCCGCATCTCTTACTGCCGATTCGTTATCAGTAGTGGCAATTATCTTGGCTTTGCGCTTTTTTGATAATTCTTGTCTCAGATGGCGAAGATGGGCTTTTGTTCGACCAGTTATAATTAGTTCTTTTGCCTTATCGCTTAAAACTCTTGCGCAGGCGCTTCCAATATCACCTGTCCCTCCTACAATGGTTACTTTTGTACGAGTAATATCCACATTTAAAAGAGCAGCGGCTTTAAGAACACCATCTATTGCCATTGCCGCAGTAAAGGTATTCCCAGTAGTAACCGGCACATCTATCTGATGACTAATCTCCTCACCTATTCTCTCTGCTACTATAGATGTAAAACCGCCTAATCCCACTATCCCAACCCCGGATTTCTCAGCAATCTTGCAGGCTTTAACCACCTTGGAAAATATTGCCCAGATATCCTTTTCTATCATATCAGGAATAAATGTGGCTACAATAAAAGACCCATTTACCACCTGACCGGTTTTAGACCTGAAATTTAAAATGTCATAGAGCTTAAAAGAAGGGGTTATGTTAAAAATCTGACCAAGAAATTCCTGTGAGGGGAGCTTAAAATCTGGATTTAACATCTTGAGACATTTTTCCAGGTGCTTGAAATTATATAGATGTCCGATAATTCCAAAACCACTTATTTTTTTTGTATCTCCATGTTTGTAGCTCGCATATTTTACAGAGATTAATCGACGCTCTACTGCCTCTAATATTGCTTCAAAATTTTTAATGAGTATCCTTTTTACATAGGGCTCGGCAAAATCCTTGATTGCCGGAATACCTATTTTTAAATAAACATCTACGATAACCTCAGTCCCTTCAGGATGGTCTTGAAATCTCCATTCTCCCTTAAACTCCTCCAAATCCCCCTCTATTGCCTTAAAATAAATAGCATTTCGTCTAAGCGCAAGGAGGTCTTCTTCTATCCAGCTTATTGGAACTTTATCAATCTCTATCCGCCATTTTGTTCGCATTTTATTGCTGGATTTTTGAATTACCGATGCCTCTTTAACACAAGCTATATATGTGGGGAATTCCCAAACCTTGGTTATAAGGCGAATTACCCTCCATTTCTGAGCTGGTATAATCCTTGAAATCTCTATTTCTATTAAATCTTTATCCTTCATCTATCATCTCCGCAATTGTCCTCCTGATTTTAAGAGTTCCTTCCTGCAAATATACATCATCAATTATATCTTCAAATTCTTTTAACAGATATATTGGCTTGCCGATTTTTACTTTTAGGCTTCGGAATAACTGGGGAAATTTAGCTCCTCTGGGAAGCGCTTCATAGGTGCCTAAAATTGCGCAGGGAACAACAGGTCTTCCTGTCCTTGCTGCTAATAGGGCCGCTCCCCTTCTAAACTTTCTCAATTTTCCGTCACGACTACACCCTCCTTCAGGAAACAAGCCAACAATTTTATTTTTTGTCAATAAAGAAACTGCCTTTTCTGAGGAGCTACCAGTTGGGAAAGCATCTGTTTTTTTAAAAAACCATCTTAACCACCATATTTTGTAAAGGTATCTTGATGCTATACAGTAAATCTTTTCTGGAATAGTCACCATAATGAGCAAAGGGTCTAAAAAGCTACTGTGATTGGCAACCACTATAAAATTGGTCTTTCGGGGAAGATTTTTTAGCCCCTCTACCTTGAGCTTAAAGAATAACTTAAATATAACTATAAACACTATGCGAAATATCCAATACCACATATAAAATATGCCTCACTATGTTGGCATATGACTGCACAGATTTCAAAAAGATTACACAGATTTTTGTATCGGATTGAAAATCCGATACTATAAAAAAACCCAAAGGATTATAGAATTATCCTTTGGGTTATTTTAACAAATCCTCTGTTTAAGGTCAACCACCTGCCCACTTCCGTCCGTAACTCATTTCCCTGAATTGAGACGAGCCGGCAGGCAGGGAAATGAAAGGATTTACCCCGTTAGAAATATCGCTAAGTAATTTTCTCTTGAATTATGAAGATTTCTCTTATATTTACAAAGGGATTTCTAACGGGGTTTATTTCCCAACACCTATTCCTTTCAGGTACTTATAGTAGTCGCTATCAGTGGTCAGAATTATGGTGCTATTCTCATCAATGGTCTTTTGGTATGTCTCTAGGGTTTTTAGGAATGAGTAAAAATCAGGGTCTTGACTATACGCCCGGGCATATATGCTTATTGCTTCTGCATCGGCTTTACCCTTGAGCCCCTGGACTTTCCTATATGCCTCAGAGGTAATCAATTTCAATTCTTTTTCTTTTTGCCCGCTAATCTCTGCCCGCCGCCCCTGACCTTCGGAGCGGTATTTTTCGGCCGCCCGCTTTCTCTCGGCAATCATCCGTTCATAGACCTTATTGCGCACATCCTGAACATAATTTATCCGTTTTATACGCACATCTACCAATTCAATGCCGTATTGGGGAGCAAGCTCGCGTGCCTTTCTCAGAATCAGTTTCTCTAATGCCTCCCGACCTGTCTCTATATGCTCGACGGCTTCTTCGGTAACTATCAAATCGTCGCCCTCTTGTTTAGTTTCTAAAATGCGATTGGAATTTCGCACGGTTTCGATAAGCAGATGGCTGGTAATTGCGTCGCGGGTTGCTGAGTTAATAATGTCGTCAAGCCGGGCATGGGCACCCATTTCGTTGCTTACAGATTGCAAAAACTTCAGGGCATCAGAAATCCTCCAGCGGGCAGTGGTGTCTACCCAGATGTATTTCTTATCCTTGGTAGGAATTTGATTAGGGTCACCATCCCACTTAAGCAACCGCTTCTCAAAATAATGCGCCTGCTGAATAAGCGGCTTTTTAAAATGCAGGCCGGGAGCAGTAATTGGTCTGCCCACAGGTCTGCCAAATTGCGTGATTACCACCTGCTGGGTCTCATCCACAACAAATATCAGACCAGTCATAAACGCAAGTATTACTAAGGCAGCTATGGCAATAAAGAGCTTTAAAGTTAGTTTTGCTTTCATTGTCTACCCCCTTCCTGGCCGATGTTCAGGAGCGGTAATATCGAAGATTGCTCTGGGTCAATTATGTACTTCTCTCTTGCCTTAGGCAGAACCTCCATCATCATCTCAAGATACAATCTCTTCTTGGTTATATCCGGGGCTTTCTTATACTCAGCGAGCACCATCGCAAACCTCTCTGCTTCACCTTTAGCCCGGTTTATCTTATCCAGAGCATAACCTTCTGCCTGACGGATAGCCCTTTCTGCCTCACCCTTTGCCCGCGGGATTGCCTTGTTATATTCCTCCCAGGCTTGATTAATCACTCTTTCCCTTTCCTGCTTTGCCTCATTGACCTCATTAAAAGCCGGCTTTACTTCATCCGGTGGATTGACATCCAGTAACTTGACCGTAACAACCTGGATACCTGTTCCATAATGGTCTAATATCTTCTGCATCTCAATCTGAGCAAGGTCATCAATCTCTTCTCGTTTTGTGGTAAGAACCTCATCTAATCTATAATCGCCGACAAATCTGCGCATCACTACATTGGAGATATCGCGCACATTCTCCAGGGGATCCCTGGTGTTAAAAAGCAACTTGACCGGGTCCTTTACCTTGAACTGAACAATCCAACGCACATCCAGAATGTTAAGGTCACCGGTAAGCATGAGGGACTCGTCAAGATAAGACCGATGCGAATATTTACTCCTTATGCCCGGGCGGATAGTTCTCAGTCCAAATTCTTCTTTAAATACTCGTTTCACTTTTACCGGGATTGCCTTGTCAATGCCAAAGGGCAGTTTAATGTGCAATCCCGGGCCAGTTGTAGCCGTGTATTTGCCAAAGCGCTTGATTACCCCTACTTCATCGGGACCGATAGAGTAAATCATTGTCCAACCAATTATGATAACCAAACCCCCGATTACGAGCAGCCCAAATCTCTTAAAATCGCCAATCTTTTTCTTCCCTACTTCAATTATATCCTCGGGTGTAAAATCCATAGCAACTCCCTGCCATAATTTCATTATGGCTGATTTCACAGATTAAATTCAGATTACAGCGATTAAATCATCAATTTTTATTCTCTAATCTTTGTAATCAGACATACCCATTTTTTCTTTTACAGTATGTCTTTAATGACTTCACAATACTTTTTTTACTCGTCAAGATATTTTTTTGAGGTCTCTGAAAAACACCTCAGAGACCTCAGGCAGAGTAAACCCCGTTAGAGAACTTCGTCCTCTAACGGTTTGCGCTGACGGTGGCATTAAACCACCGTCAGCTTCAATCGGTAATGACCAGCGATTGAAATCGCTGGCTTTCTCTAAGGGGATAAATAAACAGGAGTTCTCTTCTCTCGAACTTATCCCTTGTCTATTTTTAATTATCGTTCTCTTCTACAAATTTCCTTATTGCTTCAATATTGTCAAGTATTAACTTGGCTTTGCTGACGCCAAAAGAAAAAGGATATTTATCATCCTCGCTTCTTTTTATGACGATCAACGGCCTACCTTTGTATTCGCTTCTCTCAATCATCTTCTCACCCCCATAATTACTTCATAAAAACAAAAACCTCCGCTTTAGGCGCAGGTCGAAACATACCACTCTATACTCATTTTTATCTTGTATATAAGTATATCATAAAGATTTATCATGTCAAGTATTTTCCGAAATAAAAAATTGGGGTCGCCTATGCGATCAAATTCTAACTTATTTCAAAGAAAAATACAAATAACTTTATCCCCACCCACCCTTACAGTCTCGGTGCTCGGACTTCAGCCCCCTTTGGGGTCTTCCGTTGCCTGCGCTCCGAGCCTACTTTCCCTAATAAGCTTCCTCAAACACCTGCTTTCGTCGGATTTTTTCGTCTTAGGTGAAACTTTAGTATTTAAAACAAGGAACAATAAAAAAATATTTTTATGGGACACCTGCTTTTTGTGAATTTAAAAAGAAAATCTTAACTAATAAATTATTTTAAAAACCCTCCTCAAGCAGGTGCCTTCGTCAGCTTATATATTGTAAATAAAATTTATTCTAGATGAATTGTTTTTAAGATTTCATCCTGATAATCTTCTGCTTTATCAGTAAATTTTTTATCTATACAAACCACATTATTTTTATAAAAACTAAAATATGCTTTAAATATTTTAGTGGCGTTCGGGTCAAAAATAACTACCTTTAATTTCTTATTCATCCTTAAAGCATTCTTAAGAAATGTAATTGTAATATAGTCTCGAAAAGAATAACCTATAAAAATTATGTAGCTAGCCCTACTCAAACATCCTTGAAAATAGCTATAAGCTGTTATAAATGGATCAGAAAAAGCTATCTGTTTTATGTCGTTAGGATACAGTATCACTGGTTCTATATTAACGTGAGAAGGAAATTGAGTAGCTATAGGTGAATAGACTATGTTTCCTTCGAGCCTATACCAAAAAATAGAACCGTGTAACTTAAACAGACATATATTCATCCTCTTTCTTATTGGTTTAAATTTTTCAAATACCGTTATCTTCCATATACTAGTCTTGCTTTTAGTGGTTTTAAAGCCATCTATTAACTCTACATCATCCATATCCTCCGTATAAGCTTCAATGGCTTTATCATAATTAGTTGTAAAAATAGGTAGCACTCTTTTTTCCCTCAAGATCTCTTTTAATATTCTAAATAGAGGACTATAGAGTCTTTTTACTTGCATTCTATCAATATCAAAATAAACTTCAAATATCTTATCATATATTCTCCATTTTAATCTATAACATTCTTGACATAGCGCCTCATATTTGGCAGCAAAGTCAGATTTATACCCTATCTCTGTTTGAGAAGTTGAGGTAAGTAAAGCTCTTGCTAAACTACCTATTATATCAAGTTGATCCTTAATATAATTCCTTTTAAATTGTCCTTTAAAATAATTCCTTTCACATATTCCATCTATCTCCTTAAGAAGTATCTCTAAGTCTTTACCCTTTGATTCAACAATAGTTAATAATATCCCTCTCAGTTTATCATCGTTAATATCATCAATCAGTTTATCTACAAAATTAGACATAAGAGGTTTTCCTAAGAACTCCGACGCTCCTGCACCTAAGAATAGTATGATTTTTGAATTAAGTATATATCTATTCATTACTATTACCTAGAATAAATAACACCTTAGCTATAGTAGTAAAGGTTTTTCTTTTATAACTAAAAACTACTTCGTCGGCACGTGTTACTTTCTCTCTGTCAAAAAACTCATCTATTCTTGAAAATACAAGTTTAAAATCTCTTTTTAATTTCCAACTATCTTGGGGATTTTTTGTATCTAACAATACTACGAACAATCTATTATCTGCTCCAAATCTTTGTGCTCCTTGATTCTCGTACATCCATATAGCAAGACCTTTAGGATTTTTTACAGCATCATTAGGGTCGTATCCTCGAGGTAAATACGTAATTTTTAAATCAAAAGGCTGATCGTCTACAAAGATATCAATTCCTTTTATGTTCTTCAGTGTAGGAATAACCTTAGGATGTTGACCGATGTGTTCTTCTATCAACACAGTTGTCCAATGGTTATACCAAGTACATATTACATAAGAAGTAACATCATCATAAAGTTTAGCTTTAACTCCACTTATTAAATCTTCATATCGGTAGATTCTTCTTACGTATTCGGTTTGAATCTTCTGATCCAACTGCCCTTGAACAACACCCCACGAGAATCTCTTTACCTTATGCAATTCCTTTATTAAATCTTCATCACTGATTAATCTCCGCCTCTCCTTTATTCTTTCATTATATTGAGCCTTGATAAATGCATTTAATTCGCTATCTATACCAAGATCGACTATGCGTTTTATTATTTCTGTTCCACTCCCTCTGTTTTCCTGCCCTAGATTTTTAGCAAATTCTTTCAATTTCGATAAAGAGATGGAACTTAACTTTAAATTTCTTATGTCTTTTTGGCTAAATAAAGGCATTAGTACCCTACCTTTATGAAATCAATATTTCTATTTCCTAACTCAAATTCAAAATATAATATTGGTTTTGCTAGCCTCATTTTGTTAAAACTCTTAAATGCCTTAACAATACTATCCCATCTTTTTGAAGGGGTGCCATTTGCGCGTAATTTTTTTGTAATTTTTGGGGCTACAACTATGGGTTGTATATTCCGACTAAGTGCGCCATCCAAATGTCTTCCCTTTTTCTGAGAAGCCCAGTTTATATAATATTCCATCTGTTCAACTATATCAGGCTTCACAACCTCATCTTTTAACTCTATTATCCTATACTCTATTTCCCCTTTATTTTTACAAATAGTCAAAATGTCTATTTTCTGCATACCCATGCCACAGGCAACCTGATTTCCAAACCACATAGGATGATTTCCAACTATGGCATCCAACTTATTATCAATCCCTATGTTTGCTGTAAAATATAATTCTAAGTAACTCTCATATGCTTTTCCTTGCTTCCAAAGTTCATAGAGAGCGTTAAAAATATCAAAGTCGAATCTCCTTGGATATGGATATCTCCTTTGGCACTTAGTGGTTATTATTCTCCTATTTGTTTTATTCCAATCAAAACCAGCTCTAGATTGAGTATTTGCTATAGGACGTCCCTGATTTTTGTTTCTTATTATATCCATTAATCTTTGTGCCTCCCAAGAGAGCAATGGTGTACAGCCTCTCTTTCCTTTTAATTTTCTATAAATTAGACTCCATTGTATATCGGTGGAATAAACGGGTAATTTATCTAATACCTCCCATTCCGGCACCCCTTCAGAATACACCTCATAAGGTATAATTAATGTCCGATAGATAAGTTTATGTGTGTTCAAACTAGGTTGAAATCCACTTTCCCCTGGGGTGTGAAAAACAATTGGATTCTGCTCAGCAATTTTAAAAATACCATAAAATCCACCTTTTATTTTTCGTGATGCTTCAATATAAAATATAACTAAATCTCCCTCTCTAACTCTTTTTATATCTGAAAGTAAACCAATATGCTCATCTAGCCAAATCTTCCTCTTTTGATTATAAGCACCTGTACCAGCAAATAAGTACTGTAAATGACTTGGAAATGTGGAATCATTAACTATAAAAACATGGGTACGCATATTATCTAGGTTTCTTTTTAAACAACAGTATATACTCGTGCTTGAAAATA
>JAGGUG010000106.1 GCA_021158625.1 Candidatus Omnitrophota bacterium | reverse complement strand
TCCCAAATCACAAATTACAAACAAATCACAATTGACCCTGTTAAATACCACTTCGTGGCAATTTCGCCTCTGGGGAATTATTTAACAGGGTGAACCAAAATTACAATGATCGAAACAAAAGAAAAAACCTAATTAATTGTTTCGGTCATTGGTTATTGTAATTTGTGCTTGTTTGTAATTTGGTGCTCGGTGCTTGGAGCTTGAAAATTGGAATTTATACTATATGAAATTTTCCACTCTAATTAAGAACTTAGAAATTATCTCTTTTGTTGGTGGAGATCCTGAGATTAAAGGAATATCTTCTAATTCTGGACAAATAAGAGAAGGGTATTTATTTGTGGCAATCAAAGGCGAAAAGGATGATGGTCATCGCTTTATAGAAGAAGCAATCAAACGGGGAGCAGTGGCAGTGCTCGTAGAAGAGGATATTCCTCTGAGACCAGATTTTCCAGCGGTGAGGGTTAGGAGCTCTCGTCGGGCCCTTTCCAAACTCGCAGTTCGTTTTTATGACCAGCCGTCTTCCAGGCTCAATCTCGTTGGAATTACCGGTACCAACGGAAAAACCACTGTTTCCTACTTAATCAAGAATATTCTAAAGAATTTTGGCAAAAGGCTTGGCCTATTGGGAACAATAAATTATGAGATTGGCGACAGAGTAATTCCGGCTACCAATACTACTCCCGATGCGGCTGTTTTAAATTCCTATCTTCAGGATATGGTTAAAGAAAATACTGATTACGCTATCTTAGAGGTCTCTTCCCATTCCATCTCTCAGCATCGCATCGACGAGCTCGATTTTAACACTGGAATATTTACTAATTTTGGCCACGACCATTTAGATTATCACCATAGTTTAGAGAATTATTTTCAGACAAAAAAGAGATTCTTTGAGAGACTGCCCGCGGGAGCTAAAGCCATAATTAATATTGACGACCCTCGTAGTAAAGAAATAAGCCGGGGAATTAAAGCAAGAATATTTAGCTATGCAGTAGGGCAAGAAGCAGATGTTTTTATCAAATCAAATTCTCTTTTTCTTTCGCTTGCAGGAGTGCGATTTATAGCCTCTGGGCCCAATGGAGAGTTTCCCGTAGAATGTCCCCTTATCGGTAGACATAATGTCTATAATATTTTAGCCGCGGCTTGCTTTTGTCTAAGCGAAGGTGTGCCTTTAGAAATAATCAGTTCCTCTTTAAGAAATTTCCCTCCTGTCCGGGGCCGCCTGCAAAGGGTTGATTACGGACAGGATTTTATATTATTTGTTGACTATGCTCATACCGAGGAGGCGTTAAAGAGTGTCCTCACTAATCTACGAAGCTCAATGAGTGGTGGGAGGTTGATTACCATCTTTGGTTGCGGGGGAGATAGAGACAGACAAAAGAGAGCGGCGATGGGAAAGATAAGTAGCGAACTCTCCGATGTGGTTATTCTGACCTCCGATAATCCCCGCAGTGAAAACCCTCAGGCGATTATTGAGGATATTGTCAAAGGGATAGAGAAGAATAGTTCTCTCTGGGTGCGCCTGGCGGACGGGCAGGCTCAGGCAAGGTACGAGATAATTTCAGATAGGGAGGAGGCAATTAAAAGGGGCATTGCTCTTGCCCAAAAAGGGGATATCGTTCTGATTGCTGGTAAAGGGCACGAGAGATATCAAATCTTCCGGGATACTGTGGTTCCCTTTGATGATGTGGAAGTAGCTAGGAAAATAATTTTAAATAAGACCTCAAGCCCCAAATTATGAATAACCAAACAGAAACTATTATCCCGGTTTGGTTATTGATTATGGGATATTGAGATTTGTTTGTATCTTGCCTGTGCCCGCTAGGGTATATCTTGGTTATTGGTGATTTACAAAGTGAAATGTTCGTTAGGGAACTCTTAGAAGCAACCAAAGGTTCGTTAATAAAAGGGAATCCTAATACTCCTTTTTCGGGCATCTCTATTGATTCGCGCACTATCAAAAAGGGAGAACTCTTTATTGCCCTTAAAGGAAAAAATTTTGATGGTTATGATTTTATTGGCGAAGCGATTAAGAAAGGGGCGGCGGGAGTGCTCCAGGCTCGAGGCTCCAGGCTCCAGGCTAACGGGCGCAGGCAGGCTACAGGCAAGCCTTTTGTGATACAGGTTGCTGATACAACAAGAGCGTTGGGCGATATTGCCGCTTACCAGCGGAGAAGATTTGACATTCCTCTCGTTGCTGTCACCGGCAGCAACGGCAAGAGCACAGTAAAGGAGTTAATCGCTTTTCTACTTTCCTTTAAATACAAAGTCTTAAAGAGTGAAAAGAATTGGAACAATTGCATCGGGCTTTCTTTGAGTTTATTGAAATTAACCCCTCAGCATCAAGTAGCGGTGGTGGAGATGGGAACAAATCACTTTGGGGAGTTGAGAAGATTGGGAGAGATTGGCCAGCCAACTATTGGGGTTATTACCAATATCGGCAAAGCACACCTTGAGTTTTTTAAGGATATTGAAGGAGTATATAGAGCGAAGATGGAATTATTAGAAAGTTTATCTCCGCAGGGGACAATCGTGATAGACGGCGGGGATAAAAAGCTTTGTTCTTTGGTGAGAGAAAAGTTTAGAGGAGAGATTTTGAGATTTGATCCAGGTTCTCTTGGTTCAGCTTCTCTCGCTGCCGCTTTTACTGTCTGCAAAAGGTTGGGAATGAGTGAAAAAGAAATGGCGGAGAAGATAAAGCATTTTAGGAATCTCCCGATGCGTATGGAAATAAGCGAAATAAAAGGGGTGAGGATTATTAATGATGCCTATAATTCCAATCCTTCCTCCCTCGCTTATGCTATTGAAAGGTTAGCTCAGTTTAAAGGGAGAAAGATATTAGTGGTTGGCGATATGTTAGAATTGGGAGAAGAAAGTGACGGGCTACATTTCGAGATGGGAAGGCTAATAGTTAGGGCAAAGATAGATATTTTAGTTACAGTGGGGAAATTAGCAGAGAAAATAGCCAAGGGGGCTCGCCATTTTAACCCCTCGGAAAGATTCGCAATCCAGGAGTTCGGGGCTAACTCTCAGGCGACAGGGTACCTTTTGAAGATTATCCAAAAAGGTGATACAATCTTGGTCAAGGGCTCGCGAAGAATGAGGATGGAGGAAGTTGTGGAAGGGATTATCCAAGGAATGACTAATTGACCTAAATAATAAGAGTTGGCAGTAGGTAATAGGCAGTAGGCAAGGAAAAGCAGTTAGCAGTAGGCAGTATGCAGTAAGCAAGGAAAAGCTAGTATGCAAGAAGTTGCCTACTGCCAATTGCCAACTGCCTACTGTAGACTGCAGCTATGCTCTACCGTCTTTTATATTCTCTAAAAGATATCTTTTGTGGCTTCAATATATTCCGCTACATCACCGTCCGTTCGCTTTTGGCGGCTAGCACTGCTTTTCTCGTTGTGCTTATTTTTACTCCCCTGTTTATTAGATGGCTTAAAGAATGTAAAGTGGGGGAGAATATTCGCAAGGAGTATGCCAATCTTTATTCTTTGCAAAAAAGGAAACAAGGTATTCCTACAATGGGAGGAGTTTTAATCGTAGGGGCAATAACTATTTCTGTTCTTTGTTGGGCAGATATCGCTAATAGATATATACTGCTAATTTTGGGCTCTACAGTCTGGTTAGGAATTTTGGGATTTATTGATGATTATATAAAATTCGTCAAGCAGAGGTCTTTAGGGCTAACTCCCCGATTTAAATTTATCGGGCAGGTTTTGTTGGGAGTTTTGCTCGGACTATTTCTCGTCTTTGATCCCCAGATAGAGAGAACAATCAATTTCCCATTTTTTAAAAACCTGATTTTTAACCTCGGCTATTTTTATTTAATCTGGGCGGTGCTTGTTGTTACTGCTTCTTCAAATGCAGTGAATCTCACCGACGGTTTAGATGGATTGGCCATTGGCTCAGTAATTGTTGTTGCTTTTGTATATGCAGTGCTCAGTTATCTTGCCGGTAATGTCAAATTTAGTAGCTATCTATTTATTCCTTATTTTCCTGCTGGTGGCGAATTGGCTATATTCTGCTCCGCAATAGCCGGGGCAGGATTAGGATTTTTGTGGTATAATTGTCACCCTGCAGATATATTTATGGGGGATAGCGGGAGTTTAGCATTAGGGGGCTCTTTGGGGATAGCCGCTTTATTGATTAAACAGGAGCTTCTTTTAATTTTAGTGGGAGGGGTATTTGTGTTAGAAACCCTATCTGTGCTCCTTCAGGTTATCTCTTTTAAGACAAGAGGTAAAAGGCTCTTTCTGATGTCTCCTCTTCATCATCATTTTCAATTGAAGGGAATATCAGAATCAAAGGTAATTATTAGATTCTGGATTATGGCGATAATCTTTGCTATGCTTGGTCTACTCAGTTTGAAAGTTAGATAACTTCAGGCTGCAAGCTGCAGGCTCCAAGCTTCAGGTTTTTGTTCCTGACTTGTAGCCTGTGGCTTGAGGCTTGTAGCCTGTGGCTTATGTTTTTCAAGAAGGTAGGAGTGATTGGATTAGGAAGAAGTGGTTGGGCAGCAACGCAACTCTTGAGAGCCAGAGGTGTAGATGTAGAGGTAAGCGATTGCTCAGAGAGTAAAGATATTGCAGAGAAAGCAGAGATTTTGCAAGAGCAAGGGATAAGGGTAGAGCTGGGCAGGCATAGTCGGGGATTTATCCAGAATAAGAACCTAATCGTAGTTAGTCCGGGTGTCCATAATCCTCTTGTCTCTCTCTGGGCAAAGCAAGAGAATATTCCTCTAATTAGTGAGATAGAGCTGGGTTATTACTTTTGCCACGCGCCCATTATTGCCATTAGCGGGACAAACGGAAAGACAACTACGGCAACCTTAATAGAAAGTTTATTAAAAAATGCTGCCAAGAAGGTTGCTCTCTGCGGGAATATAGGTATTCCATTTTCGCAGATTGTTTCGGAGAATAATTATGAAATAATAGTCTTAGAGGTAAGTTCTTTTCAATTAGAAAAAATAGATAAATTTAAGCCCTATATTTCTATTATTCTCAATATCACCCCTGACCATTTAGACCGTTATAAGACCTTTGAAGAATATAGACGAACTAAATACAGGATATTTGAAAATCAGGGAGAGGGCGATTGGGTAATAATAGGCTCCAAGCTCCAAGCTCCAAGCTCCAAGCCAAAAAATAAATCTCCCCAAATTCTTTATTTAGATGAAGAAGATGGAAATAAGCAGGCGGTTAGGTTGGTAGGGGAGATTTTAAAAATTAAGAAGGAGATTGTTGATAGAACCCTGAAAGAGTTTAAGGGTTTGGAGCATCGTTTAGAATATCTGGGGAGAGCCAGAGGAATTAGATTTATCAACGACTCCAAGGCAACCAATGTTGATTCAGTTCGCTATGCTTTGCAAAAACTCTCTCCTTGGGTTATTCTTATTTTAGGAGGAAGAGATAAAGGAGGAGATTTTGGCGCCTTGCGATCTCTTATAGAGAAAAAGGTAAAGAAACTCCTTTTAATCGGCGAGGCAAGAGAGAAGATTAAGAACCAACTCGCGGGAGTAAAACCGATAAAAGAGGCAAATTCTTTAGAAGGCGCATTTAATCTTGCCTGTCAAGCCGCAGAAAAAGGAGATACAGTTTTGCTTTCTCCCGGCTGCGCCAGCTTTGATATGTTCGCTAATTTTGAACAGAGAGGGAAGGAGTTTAGGAAATTAGTGAAGGATGTTCACCTTACTTCCACCCCCGGCGTGGAGGGTGGGTGAAATAAGGGGGACTTGCTTATTTTTTCAGATGGTGGTATTCTTTATTGATGGTGTGTAGGTAAATGAGAGGGAAATCTGCTTCGCAGATTTCCTATCCTCAGTCCGTCTACGCTAAAGC
>JAGGUG010000084.1 GCA_021158625.1 Candidatus Omnitrophota bacterium | reverse complement strand
AAGGGCTTGGTTGGGGACACGGTGTAGGCTTATGTCAGTGGGGGGCTTATTTTATGGCTAGGAGGGGCTTTGACTATCGTCAGATTTTGGAATATTATTATCCGGGAGCAAAGCTCACGCAACTCCATTCCAATGCGGGTTTGCAGTAGGGTTAAAATAAGGGGGGACACATGTTCTTTTTGATGCAGGTTGCCCAGAAAGGAAATTTTTTTGTGGGAATGATGCCCTTAGTTCTCATCTTTATTATATTTTATCTTTTGCTTATTGCTCCCCAGCAGAGACTCAGAAAAGAGCATCAAATAATGCTTTCCAAGTTGGCAAAAGGGGATAGGGTAGTCACTAACGGTGGAATCTATGGCACAGTCATAGAGGTTAAGGATAATATTGTGGTTTTAAGGATTGCCGAGAATACAAAGATAGAGATTCAAAAAGAGGCAGTAGCTCAAAAAATAAAATAGAGTTTTTATCTATGCACTTTAAAAAGTTAGACATTTTTGGATTTAAATCTTTTGCCGATAAAACAAAGCTCCATTTTAAGGCCGGGGTCTCGGCTATTGTTGGTCCTAATGGGGTAGGTAAAAGCAATATCCTCGAAGCAATCAGATGGGTATTGGGAGAGCAGAGCGCTCGCAATCTAAGGGTCTCCAAGATGGAGGATGTCATCTTTAACGGCACGAGCACCCGCAAGCCCCTGGGGCTCGCCGAGGTTTCCCTCACCCTTTCTAACTCCCAGAAAATTCTGCCCTTGGACTATGAAGAGGTAACTATCAAAAGAAAGACCTTTCGCTCCGGAGAAAGCGAATATTTCTTAAACCGAACCCCCTGTCGATTAAAAGACATTTCCTCTTTATTTCTGAATACCGGAATGAGCAACAATGCCTATTCTCTGGTTGACCAGAGGAATATAAACCTTCTTTTGAGTTCTCGCCCTGAAGAAAAGAGGGAAATCTTTGAGCAGGTGGCTGGGATTGGGCTCTATCGCCAGAAGAAAAAAGAGGCATTGAAAAGGCTGGAACAAACTGAGGCTAATCTCGTGCGGGTGAGCGATATCATCAGTGAACTTGAGGAACAGAAGAATATCTTAAATAGGGAAGCAAATAAGGCAAGGCAATATCAGGAAAAATTAGAGCGGTTGAAGGAAATGGAGGTTAAGTTTTATGCCTTTCAGTATAAGGAGATGAGAGAGAAAAAGGACTTAATCAGCAAGGAGCGAGAAAAAGTGATAAGGCAAAAACAAGAGATAAATCAAAGATTGGCAGAAATAGAAGAGAGGTTCAAGGGCTGGAATAGGCAGTTAGATTTATTAGAAGAAAAGGTTTCAAGTATATATGAACAAAAATTGAAAATTGAGCGTCTAAAAGAAAGAGGTAATAATCAGCTTATCTTTAACCAAGAGCAACAAAAACAAATAGAAAAGGAGATTAAAAAAATAGATAGCGAATTAATCCATATTGAAAGTAGAATTATCGAGTTAGATAAGGATCTTAAGGAAAAAAATGTTTTGATAGAGCAGTTGCGCAAGGAAAAGGAAAGTTTAGCAAACCTCGTTAGAAAGGAGGAGGCTTTAACCCCGTCCCTTCTTAATGAACATTCTTTCTCTGTCCCCGGAGAGGCGAGGCTTTCTAAGGGGCTAAGCCTGCCTCAGGCAGGGGCTCATTCGCTATTAGATAGCATCTTAAAAGAAGTAGATATGGTAGGTAAGGAATTAAATGCTGTCGCGGAACTGAGCCTCTTAAAAAGAAAATTAAATGAATATCTTGAGCAGTTGAAAAATAAGATTAAACAGTTATTCCTCTCTTTAATAAAAGAAAAGGAGATAAAGAGTGATGCAAAATTGAACAGTTTAGAGGAGAAAGAGAAGTTAGAAATAGAGATGAGCCAGATGCTTAGAGAGGCCCTTGCTGAAGCCCGAGAGGAGAAGGAAGAAAAAGCGAAACAAATTAAGCAGTTAATTAAGAAAAAGGGATTATTGGAGAAAGGGATAGGTGAATTAGAAGATGAGCAGAAAAAACTTCTCTTGCAAAAGGAGAAGGTAGAAAAGGAACTGATTAAGCTCAGAGATGAAAAACAAGAGTTGAGTGGAAGGATTAGTCAGGAGAGAGACGAGGAAGGGGAGGTAAAGAGAAGGCTTTTTTTCTTTGCTGAAAGAATCCAGAAATTAGAACTCGAAGAACGCGGGTTTGTTCTGGAGATGAGGAACATTCAGCAAAAGATGGAGGAAAAATACAGTTTAGATATTGGAGAAGTAATGCCCCAAGAAATTGATGTTGAAGAAACAAGAAGGAAGATAGATAGATTGACGAGAAGATTAGAAGGACTGGGCAGCGTCCATCTATCTGCTATCGAAGAGGAGAAGCATTTGAGTGAACGGCTCTCTTTTCTTACCCGACAAAGAGAGGACTTAAGAGCGGCAAAAAGCTCCATTCAAAAAGCGATAATAAAATTGGATAATCAAGCAAAAGAGATGTTTATAGAGGCATTAGATAAAGTAGAAAAGGAGTTTGATTACTTTTTTAATCTTCTCTTTTTAGGCGGTGAGGCGCGGATTAAGCGGGAAGGAGATATCTTGAATAGCGATATTCGCCTCATTGTTCATCCCCCGGGCAAAAAACTTCAGGATGCTCTGCTTCTATCTTCCGGTGAAAGGGCCCTGACTGCTATTGCTCTCTTGTTTGCTCTATTCAAGGTGAAACCAAGCCCATTTTGCGTTTTAGACGAAGTAGACGCCTCTCTGGATGAATCCAACATCGACCGCTTTATAGATATCCTAAAAGAATTTATCCAAAAGACCCAGTTTATTATTATTACCCACAATAAGAAGACAATCAGTATCGCCGACATAATTTATGGAGTAACAAT
Source organism: Candidatus Omnitrophota bacterium (assembly GCA_021158625.1). Taxonomy (GTDB): domain Bacteria; phylum Omnitrophota; class 4484-213; order 4484-213; family 4484-213; genus 4484-213. The sequence continues at coordinate 547 of JAGGUG010000084.1, read as the reverse complement.
GGAGGAAAAAGGGATTTCTAAGTTGGTTTCGGTAAAGATAAATGAGGAGGAGCAAGATGAGCAGGATTAAAGAGATAAACGCAAGAGAAGTTTTGGATTCACGAGGCAACCCAACAGTAGAGGTAGAGGTATTTTTAGAAAGCGGGATTAAAGGGAGAGCAGATGTCCCTTCAGGCGCTTCTACAGGCAAACACGAGGCACTGGAATTACGCGATGGAGAAAAGAGGTATAACGGTAAGGGTGTTCAGCAGGCAGTAAGAAATGTCCGTGAGATAATTGCTCATGAGCTCGTGGGAAAAGACGCAGAAAGACAGGAGGAATTGGATGGGTTGATGCTTGCTTTAGATGGCACAGAGAATAAGGCAAAATTGGGAGCAAATGCCATCTTAGGGGTTTCTCTGGCGACTGCCCGTGCCGCTGCTTTAGATAAGAGAATACCTTTTTATCGCTATATTAGTGAGTTATTCGGAAGCGAAGCAAGGGTTCTCCCCTTGCCAATGATGAATATCTTGAACGGTGGAATGCACGCTGATAATCCTCTGGATTT
>JAGGUG010000013.1 GCA_021158625.1 Candidatus Omnitrophota bacterium | reverse complement strand
TATTTACTTTGCGCTCTAAAATCTTATCCGCAAGTTCAATCACATAACGGCGCGCAAATCTGCATCTAAATACTGCTTCTCTTAACTTAAACTCCTCAGCAGCAATCTTCCGCGTTAATTCCAGCTCCTCTTCTCTCGTGAGTAAAGCAACTTTGCCCATCTCTTTCAAATATATCTTTACGGGGTCATCGGTAGAAACAGATTTAATAAAGAATGGCTGAATCTCCTCAGGGATATCTTCGTTTAATTTATCTTTATCTTTCTTCTTTTCTTCATCCTTTTTTGAAGAGATGGTTTTTATTCCTTCTTTTTCTAACCGAGAGAAAACCTTTTCTATCTCTTGAGAATTGACTATTTTGGGGGGAAGAAGAGAATTAATCTCAGGATAAGTTAGATAACCTTTGTTTTTGCCTAAATTAATTAGTTTCTTTAGATAATCTTGCTTCATATATCCTTGATTCTACTGATGAATTACCGGCTTCGCCGAGGCGAGCCAATAGCATCAGTGTTTGCTATCCTCTGGTGTTCCTCTAATAATTGGGAAACCAAACTCTCATCGTTCCTTTCCTCAGCAGATTTAATTTGCTGAGAAAGCTCTAAAAGTCTTCTCCTTTTTTCTCTATCCTTTATCCTCTTAATGCAATCAGAAGCAGTAACTATCTTTTTATCCAGATCACCCTGCACTTCTAATTGATTAACGCAAGAGGATATCAATGAATCCAAACCCTCTATTTCTTCTTTTCTTAATTTTTCTATTAACTGACTCAGGGGAATTCTCCTCTCCTGAGATAATAAAAATCTGACTATTTTTCCAATAGATAAATTTCTAAATTCATCCGGTTTTAAGCTCTTTCTTACCAATGAAATTACTTCTTCTTCTGTGAGCATCAATCCTAAGAGAATCTTTTCTTCCCTGTGTTGAGTAGGAACGCTTGCTTTAGAAGAGGCATTCTCCTTCTTTCTCTGCCTTCTTCTATCTAACGCATCAAGTTTTTCTATCTCGAGATATAAGGAGTCCTCCCGAATATTCAACTTTCTGGATAATCTTTTTATGTAAGCATCTCTTAAAACTGCATCTTCTATTTTGTAAAGAGAAGAAATCATCTCTTTACTTACTTTTGCTAAATCCTCGGCTTTTTCTAAATCGTATCTCTGAGAGAGAAAATTCAATTTATAGTCAAAAAAATCATCTGCCTTTTCTATTCTCTGAATAAACCTCTCTTTGCCTTCTTTTCTTATACACTCATCAGGGTCTAAACCGCGGGGTAGTTCTACCACTCCCACGGGCACATCTTCCTCTATAAATAATTCTAATTCCCTTACCGAGGCCTCCTGGCCGGCTCTATCACCATCATAAATAATAATACACCTTTCTGCATACCTTTGCAATACTCTTATCTGCTCGCGGGTTAGCGCTGTTCCCAAACAGGCAACTGCATTGTAAATTCCAAACTGAACCAGAGCAAGCAGGTCTAAATACCCTTCTACAACAATAACATCTTTTTTAATGAAATGTCGGGCAAAATTTAGCCCATAGAGATACCTGCTTTTATTAAATAAAACTGTCTGGGGAGAATTCACATATTTGGGCACCTGGTTGTCCAGACGGCGACTGCCAAATCCTACTATTCTTCCCTGGGGATTAAATAAAGGAAAGATAAGTTTGTTGATGAATCTATCCAGCTGGCTCCCATCTTCCCTTTTTATAATCAGTCCTGCTTTAATCAAGAGTTCTTGTTTATAACCTTTTTTTTGGAGATAGGTTAAGAGCCTATTTCTGAACGGCGCATAACCTATGCGAAATTTAGAAATGAGTTCTGAGGATATCTCGCGCTTTTTTAAATATTCCCGAGCTCTCTCGCCTTCTTCTCTGTTCAAAAAATTTTGATAGTAGGCAGTGGTTAGTTCATTTAACTCATATAATTTAGGGGTAATTTCCGAACTTCCCTTATTTATATTTCCTGTGACAAGATGGGAGATATCCACACCTGTTTGTTTTGCCAGAATTTCTACCGCCTCTGGAAAACTGATATTCTCCTGCTTCATTAAGAAAGTAAAAACATTCCCTCCCACTCCACAACCGAAGCAATGGAATATCTGCTTTTGGGGATTGACCATAAAAGAGGGGGTTTTTTCCTGATGAAAGGGGCAAAGCGCCTTAAAAAGATTGCCTGCTTTTTTTAAAGGAAGGTAGCGCGAGATTACTTCTACAATATCGGCTCTTTGCCGAATCTCTTCAATAACCTCCTCGGGGAAAAACATAACAACGCCAATGATTACAGCGATTAAATAAAGATTTTTACAACGATGCAAAATAATATAAGTTAAGAGGATTTATCGCTGTAATCGTGTTTCTTTATCGCTCCAATCACTTCTTTTTAATTAATTCCCAAATCTTTGTTCCGCTATCTAAAAGATAAGGGGCAAGCAAGGATTTTTCTTTAACCGCCGTCTTTAATGAAGAAAGGGGTAAAAGATTCAGAAAAAGGAGAATAAAAAAAGCAATTACTGCCCCTTTTAATAGACCTATACACACCCCAAATATCCTCTCTGGGGACGAGATATTCCTTTTTACCTCTTTTGTCCTTATTCCTAATAAATTAGACAAGAAATAAAAAAGTATATAAATTAAAATAAATGAAAGAATATTAGAAATAGAAAGAGATAGGGTTAAACGGCTATTTATTACTTTAGCCAGAAAGGGGTAACTGAAAAAGGAGATGATTAAAGCAAGAATCACCCTAAAGAATTTAACAAACTCATAAAGAAAACCATGAATAAACCCTAAAATAACACCCCGTAGAAGTAAAATAATAATTAAAACATCTATCCAATTTAGATTTTTTAACCAAGCCATCAGTCTATAGTAAGCAGTTGGCAACTTCTTGCTTTCCGCTTTGCCTACTGCATACTGCTTACTGCTAACTGGTTTTTATCACCTATTGTTTTTCATGTTGCCAAAATCCTAACCAACCCATATATCTCTCTATCTAATCTGTTCTTCTTCTTTCTTTCTTGAGCACAAGCGGAGATAAAATCAACCAATTTCACTTCTTCGCCACTTATCCCGGTCATTTTGTCGCTCTCGCCTTTTAACAAGGCATTCACTGCCTCTGCTCCTAAACGGGAAGCGAGAATCCTGTCCATTGCTGTCGGGGAACCTCCCCTTTGGATATGACCTAAGGTGATTGAACGCGTCTCGAAACCGGTTATATCCTCAATCAAAGAAGCAACATCCTTGCTACCAGCCACCCCTTCAGAGACAATAATTATCCAGCTTACCTTTCCTCGTTTCCTTCCCCTCTTAATATCTTCGCACATTCTCTCGATATCATACTCTGTTTGAGGAATAAGTACATCCTCTGCCCCGCCGCCCAAGCCCACTCGCAGAGCGATATAACCCTCTTTCCTGCCCATCACCTCAACTACAAAAATCCGCTCCATACTGCTGACTGTATCCCTGATTTTATCAATCGCCTCTAAAGCAGTATTCACGGCTGTGTCCGAACCAATAGAAAAATCAGTGCCCATAATATCGTTATCAATCGTCCCCGGCACGCCAATTACAGGGAAGTTATGCTCTATGGCTAAGAGATGTGCTCCCCGAAAAGAACCATTGCCACCAATAACAATTAAACCATCAATTCTATTCTTTTTCAACTGCTCAACTGCTTTTTTTCTTCCTTCCTTCTCAAAAAATTCTGCACAACGGGCGGTTTTTAAGATTGTCCCTCCTCGGCCAATAATATTGCTCACGCTCTCTAACTGCAGGGAAACAAAATTGGCATCAATCAATCCCTGGTAACCCTTTAGAACGCCCACTACCTCCAAGTGATGATAGATTGCGCTGCGCACAACGGCTCGGATAGCCGCATTCATCCCCGGAGCATCACCGCCACTGGTAAGTAAAGCAATCTTATGGATTTCCATTTGAATATAGAAAAGTTATGGTGAAAATGCAAACTTCTATCATAAATCATAAATTTAATACTTTTTTTTGCTCGCTAATTATCTCTTCTATTCCCTGGCGGGCTAAGTTTAACAATTTATCTAATTGCTGTTTATCAAATGGTTTTCTCTCGGCTGTTCCTTGAATCTCAATAAACTCTCCCTTCTCATTCATCACCACATTCATATCTACTTCGGCCTGTGCATCCTCTTGATAATTGAGGTCAATCAACATCTCTTCGCCGACAATACCCACACTCACTGCGGCTACAAAATTTCTTATCGGCAACTCTTCCAGAAAACCCTTGTCCTGCAGAAACTCCAGACAGCTCACCAAAGCCACCCATCCGCCGCTGACGCTTGCTGTTCTTGTCCCGCCATCGGCTTGAAGAACATCACAATCAATCCAGATTGTCCGCTCCCCTAAATCTCTCAAATCCACTCCACTTCTTAAAGAACGCCCGATTAATCTTTGTATTTCAAAAGTGCGACCGCTTCTCGCGTGTGCTGCTTCCCTTAATACTCTTTTCTCGCAGGCGCGGGGAAGCATTCCGTATTCAGCGGTTATCCAACCTTCTCCCGTTCCCCGCAAAAAGGGGGGTACCTTCTCCTCTACCGAAGCCGAACAAATTACCTTGGTATCACCCAATTCAATCAGACAGGAGCCCTCGGCATATTTTAAGTAGTTAGGGATAATCTTTAATTTGCGCAGTTTGTTATTACCACGTTGATTTTCACGCATTTTTATGCCTCGCTACCGCTCAGTATCGATCACAGCGATACCCTCACGCGCACAAGTTAAATACCGATTACACAGATTTTAGTGCGGGATTTATCGCATACTACCAGATATGTTTTCCATAACAGTCTACGGCTACTATTGCGGGGAAATCCATTACATCTAAACGATAGACCGCCTCTCCTCCCAATTCAGGATAAGCAATCAACTCCTTTCTTTTCACAAAAGTAGAAAGCAAAGCCCCACAGCCACCAAGGGTAACGAAATAAATCGCTTTATATTTTTTAATTGCCCGGATAACCTCTTCTGAGCGCCTGCCTTTGCCGAGCATCCCTTTTAATCCCTTCTTTAGTAGTAAAGGGGTAAATCTATCCATTCGCGAACTCGTGGTCGGTCCACAGGAACCGATAATTTTTCCCGGAGGAGTGGGCGTAGGAGCACAATAATAAACTGCTTGCTCGTTTAAAGAAAATGGTAGCTTTCTTTTGTTTAACAAAGCATCTCTGAACCTTTTGTGCGCCTGGTCGCGGGCAGTATAGAGAACTCCGCTAAGCAAAACTTCATCACCAGCCCTTAATTTTTTAATCTTATTCAATGCCAGAGGAGTTTGTATATGAATCATTTATTCACCTGTATACGCCTTTTTAATTCGCGTTTATTCGCGTCCTGGAGCTAACCGTGGGACTTGAACCCACAACCGGCGCATTACGAATGCGCTGCTCTACCAATTGAGCTAGGTTAGCATAACTT
>JAGGUG010000019.1 GCA_021158625.1 Candidatus Omnitrophota bacterium | reverse complement strand
TTTGTTGCCTTTATTACTGCCGGCGACCCCAATTTGAAAGTCACAGAGCAATTGATTTTGCGGCTCCCGGCGGCAGGAGTAGACATTTTAGAATTAGGGGTGCCTTTTTCTGACCCTTTAGCCGATGGAACAACGATTCAACGAGCCTCTGAGCGGGCGCTTTTGCAAGGAGTTTCTCTAACTAAAATTTTGCATTTGCTGGAGAGGATAAAGAATAAGGTTCGCATCCCTCTAATATTATTTAGTTATTACAATCCAATATATAAATTAGGAATAAAGAAATTTGCTAAATTGGCTTCTGATGCCGAAATTGCCGGGTTAATTATCCCGGATTTGCCCTTAGAGGAAAGCAGAGAGATAAAAGAAGAGATAGATAAAAAGGGAATTGAGCTGATTTTTCTGATTGCCCCTACTAGCCCAGAAAAGAGGATAAAGGCAATCTGTAGGAGGTCGCGAGGTTTTATTTATTATGTCTCGCGGACAGGAGTCACCGGGGTAAGGAAAGAGATACCCAGGGACATAAAAGAGAATGTGAGTAAAATTAAAAATTTTAGTTCAAAGCCTGTAGTTGTAGGATTTGGGATTTCTAATTCCGACCAGATAAAGCAGATTAAGAATATGAATGTGGATGGAGTAGTAGTAGGCAGCGCAATCGTTAATGTAATAGAAAAAAGCCTTCGAAATAAAGCTTTAGTTACAAAGGTGGAAAATTTTGTAAGAAAATTGACAGGAGATTGCTGAAAAATTCAGCAATCTCTGTAATCACCTATGATGGACATTATAGCAGTAGAGGAGATAATTGAAAAGATAAGCGACACGTTTAAAAGAGGAGGGATTTATCCAAAAAATCATCCCGTGCCTCAGAGGTTAAACCAAGAGTTGGCCCAGTGGCTCAATTCTGTTTTAGAAGAAGAGGTTGATTTATCTATTGCCCAGGACAAATTAATTTACAAGGACAAAATAGTCGGGGAAGATAATCCTCTGCTCAGGCAATTTGCCCTTAATCTCCACCAAAAAGGGATAGCTACGCTTAGTTTGCAAAAAGGGATAACCGCTCAAGAGATAGAGGTATTATTTAATATTCTAATACTAAAAAACGAGTTTGTCCGTCAGCAGGATATCGGGGAGTTTTTTAGAAAAAAGAGGCTTGTGCATGTAAGCGCAAGTGCACTTCATTATAAGAATGTTTCTCCCACGGAAAAAGAGCCGGAGAGAAAAACCACAGGTGAAGAGCATTTCAAAATTTTGGAACTTATGAAAGAACCCGAAGAGATAAAGAGAACATTCAGTGAGATTGCCCGAAAGGATATGGATATAGATATAAAAGCCGGCTTCATCAACCAGGCAATTGAAGAGATAAACAGGTTGCTTCTTGCTAAATCTCCCGAGGAGAAAGAGAGAATTAACGCCGCTCTCTCGCAAGGCGTGAGTCAACTTTCCGAGGCTCTTGTCTCGCGCGTTTTAGATTTAAGGCAGAGGAGCAGTTTAGAAAAAAAAGAAGACATAGAAGACTATATCTCCTCAATAGCGACAATTGTAGGTGATTTTTCCCGGGGCTGGAGATTAGAGGATGATTTTTCCGGGGAGTCAATTTATTCTTTGGATGAAAGCGAGGATATTATCCTTGAACTTCTTCCTTATGTTTATGGGCAGGAATACGCAGGAGCAATTGCCTATCTTCAGAAGAAAATACCCGAACTTTTGGAGAAAAAAGCCTATTCTCAGTGCCGGCAACTTCTGGAGTTTTTTATTGAAGATAGCAAGAGAAGAGAAGATGCTGAGAAAGAGATGTTATCTGCAGCGCTTAAGGATTTTAAGCAAGCAGATTTGGCTCTCCAGGAAGCTCTCCTTCTTTTGCTAAAGGACGAAGCGGGAGAGGCAATAGATGCCTTTTTGATTGCCGAGGTAGAAAATGAGGATAAAGAATTAAGCGAGAGTGCCCTTGCTGCTTTAGGCAAGCGAAGGTGTCTTTCAGCAGTTCCTAAGCTTCTTTCTCTGCTTAATCCGGAAGAACTCTTTTTTAAAGATGTGGATTGGGAGAAAAAAATAATTGAGAATTTAGGAGCAATCGGCGACGAGAGGGCAGTGCCTAAATTAAAAAGGACGCTCGAAAAGAGATGGTTTTTTTTTAGGAATAAAAAGGTCTTGCGGGAGGCGGCAGTTGATGCTTTGAAAAAGATTGGCACTGAGAAAGCAATAGAGGCTTTGCTGGAAGCATCTGCCTAAGGCAGATGCTTGATTACGCAGATTTCTAATCCCTGCCTGCCCAGACAGGGATTACGCCGATTTTCTACCAAATTTTTATCTCTGTAATCTGTTTTAATCGCTGTAATCAGGCATAACGAAGTTATGCCAAAGGTGGGATATGGGAGATAAAAAAAGTGTATTTTTGCAAGATGTGGAGGAGATGCTTATGGAGTTGAATGTAGCGCTCAAGGGCTTTCAACTCTATCCTCGCGGCCATTCTGCTTTAAGAAATATTACCTCCAAAGTAAGTAATTTATTAATTAATTTATTAAAAGAAAGCGATTTAAATATAAGTTTGATCGGACAGGATTTAGTGATAAATGGGATTCCCTTTTTGAGAGCGAGCGGGGCAATTGAAAGCTTTAAGCAGGAGATGCGCAAGAGGAAGATAGAGGGGATTAGTTTTCTCGGCGGGCTAGAGGAGGAAGAGTTAAAGGATTTTATAGAATCTTTCTTATCTAAAGATTGGAGAGAAGAGATAGAAAAGAGGAAAATTAATCATATAAAGATAGGGAAGATATCTGTTGGCCTTCAGCCAACGGCTAAAGAGGTAACTAGCGAAGAGCAAACCTCCACAGAACAAACCTTTCAGAGATATCAAGGACATATAGATAAAGCCAGGGAGATTACCGAGGGTGTAATTAGGACGAGAGCACTGGAAAGTGAGAAGGTAAATTCAACCGTTGAAGACATTTTAGAGGCTTTGCTAAAGGATAAATCTGCTTTTTTAAATCTGAATCGGATCAAGAGCTACGATAATTATACCTTCACACACTGCGTAGATACCTGTATGCTTTCTTTAATTCAGGGAGAAGCACTAAATTTCTCCAAGGATAAACTTTTGGAATTAGGGGTCTCTGCTTTTCTGCACGATTTAGGCAAGATTTCTATCCCCGAACGAGTTCTTAACAGACCCTCTAAGTTGACATCAGCCGAGTATGCTATTATCCAGGAGCACCCCATCAAAGGAGCAAAGCTCCTTCAGGAGACAAAGGGAATAACCCCTTTAGCAGCAGTAGTTGCCTTTGAGCATCATATCTACTATAACCTTGAGGGCGGTTATCCCAAATTAAAACAGAAGAGAAGGTTAAATCTGTTTACAATGATTGTGGCTATCGCCGATGTCTATGATGCCTTGACTACCTTAAGACCCTATCGCAAGCCACTTCTTCCTTATCAAGCATTGAAAACCATCTCTCAATTAGCCGGAACCCAGTTTGAACCCTTCCTGGTGCGGAATTTTGTTCGTCTCCTGGGTCCTTATCCAATAGGGAGTTTTGTGCGTCTTAATACAAATGAATTGGGTTTTATCTGGAAATTAAATCCCGGCAGGCTTCCCTGGGTGAAAATTATCTTTGATGCAGAAGGAAGAAAACTGGAGGATTTTTTGATAGTAGACCTTTCTTCCCAAAGACCTGACCAAAGAGAAAGAAAGATTGTTTCTTATGACAATCCTCTATTTAAGGGCATTACTCCCGAGGAGATAATGTCTCCTCGTTGAAAGTATAATTTCTCCAGATATCCAATTATCTCTGCCTTTATTTCTCTTTCCTCCTTTAATCTCTGCCAGAGGAATTCTTTTGCTTCCTCTCCTCCTATATCGCTCAGGCTCTTGAGAATCATCTTTTTTATCTCCTTACTGCTATCTCCAAAGAGTTTAATCAGGTAAGAAATTGCTTTTTTATCTCTTATCTTTCCCAGACTCTCTATCGCTTTCTCCTTTGTTTCTTCACTGTTTAAGGAACCAAGCAGGATATCAACTATTTTCTCTTTTCTTTCTCTCGGGATTAAGTCAGCCATTTCCCCCAATCCTTCCAGGGCGACTGCTTTGAGCTCTTTGATATTGGTAGCATCCTCTAAGATAGGAATCACCGCTGGATTACCGATTTTAATCAGGCTATATAAAGCCGAGACTTTGATTTCTTCGTTTTCATCACTTAGCATCTTCTTCAGTGGTTCAATTGCTTTCATCTCTTTAGAATTTCCTAAGATTTGAATGATTTCTATCTTTTTCTCTTTGCTTATTTTTTCTTCTAACAGAGAAATTAAATAATCAAGGGATTCTCTAAGTTCTATCTGAGACAGGAAATGGGCTGCTTCTTTGGCTGCCAGGTCGTCATTTAAGTTTCTCTTGAGTTCTTTGATTAGTTCTTCTTGATTCATAATCAATAGAACGATAACATAGAATTTTCTGTTTGTCAATAGAAGGTTGTTAAAAATACTTCAGCGACCTTAATTAGGGATTGCTAAATCCAATTTCAATAGGGTGCTGTTACTACTACGTCAAGATGTTAATTTTTTACTACATGAAAATGTTAAATTCATACTGTAACTTCTTGGTATTCTCTTTGGTTTAAGAAGCCCTCAATTTGTTTATTAAGTTTATAGATTTTAGC
>JAGGUG010000044.1 GCA_021158625.1 Candidatus Omnitrophota bacterium | reverse complement strand
TCGCCCCGATGGTTGTCGCGTCAATAGTCCCGCCATCGATATCGACCTTGCTGATATCCACCTCGCCTGCGCCCTGGGGGGTAATCGCGATGTTGATGTCGGTATCGGTGCCGTCAGCAGCAAGGGTCGTCCCGGAGAGAGTGAGGCCGGCAGCAGCAACATTGGTATCAAAGGTGGTGGCATTTACAGTGGTGGCGGTTATTCCGCCATCGGCGTAGAGGGTGCCGTCGACTTCTGCGGCTCCGGAGACAAAGAGGTCGTCGTTGGCTGAGACATGGCCTGCTGAGCCGGCATCGCCGATTATGGTATATGCCGAGGTTGGGAGAAGAATAAGGTTCGTGCCGCTCACTGTCTTGATATTGTCGGCATAAAGATTCAACCAGGCAGCCGAGGTTGAGCCGAGGTTATACTCTGAATCTGCCGAGGGAACGATATTTCCAGTAACGGTCTGGGAGCCAACCTGGGTAACTATACCCTCATAACTAACTTTGTATTTGGAAACACCGGCGACTTGTAAGTCAATAAGATTTCCGGTAAAGGTATCCGGTGCATTTACGGCAATCTGGGTGCCGTCTGAGGAGCCAACAAAGTGTCCTGATGCTTCGCCATCCCAGGGGGCAGAGCCGACTGATAGACGGCCATAGTTGGCAGAGTTTGTGTCTTCATAAACCTGCAATATGGAAGTCCCCCCGACTTGCAGGTCTTGCAGTTTAAGCAGCCCGGGTGAGGCGGTATCTGTGACATTGAGTCTGAGGCCGGTAAAGTCTCCCGAGGCTTTCTCTACAGTGGCGGCGAGGTCGTAGGCAATTTCGTTACCTGTTGCGGCAGAACGGGTTACCGAGCCATCCACGCCGCTTCCTGATGCTGGAGATAACGAAAGGTCTGTCCCTGATGTTGTGGAGATAGTATCTACATAGAGGTACAACCAGGCGATATTAGAGGAACCGAGCGAGTCGGTTGAGTCGGTATCGGAAATGATATTTGACCCAGCGGTAATCGCGCCGTCTGCGTAGATTGTGCCGTCAACCTCCAAAGCGCCTGATACAAAGAGGTCGTCGTTGGCTGAGACATGGCCTGCTGAGCCAGCATCGCCGATTATGGTATATGCCGAGGTTGGGAGAAGAATAAGGTTCGTGCCGGATACAGTCTTGACTGAATCTACATAGAGGTTCAACCAGGCAGTTGAGCTTGAACCGAGCGAATCTGTTGAGTCGGTGTCCGAGCGGATGGTGGAACCTGAAATTATGCCTGAGTCAGAATAAAGGACACCGTCGGTTTCTAAAACGCCTGTCACATGCAAATCGTCGTTTGAGGTGGCGTGGGTATTTGCGCCGGTGGCATCGCCTATTTGAGTATTACCACCACTGCCGGGGACAATGACCAGGTCCTCATTGTCGGTCGTGGTGATGTCCACGGGAACACCGTCAAAGAGGAGCTGGCCGGCGTAAAGATAGTGGACGCCAAGTAAGATGACCATTGCTATTAACACCAACATCCAAATTTTCTTTTTCATCGCTTTTACCTCCTGTTATTGGGTTATTTAGAAGCAGATAGACGCGGATATCTACGCGGATATACGCTGATATCTTGTGCGCGCAGAATCATATACCCTCCTAACAATCTCAAGTTTCTTCGTACCGAAATTGACCAAAAACCCAAGACGATAATGAGAACCTTTAAGGTAATGCCAAAACTGTCGCCTGTCTTCTTGAATCAATACAGGTTTAACCTTAATCTCTATAATAATTTTATTATCTATTACAAAATCTGGAATATAAACGCCCACTTTTTCATCCCTATAGAATATATCTATCCGTTTCTGGCGATCTATAGACAATCCTCTCTCCTTAAACTCTTTTGCCAAGGCTTTTTCAATTACTGTCTCTTTAAAAGCACTGCCGAATTCTTTCCAAACTGCAAAACACGCGCCGCGTATCTCGTACGACTCCTTTTCATATAGTAACTTTCCCATTATTCTATCCGCGTCTTTCTGCGTCGCTATCCGCGGAGATCCGCTTCTACTTTACCCAGAACATAAAGCTCGGCTCGGAGATGAGAGATTCTTCTGAACTCCTATATTGACCTCCCAGGGTGAGCGTTCCAGCACCCTTCAGGATAATCGTGCCGCCCTTTTTATTGTCTAATGCCACATCAGATGCCGAATCGGGCGTTACTGTTCCGTAGACAAAGTTGTTGCTGGTAAGGGTCGAACTCGTTCTGCCACCCACAACGATAGACTTTGCTTTAAAGGTCTCGGTGCAAGTAACAGAGGCATCCTCCATATCTATGGTGACATCGTCTTCACTGTTGGGTTCAACGGCCGGAAACCAGTTGTCGTCGTCGCTCCAGGTCGTTTCATCTCCGCCAGCACTCCATACCTTTTCGTCAGCACAGGCAACCGTAGCGAAAAGGACACTGAAGACCACTAATAATAATACTGATAGCCACTTATTTGTTATTGGGTTATTGCGTTTTTGCCTGCCCGTCCGGCAGGCGGGAGTTATTGCGTTTTTGGGTTGATAGACCATTTCTGCCTCTTGGTTTGATAAGGGTGAATAAGGGTCTCTTGATAAGGGAAGATAAGGGAAAATAAGGGGCTTCCCTTGATAAGGGACTTCCTTTGATAAGGGTGAATAAGGGAAAATAAGGGAAGATAAGGGTTTTTTCCTTGATAAGGGTCTTCCCTTGATAAGAGACTTCCTTTGATAAGGGAGTTTCCTTAATAAGGGTAAATAAGGGGAAATCTGTTCCTTATTCTTTCTCATCATCATTCTTTCTTATCCTCCCTTTTTCATCCTTCTCAAGCCCAAATTTATCTTTAATAGACCTCCAGAACTTTTTCTCTCTCAATTTATCCAATTTCCAACTTCTCATTATCATCTCTTTCTGCGGCAGAGTCTTCTCCTCTACCATCTTCCTCTCCAGAGATGCAATCTGCCTGCCCATCATACAATCTTCGCCATAAATAAGGTCCAACAACTCCTCTATTTTCCCTTTATCGACCCATCTTACCCCTTCTTTCCATTCCCTTTTCAACTCCTCAACATCCCCCTTCAATTCTTCCAAAGAGGCGCGGGAGAAACCAAGAAATTCAACATACTCCTTTGTCGTTGCCCTTTTATAACCCTCTTCTATATTACGTTGAACTGACCGGGCGGAATCATCCATATGAGCAATTAATCTTCTATCTGTTGTTCTATTGAGGTATTTCTTGGTAAAATCTTTTGTCTTGTGATAAATCTCGCCGGCCTGTTTCCAGGTCAGGAGCTTCTTATAACCTAAGGGGTCTTTGGGTTGATAGACCATTTCTGCCTCTTGGTTTGATAAGGGTGAATAAGGGTCTCTTGATAAGGGAAAATAAGGGTCCTCCTTTGATAAGGGTCTCTTGATAAGGGAAAATAAGGGAAGATAAGGGTCTTCCTTTGATAAGGGACTTTCTTGGATAAGGGTGAATAAGGGAAAATAAGGGAAGATAAGGGTTTTTCCTTGATAAGGGTCTTCCCTTGATAAGGGAGTTTCCTTGATAAGGGTGAATAAGGGAGATAAGGGGAAATAAGGGGCTTCCCTTGATAAGAGACTTCCTTTGATAAGGGTCTTCCTTCAATAAGGGTCTTTTCATGGTCTAACGAAAAGCCCGGCACCTTCGATATCCATCCTCTTCACCTCTAATACCACCTCATCCTTCAGCAGGACAAAGTCCTCGATGTCCGGGTCGTCATCGTAGTCATAGAGGCCATTGGCACCCAGGGTAAGCAGATCCAATCCCAGCTCAACGCTTGAGCGAGGGTGTTCAGTATAGATGGAATGGCCAGGTGGATATTCTATAATAAGAGTCTCTATTATGGCTTTAGCTGAACCCGTTTTTGAAAACTTTATAGTTACCCCCCAGCTCTTTCCTGTGGATGGAGTGGCTTCAAGCTGAAGTTCGTCCAGATTCCCTACACCCGAAAAGTTGGTCAATAAAAGGGTGTGGATGTTGTGGCTGTCAGGAATGGGAAATTTAGTGCCTTCTCTTAAAGTCAGGAAACCTTTACGCATTGGTGAATTGCGCAGGTTTACGAAACTCACTAATTCTTGTGAATATTGGCCAAGTTCAGCCTTCATCCATACCTCGATTCCGGTGACCGTCAGCAGAGTATTCTGGTCGAGCCCGCCCTGGTCGCCTACCGGGTTATTTGCGTTATCGTAGTATCGCAGGCGAAAATCGGTGAGCTTTACTCCAAGAGGGTTCCTAGAGATATTCTCTATCCCATCTATATCCTCTGAATAGAGTTGTTGCTCCTCCGGGTCCCACCAGATAGTCTTTATTGTATCGGGGTTTGTTTTGGGGTCAGGATGGTAGGTAAAGCGAAGTTGGCTCCCTTCAGGCGGCACCAAGCCAATCTTAACCTGAGGTTCTTTTATAAATTCTGTTTCAACAAGAGTTACGGGTATGGTTCGATACTCATCTGAGCCGGGGAATTTAACCTCTCCAACTGGCACTGCCGACCCGGGCTTGGGTCGACGGTTCAAGGTATAAATTAGGTCACCAGAGATAAACATATGGGTATCGTCGGTCCAGGGGGGGACAAACTCTATCTTTGTCCCGCTCGCTGATAGTATTTCTAAACTGTCTTTTAGTCCATATGCTCTGAAGGTCCCGTCCGCAACTTCGTCCATAACCTCTGAAATAACCTTCTGAAGAGCAAGATGGTCCCGGGAATATCCCCAGCTCTCCAGGGCACTACTCAGACTGAAGTATATCGCCGCGCTAATTACTACCGATATGGCGATAGCAATCAGTAGCTCAATTAGGGTAAAACCTAAGGGGTCTTTGGGTTGATAGACCATTTCTGCCTCTTGGTTTGATAAGGGTGAATAAGGGTCCCTTGATAAGGGAAAATAAGGGGCTTCCTTTGATAAGGGACTTCCTTTGATAAGGGAGTTTCCTTGATAAGGGAAAATAAGGATCTTCCTTGATAAGGGTGAATAAGGGAACATCTTTATTCCAATGGGCGAATTTCCTCCCAAATCGTATCCTCAATTAGCGTCACCAGGGTCACGAGGGGCCTGTCGGGTTCACCGTCATGGAAGACAGAAACACGAACCTCCAGAGGATCAGTCTCTTTGAATACCTTTCTGCTTATCCGCCACTTTGCATTATTCATCTCAAGCGGTTCACCCGACGGATATATGCTATCGCCCGCTTCTCTAAGTTGGGCTTTGGTCATATTCAGATTTTTGACCCGCTCCATCTCCCATCTGGCTAAATTTGTTGCGGTTATGAAATCCTGGGATACCACGGTGGAATGGAGGAAATGGGAAAATACTTGCATCATCGGGACAAACAAAACCGCCATTATCACCAGGGTTATTAGAAGCTCGATGTAGGTAAAACCTTTATTTGTTATTGCGTTCATAGTGGCGTAAGGGTGAATAAGGGCGAATAAAGTCTTTCTTTCATTTTCAATAAGGACGAATTAAGGGACTTCTATCAAATAAGGGTAAATAAGGGTTTTCCTCAATAAGGGACTATAAGGGTAAATAAGGGTTTTCCTCAATAAGGGATTCTTATTAAATAAGGGTTTTCTCTTAATAAGGGACTTCTATTAAATAAGGGTAAATAAGGGAAAATAAAGGTCTTCGTCTATAACACTATACCCTATAACGCTATAGGGGTTTATACTGAAACTGGAGTGTTCGCCTTGTTCCGCGCACCTCCCCGGTTGAGGTTATCAGCGATTGGGCAAAATCCACTGAAACCTGATAGGTTCCTTCTCCAAGAGTAATGGGTCCAATCGTCTTATCCAGGATGCCACCCTCTCCTGCCTCGGTGCGGAGATTATGAATCGCATGAGCAATGCCTGCTTCAGCCAGGTATAGCGCCTTTGTTTGGTCGGCTATATTGCACGTTGAGATATTAACCGATGATAAAAAGGCGGCAAGGCTTCCACCGATTAAGGTTATGGTCAGCAGAATAATTACAACGCTTAACAGCACAACCCCCTTGTTTGTTATTGTGTTCATTGCGTCATTTATTGTCTCCCCTTAGTTTTAATAAGGGAAGATAAGGGAAAATAAGGGTAAATAAGGGTTCTTCGTTTATAACAATAACGAACTACCATTCCGATGGCACCTCCCCCTCGTACTTTCCCCATTTTGAATCGAGGGGCATATCCCAGTCTATAACTACTTTTGCTTTGTCTACAAAATAGACCCAGCCGCCGTCTCCGGGTAGGGGGTCCTCGGAAGTCTGGTTCTCAACATCAGCATTTCCCTGCTTTGAAGAGATGAACTCCACAGGTATACTATCCAGATATGGCCGTTCTATTCCCATATCGCTATAGGTGGTCTCTAATAGTTCTTCCAGAGTTTCGGGATAATGTCCCTCTTTAGTTCTAAAGAGAACAATGCGAGTGCGGAGGGTATTAAGGTTGCTTTGAGTAGCAGCAAGTTTTGCTTCTGCATCGAAGCCGATAAAGTTGGGAATCATCGTAGCTGCGAGGATAGCGATTATACTTATTACGATTAGAAGCTCGAGTAAAGTAAAACCTTTCTTCATTATTGCGTTCATAGTGGCGTAAGGGTGAATAAGGGCGAATAAAGTCTTTCTTTCATTTTCAATAAGGACGAATTAAGGGACTTCTATTAAATAAGGGTAAATAAGGGTCTTCCCTCAATAAGGGACTATAAGGGTAAATAAGGGTTTTCTCTTAATAAGGGATTCTTATTAAATAAGGGTAAATAAGGGTTTTCTCTTAATAAGGGACTTCTATTAAATAAGGGTTTTCCTCAATAAAGAATAAGGGACTATAAGGGTAAATAGGGGTCATACTCATCCCCGGAAAATAAGGGTTATACTCATCCCCGGAACACTTTAATCAAGTTGAATATCGGTAATAACACCGACAAAGCGATGAAGGCAACCATAGCCCCCATTGCTAACAACATAAATGGTTCTAAGAGGGTAGTTAGATTTCTAATCGTGTATTCTATCTCCGGGTCATAAAAAGAAGAAATATCCCGAAGCATTTCATCGAGCTTGCCCGTCTTTTCTCCTACCGATATCATCTGGACAACCATAGGCGGGAAGAAACCACTGGTCTTAAATGCTCCGGCCAGAGATTGTCCTTCAGTGATGGAGGTGCGTATATTCTGAACTATGCGGCGGATGACCATATTGGTAATGGTCTTCTCCACAACGCCCAGGGCTTGAAGCAGGGGAACTCCTGAGGCGATGAGCGCTGAGAGGACACCTGTAAAACGGGATATCATTATTTTAGTATAAAGTTTACCAAACAGGGGTAGTTTTAAAACCTTCGAATCAAACCTGTATCTTCCTGCAGGTTGTTTTATGTACCTCTTAAACCAAACTGCGAGGCACCCCACACCAATCAATAGAGGTAACCACAGATGCCTCAAAATCCAACTAAAACTCAGAATAAGCTGGGTGGGCAGCGGTAATCTCGCCTGAGATGCCCTAAATACAGCAACAAACTTCGGAAGAACTCCTATTAGAAGAAAATTTACTACCAAGAAGGCAACAGCTACCAGAACTATAGGATAGATTAATGCTGATCTTATGCGCGTGTTCCTTTCGAGTTCCTGAGTGCTTAAGGTAACCAGTCTATCCAGGACCTTATCTAAAATCCCACCTGTCTCCCCCACTTTGACCATATTTACAAACAGATCCGAGAAAACCTCAGGATATTTTGAGAGGGCTTCTGAGAGGCTCATACCCCCCTGGACATGATTAACCACATCCCCTAAGATAAGGCGAAATTTAGGATTGGTGGTCTGCTCACACGCTATGGAAAGAGCCGGGGATATAGCCATCCCCGAACGACTAAGGGTAGCCAATTGTCTGGTAAAGACGGTTATTTCTTGTTTACTTATGGGACGAAAACCCTTGATAAAATCTGTGAGGATTGGTTGGAGTGATTTTTGCAAGCTTATCTGGATAACACTATAACCCAATCTGTTAAGGCTCTTGGCTACGGCTTTCTTATTGTCACCTTCTATAGCCCCACTGATAAGTTCACCAAAGCTATCTCGGGCTTTGTAAGTGAAAGTAGGCATACTCGTTATTGTGTTATTGGGTTATTGTCTCCCCTTATTTTAATAAGGCTAAATAAGGGTGAATAAGGGAATATAAGGGTAAATAAGGGTCTTTCTTTGTTATTGGGTTATTGAGTTGAAATCTATAACTTTATTACGCTATAACGCTATTTTCCTTTTATCGTTAATGAGACATAGGGATTATTTATAAATTGAGATAATCTCTCACTGATTTCTTCCTTTAATTGGTCTATGGTTTTTCCTTTCGCCTGGAGCGTGCCAATTAGAGGATAGGAAATCTCGCCATCCAAGTTGACGCTGACTTCTTCTGGAAGGTCAGGAAGGTAAACAAAGATCTCTAATGTATCGCCCTCGCTTATTAAGTATTCCCCGGCCGGGGGTTCTATGGGTGGGGCTTCTACTTCCTTAGCCCTCTGCGCGGCTTCCTGTCTGGCTTTCCTTTCTGCTTCGCGCCTGGCTTTGAGTTCGGCTTTCCTCTGTGCCTCAAGCTCTCTTCGTAGAGTTTCAATGACCTTAAGTCTATCCTGGGCCTGAACTCTTTGTTGTTTAACCTCTCCTAACTTTCTGAGAATCGCCTGAAGTAACTTCTTTTCTGATTCAGAAGCCAACTTCTCTTTTTTTTCTTCCTCTTTTAAGATTGACTCAATTTTGGTCCTACGGTCTGCTTCCAGAGCCTTAAGCCGGGTCTGAAAATTTGCCTTTAACTCCTTTTGGAACTCAAGAGCCAATCGAGTCTTTTGCCTTTCAAACTCTCGCTTAATTCGCGCTTTCTCTTCCTTCAGAGCCTTTTCCTTCTGCTTCTGCTGTTTCTTCTCCTCATTCAGTAACTCCTCTTCTATCTCTTTCTTTATCTTCTCTACCCTTTTTATCTTCTCATTAACAGCTGTCAAATTGGCTTTGAGTTCTTCATCCTCCTCTTTAACTTCAACCCGAAGTGAGGGCCCGGGAGTGAGTTTCTCTTTAATCTGTCGCTGGAATTTCCTTTCTAATTTTTTCCTTAGTTCAGCCCTTGAGCGTTTTAGCTCTTCAAGCCTCTTTTTCTCTTCCTGGAGACTTGCCAATTGGGCACAAATCTTCTTTTTTTTCTCTTTTAATTGAACCACAGAGGGAATTTCTTTCTCCTGGAGTATTCGCTTGTATTCTTCAAGTTGATTAATGAAAAAAATTTCTTTTTCCTCAAGGAGAGAGTTCAATTTTCTTTTTGATTCATCTTCAAGCCGGGCTCTGAGAGCGTTCTTTTCTTCCTTGAGTTTGAGCTTAAGCTTAGCCTCTTCTTCTCTTATTCTTCTTTCCCTTGCTTTGAGTCTCTCCTTTTTGTTAAAACTCATCCTAACTTCGGCCTCCCGCTTAAGTCTCCTCTGTCTGGCTTCAAGCTTCTGAAGACCCGCAACGAATGCCTTTAATTTTGCTTCTTCCAGAGCCAAGGCCTCCTTTTTCGCTAACATCCCCTCAACCTTTGGCCTCAACTCCCTTTCCTTTGCCTTTTCCTGGGATTCTCTCAATTTCTCTATCTCGAGCCTAAGTCGAGTATTTTCTTCTTCAATCTGACGCTTAAGTCGCTCTATTTCTTCCTTCAGACTTTCTTTCTCGCCCGGTTTAACCTCCCGCTCTTGAGAGGGAGGTCTCACTTCCTCTTGTCTCTTGGCTTGTTGCTCTGCCTTCTTCTGAGCTAAAAGTTTTCTCTGCTTTCTTTTTTCAATCGCCTTCAAGGAAAGCTCAATATATCTCCCTGCCTTATGTTCTGGGTCTAAACTTAAAACTTTCTTAAATTCCTCAATCGCCTCTTGATATTGTCCTTTGTGATAATGGATTTTGCCTTTGGTATAGTAGTTCTTGAGCTCTTCCTTCCTGGCTCTAACTTCAGCTCTTCTCTTTTGTGTGGCTTCCTTAGCCCTCTGCGCGGCTTCCTGTCTGGCTTTCCTTTCTGCTTCGCGCCTGGCTTTGAGTTCGGCTTGCTTTCTTAACTTCTCCGCCCTCATCTTTTCCCATCTCTTTCTCGCCTCTGTCTGTTTCCTCTTCTTTTCTAATTCCTCAATTTTCTTTAGATACATCCGGGAAAGGCGATAAACGGACTTGCGTTTACTCTGATCTAATTGGGCGGCTAAGCCAAATTCCTGGCGGGCTTTTGTATACTCTCCGGATAAAAAATACTTCTTAGCCAAATTGTAATGCGCCATTGCCTCACTTACGCTTGTGGATTGTTTAACCCGCTTCCCCTGATTTTCCTCGGCTTCGCCGAGAGGCGAGCGCCCCGAGACAAGCGCCGACTCAGCGAGGCGAGTAGGTTGCTCATCCAGCGCGTAGACTGACCTTAAATCTCCTAAAAGAGAAATTAGTAGACCGAGAAAGAATAAATATATTATTTTGTTCTTTTTCATTTTCTTACTCCTCGCGGGTCACTCTCGTTATGGCATTCATAGGGACTATAAGGAAACATAAGAGCCTCCCTAAGCATCCCTCTACTTTATTTTCCAGGTGGGCTCTAAGTCAGGTTTTAGTCTCCGTTTTATCTTTTTTCTTTTCTCAGGTTTCTTGGGTTCCATTTTGCGAAGATAATACTTAGCCTTTGTTGCGAAGGGGCTTTCTGGATAATCAGAGATTACCCGGGAGAAAATATCTTTTGCCTTCTTATAATCCTTCAGGTCTCTGTAATATATCATTCCTGCCCGAAACTTCGCCTCCGGAGCCTTCTCACTGTCGGGGAATTCAGTAAAGATGTGCTCAAACAAACTCAAAGCCTGAGCCTTTCTGAATTGCTCACTCTTTCTGCGGCTCGCCAGTCCGTAACCCTTATCCAGGTTATTCGCCTTTTTAAATAACCTGGATACAATTGAAAGCTGCGCAGTTTTCTCCAAGGTCACATATACCTCTTCCCTGGCGACCTTCTCCTTGCTAAGGAGTTCCATCTCCTTTCTGGACCTTAATATCCGGGGGGTTATAAATACCGCCAATTCCTTCTGTTCCATATCCCTTTCGCTTCGGGAGAATAGAAATCCGATTAGGGGAATATCACCAAAGATGGGGATTTTTCCGCGGGAGCGGTTGTCCTTCTGTTTAATCAGCCCTCCTATAACCAGAGTTTCTCCTTCCTTCACTCTCACGGTGGTATCGGCTTCGCGGGTGGTGATCCTTGGTCCTGCATCGAGAGAAGCGTATAATGAAGATACCTCGGGATGGACTCTCATAGTGATGTAACCATCCTCGTTGACCTGAGGGGTCACCCTGAGAGTGGTTCCAATATCCACAAACTTTGTTGTCTCGGTGGTGCCCGTGGCGGTCTGGGTACGCTCCTTATAGGGATATCTTTCGCCGATTATGATTCGGGCCTCCTGACCATTCAAGACAGCAATGGAGGGACTTGCCAGAAGATTGGCTTTTCCATTCTTCACCAGGGCATCTATTGTAGCGGTGACCGTAAGATGTTTCAGGGTAAAGGTATCTATGGTCAGCTGCCCTCCGCTCAGGCCGGCAGACTCCTCAGTCATATCTATCGTGCCTTTCAGCCGTTCAGGGTATTTGGTAGACCTGTCAAAGATACCATGTCCCGGGGAATAGTCCGCATCCCATTTAACACCCAACGCTCTTAAATCGGTTGAGGTCATATCTACTATCTTTGCTTCAATCAAAACCTGGGTGGGAGCTACATCTATCTTTCCCAAGAGCTCTTTTAACTTCGCTATATTGCTAGAGAAATCGCTTACTATCAGGCTATTTGACAACTCATCTATTTTTATATCCCCCTTGGGTGAAAGAGCTCTTCTTAAAAGATTCTGCGCTTCCCCGGCAGCGATATATTTAAGAAAGACAACTTCGTTTTTTATCTCTACCATCTCGGAGTCGCCCGGGGCTATAAAGATGATGTCTTTACGCCTTGTGTAAGTGAGCCCATTTATAGCGAGAATTGCATCCAGCGCTTCCTCTATGGTCACATCCTGTAAACTTATGGTCACCTTGCCCTTGATATCAGGAGAGGTAACCAAATTGAGCCCATATGTCCAGGCTATGGAGCGCAGCACGCTGTGGAGATCAGCATCCTTATAATCAAGAGAAATTTTCTTCTTCAAGCGTTCTTCCAAAGACTCAACACGCGTGGCGTGAGCCACGCCTGGGAGAGCAACGCCACTCACGGTGGCAGACTTCTCTCCTGCTAAAGAAGAACTTTCTCCACCGGTAGAAACCTTCTCATCTCCGTAAGCATACTTGATATTCTCAAGTGGGGTTGTTAGAAAGAGAGCAACAATAAATAAGATAATCACAACCCTCGCCCTGTTTTTACTAATAATTTTTGATTTCATAGCACTATCTCCTTTTTAAATAGAAGTGCCTCTCAACGCTGATTTAGGCCCTCAGCGTTGATTCGCCTTTAGATTAGTGTTGTTCCGCTTCTATTTTTTATCTTTCAATTGATAAGACAAAATCCTCTCGCCCATCTGTCAGGGTAACTGATTCTAATAGTATCTGCTTGACTCTTAGATTACCTACCTTATCGCCTACCCTGACTACCTCATTATTTATTATTGCGGTGGATCTTTCTCCTCGCCAGGTCACACCCATCAATTTAAGCTCGCTGACTTGAATTTTTGCACTCGAAACAGGACCTCTTGAGGAGATAAATATATCTCTACTTACCTTGACGGGTGGACCCTCAGGAGGCGCTTTGAAGGACTCGGGAAGATAAGCCTCGCCCAACAATACCGAGAGCGCAAGTTGCACTGTGCTTTTCTCTTCCATCTTTTTAGGTTCCGAGACCTCCATCTTCTCCACAGCCAAATAAGGCGAAATGCTCTCCAAGTTCCGAATGTAGTTTACTATATCTCCATAAGAGGCATTGAATTTGAGTTCCACGAAGAGTCGAGAATAATCTCCGTACCGCTCGACCTTCTGCCTGATGGAAGTTAGCTCAATATTCAGACCGCTGGCCTCACGAGTTAGCTCCTTTAAGAACTGAGTAGTCTGCCCCCGGCCAGGAAGGGTTCTCTCCATTTCTTTGATATGTTCTTCCATCTTCTTGAATTCAACCTTCATAGAATTGATATCGTCCTTCTGTTTTCTTAAATCGGGGAGTTTGGACTCAAGCTCTTCAAGTTTTCCCTTTGTCTTCAAGAGTTGAAATCTATAGTTCTTAAGCCTCTTAGAGATGGGTTTGTGGATGAGCTGAATATACAAATTAACCCCCACAACCAGGACCAAGCCTATAACCAGGATCTTCTCTCTCGTTGTTAACTTCTTAAAGTTTGCTAACTTCTCGAACATATTTTCTTCTCTATGGTTTTACCTCCACGGTTATCTCAAAATCATAGGTTCCTTCTTTCTTGGGTTCCTTCTGGGTATAATTAAACACAGGGTTAAAGAAATCCGGGGAGGCTTCCAACTTTTTTATCAATTCCGCTACCAATTGTATATCAAAAGTAGAGCCAGTTATAGTAAGCTTTTGCTCAGAGTAGATTAATTTCTTCAACCATATCTCTTCGGGGATAAGGGTGGCAACTTCCGCTAAGACCCTGGAGAATTCTTCAGGATGACGTCTGGATACCTTCAACAAGTTTAGCCGGGCTTCTAACTTTGATTTCCTATCTTGAAACTCGGCTTGTTTCTCGGCGAGCTTAAATTGCTGGGATTGGAGTCGTCGCAAGTCGGCCTTGACTAACTGAACTTGCCTTCGGGCTGAATTCACTCTGCGCTTATAAAGTTCTACTTTACCTAATTGAAATCCCACAATTACTAAAAAAGCGCAGGCTATACATAATCCAATTCGCATCCCCTTCTTCTGTAAAGTTTTCTGGAAAACCCTTTCAAAGAAAAAGAATCTGGAACCTTTAGCCACCTTTTTGGGCACCAGATTCGGACGGAAACCCTCTTTATCTACATCTCTCGCTGCCAAACCACAAGCGAGAGCAAAACCACTTGGGGCCTGGAGGAATTCTCCTCTTTGGCTATAAATCTCCTCGGAGATTTTAAGACCGCTGAAGGGATTGGCAAGTTCGACCGGGGCTTCTAATTTTTCACTCAAAAATTGAGGTAAATTTTTAAGGTTGGCACCACCTCCGCTAAGGACTACACGAACAAACTTTGTCACTCGAGATTGGGTTATTTGATATGAAAAATATTTGAAAGAATGTTCTATATCAGCTACCAAGTTCTCAAGAGTAGAAACCATAGGTAGATAGAGCGATGTAGTTTTATCTTCTTCAGATTGGCTAAGGTTCTCTGAAGAAAGTCCGCACTTAATCTTTAGTTCTTCTGCCTTGTTCCATTCCAAGTGACGATGCTCGAGGATCGCCCTTGTGAGCTGGTTAGAATTGACAGCCAATCTACGGCAAAAGTATATTTTGCTTCCTTTTGTAACAACCATAGAGGTGCGCTCGGCGCCAAGGTCTAACCACACCACTACTTCCCTGTCATCCCGAGAAATCTTAGGGCTGAAGCCAACCAGAGCAAAAGGAGCGGCTTCTATCGCCACAGGTTTAAGCCCCACCTCCTGCAGGAGATTAATCTTCTCTTCGACCACAGCCCTGGCCGCCACCACCGCAAGTACACTTATCTGACTCTTGACCTCAAAACTCTCCTTCTCATTTAGGATAAAAAAATCAAATTCTACCTGCTCTATCTGCATATGAGGGGGCAAAAGCTCCTCTATCTTCCAGCGCACCGCTTCCGAAAGTTCCTGTCTGGGCATAGAAGGTAAAGTCAGGTTATAGAACTGGAGTTCATCGATGGAAAGAGAAGTTACCACCGCCGGTCCTATTTTGTTCCGCTCCACCAACCTCCTCAACAATTCTATCTTTCTGGCGTTCGGCTCAAGCCCCTGGTTTACCTCTTTGTATTGGGCTTGATCAAGCCGGATAATCTCTAATCCTTGTTGCGAATTCAGAGCCAACTGGACTAACTTGATGCCAGAACTGCCGATATCTATCCCTGCAGGAAGAGGTTCTCTCGAGGAAACGGTTCCTTTCTTTCTCATTATTCCCCTCACATCTTACTAAACTGCACAAAACTATATAACTATCTTTAAAATTCAACCCACTGGAAAAATCTCTTCGGAAGAAGAAAGAAAGTGGCGTTGTATCAACCGAAGAGGAAAACCTTCGCGCTTAAGTCTGTGGATTTCTTTCATTCTCTTTCTTATGAGGTCTGGGTCATATAATCGCTTATTCCCTCGCTTACCCGCAACAGGCAGGAGTCCTAAATTAGTGTAATAGTTTACACTAGAAAGAGAAATATGATATTTAACCTGAATTTCTCTTGCAGAAATCAACCTCTTCACTTCCGACTCCATTATAAATCTCCTTCAATCTTTTTGTGATTAACCCTTAACACATATAACAAGTGCTACATATAATGGTAGATATTGATACATACATTATGTCATATTTTCATTTTTTGTCAAGTATTTTTTGTCACACCCTTCTGAGTTTATGCCCCATCTTTTCCTTTTTTGTTTTAAGATAAGCCTTATTAAAAAAATGGGGCTTGATTTCTAAAGGAATCCATTTGCTTATCTCTAAACCATATCCCGCTAAACCGATTACTTTTTGCGGATTATTAGTCAATAATTTTATCTTCTTCAATCCTAAATCTGCCAGAATCTGGGCGCCAATGCCATAATCCCGCAGATCGGGTTTAAACCCCAATTTTTTATTTGCCTCTACAGTATCCAAGCCTTTATCCTGTAAAACATATGCCTTTAATTTATTCAGTAAACCAATCCCTCTTCCTTCTTGCTGCAGATAAAGAACCACACCCCGCTTTTCTCTGGCAATCTCTTCCATTGCCTTATGTAATTGCTCTCCACAATCACAGCGAAAAGAGCCAAAGACATCGCCGGTCAGACACTGCGAATGCACCCTTACCAGGACCTCCTCCTTTTTGTTAAACTTGCCCATAACCAAAGCAATATGGGTCTCTTTATCTAAAATAGATTCATAGGCGAAAAGCCGCCATTTACCATAAGCATTAACAAGGTTGCTTTCTACTACCCTTTTAATCAATTTCTCTGAGCGACGTCTATATTTTATGAGCTGAGCAATAGTGCAGAGTTTCAGCTTATGCCTCCGGGCAAATTTGAATAGCTCGGGTGTGCGCGCCATTGTTCCGTCTTCGTTCATAATCTCGCAGATCACACCCGCTGGAAATAAATGGGCTAATTTCATTAAGTCTACTGCCGCTTCTGTGTGCCCAGCGCGCACCAAAACCCCTCCTGCTTTTGCCCGCAGAGGGAAGATATGACCTGGCTTTGTCAAATCCTTCGGTTTTGTCTTCTTATTCAGAATTGTTTTTATTGTCTTTGCCCGGTCAGCAGCAGAAATTCCGGTGGTAATTCCCTTCCTGGCATCCACAGAAACCGAAAAATCGGTTCTTAAATGCTCAGTATTGGGAGAAACCATTGGCCCAAGATTTAATTCATCAAGACGCTCTCCGATGATGGGCAGACAAATTAATCCTCGGCCATATTTAGCCATAAAATTAATCTTTTCTTTGCTGATATACTGGGCAGAGGTAATGAGGTCGCCCTCATTTTCGCGGGCTTCATCGTCAACAACGATAACGATTTTGCCCTTTTTGAGGTCTTCAATTATCTCAGGAATAGAATTAAAGTGTGGCATTTTACTATTTAATGTAACATTTTAAGTCAGACTTGTTTTGTTGCGTTAACTATACTGCCAAAATAAATAATCCTCGCCTCTCCTTCTAAATACACATCCTTCAATTGCTCATCGAGATAAACCTTTAATATTTCTCCTTGTGTGTGCACATTGACCCTCTTAGAAATCACCTTTGCTATGTGAGATACACCTTTGGAATTCAGAGAGTTCTTAGCAAAATTTCCCACGGGGTTGATTTTGTGCTCTGCCTGTCCCGTAGTCTTGCCTGCCCCGTAGGCTTGCCCTTCGGGGCTGTTCGGGGCTGTTCGGGGTAGTTTGCGCTTTGTGCTCTGCGCTTTGCGCTCTGCGATAATCGCAGCGGCTACGCTCCCCGTGCCGCAAGAAAGCGTCTCCTCCTCTACGCCACGCTCGTAAGTCCTGATGCGGACAGTCTCGCCAGTCAATACCTGGACGAAATTAACATTTGTTCCCTCGGGCTGAAATTCTTGATGCTCGCGAATCTTTCTGCCCAAATTCTGAACATCAACTTTTTCTAAATTTTTAACAAAGACGACTGCGTGTGGGACACCGAGATTAACAAAACTCACTGATATGCTTTTGTTGTCAATTTTTAGAGGAATATCAAGTTTAAAATTTTTAGGTTGCGGCATTTTTATCTTTATATTTTGCGGGTAGCGGGTTTGAATTTCCGCCTCTACAATTCCTGCCTTCGTCTCTATTTTTATTTTTTTTTCTTGTGTTCTTTTGCGTGTAGCGTGTAGTGCCGCACAGCGCGCTCCATTCCCGCACATCTCGGCTTCGCTGCCGTCAGGATTAAAAATGCGCATCCTGAAATCTGCCTTCTGAGAGGGCTCAACTAATAAGAGTCCATCTGCGCCAATTCCAAATTTCCTTTTACAAAGTTCTTTAGCAAGTTTTTTATAAAGACGGGTAGCGGGTAGCGGGTAGCGAGTAGCATCAATAATTATAAAATCATTCCCCGAAGCAACTGCTTTTACGAAATTTATTCTCTGCATTTCTTAATTAACTATGGAGGGCTACCCTCCATAGTTAACTCTCCACGGATTAAATCTCTATATCTTTCTCTTTCCCGAATCAGATAAAATTTATCTTCTTTTACTAAAATTTCAGCCGGGCGGGGACGGGAGTTGTAATTAGAAGCCATTACAAATCCATAGGCTCCACTCTCCATTACTGCCAAAAAGTCTCCGCTTTTTAGCAAAGGTAAATTTCTGTCTTTGGCAAAGAAATCTCCACTTTCACAAACCGGCCCGACAACATCGCTGAGGGTTGAGGGTTGAGGGTTGAGCGGTTTTCGGACAACAGGGATAACCTCGTGATACGCGTTATACAAAGCAGGGCGAATAAAGTCGTTCATTCCGGCGTCTACAATAATAAATCTTTTGCCCTCTTCTCTTTTCTTAATATAAAGCACCTTGGTCAGCAAAATCCCGCTTTCGGCTGTCAAGAATCTCCCCGGTTCTAATATTAATTTTACCCCGTTAGAAGTCCCCTGATGTTCAGCCGGAGCAGTCCCCATAAATCGGGACTTACTTCTAACGGGGTTTATCTCTAAGCCTTTTACCAAAGGCAGAATCGCCCGAGCAAATTTATTAGCCACTCCAAAAAATCCGCCGCCAATGTCTAAATAACTTATCTCTACTCCTTTCTTTTTGAGTTCCTGGATTAAAGGAACAATTTTTTTTAATGCTCTCACAAAAGGCTGAGGTGTAGTTATCTGTGAACCCAAATGAAAATGAATTCCGCAAATATTCAGATGGGAAAATTTCTCTTTCTTTAAAAAGAGCTCTTTTGCTTCTTTTAAGGAAATCCCGAATTTATTCTCTTCTTTGGCTGTCTGAATATAGCGATGCCCTCCGCCGGGAACATCAGGATTTATCCGTAAGCCAACCCGTATCTTCCTTCCTAATTCGCCGGCAATCCTATCAATCTCTTCTACTTCTTGTTCTGATTCGGCATTGATAAGCAAAATCTTTGCTTTAATCGCCTCTCTTATCTCTTCTTCTGTTTTTCCTGCACCGGCAAAAACAATCTTTTTGGGATCGACTTTGATTTTTTTTGCTCGATAAAGTTCGCCCCCGGAAACAATATCCAGACCTGCTCCTTGCTCGCTAAGCACCTTGCAAATTGTTAGATTGGAATTTGCTTTTACCGAAAAGCAGATAAGTGGATGAGCAGAAGCAAATGCTTGTTTTAACTCCTTATATCTACCAACTAAACTTTGATAGCTATAGATATAAACAGGTGTCCCTGCGCTCTCAGCAATCTGCTTTAGAGGAACAGCCTCGCAGTATAGTTGATTTCTTTTGTATTTAAAATTAGACATTGCTTGTTCTAACAACCGATTCTCTTGATTTAACCGATGTCTCAGGATCCAGCAATTTAACTATCTCTTCCTGTTTCAATCTGTCAGAAAATCTCTTTAACTCTATATTGCTCATTTCCTTTATCTTTCTGCTGCTATCTAAAGAAAATTTAATCAATTTTCCAATAATGTCGTGCGCCTGCTTAAACGCAATACCCTTTTTGATAAGATAATAAACAAGGTCTGTAGCATACAGGGTTTCATCGTTTTCTATTGCCTTTTCAATAGTTTTTTTATTCCACTTTAGTGTTTTTATAAGCTTGGGGAAAATTTTTAACTCTTGTTCTATTATTTCAAATGAACTAAACAATGGCGGTTTATCCAACTGCATATCCCGGTTATAAGTAAGCGGCAGTCCTTTCATCATTGTCAAAACGCTCATTAGATTGCCATACAGGGTTCCAGTATAGGCCCTTATTAATTCAAGAACATCCGGATTTTTCTTCTGGGGCATCAGAGAACTCCCGGTAGCAAAGGCGTCATCAATCTCCACAAAACCAAATTCCTTTGTTGACCAAATAATTAGGTCCTCGGCAAATCTTGATAAATGCATACCCATTATTGATAATACCGATAAAACTTCAATAACAAAATCTCTATCGCTAACCGTATCCAATGTATTTGAAACTTTGTCAATATGTTCTGTGCTGAAAATTTCTTTTAACTCTTTATGTTCCCGAACAAATTTTTTCGCCATTTCCTGATACAAAGTAGAACCAATAGGCGTGCCGGCAAGGGCCCCCGAACCCAAAGTCAATCTTATTCTTTCTCTCGTATTATCTAATCTATCCAGATCCCTTTTGAACATCTCGGCGTAGCTTCCTAAATAATCTTTTAAACGAACAATCTGGGCATGCTGCAAATGCGTATAGCCGGGAATAAATGTTTCTTTATGTTCTTCGCAAATTTCCAATATAGAATTCTGCAATTCTTTGCATAATTTCCCAACATAAAGTAATTCATCTCTGCAAAAAAGCTTTAAATCAAAAAGAACCTGGTCATTCCTTGACCTTGCTGTATGCAGTTTCAGAGATAAAGGACCAACTTCTTTCTCTACTTTATTTTGAATATCAGTATGAATATCTTCACTCCTTTTATTATACTTAAACTTCCCACTTACAATATCATTATATATCTTACGAAGAGCATTAGACATACTTTTTTCCTCTTCCTTTGTTAAAAATCCACACGCATTTAATACGAATACATGCAACAAAGAACCATATACATCATATTTAGCTAATTTATAATCATAATCTATTGATTTAGTAAACCTTTCTACATCCGAATCGGTCTTTTTTTTAAACCTCCCGCCCCACATTTTTTTTGTAGTCATTTTGTGCCTCCGGAAGTCAATCTACAGTTACCTACTACCAACTGCCTACTGTCAACTTTCCTAATATCCCATTCCCAAAATCTTTATCAATCCCTCAGCGGCCTTCTGGTCAAATTTGCTGTCTTTGCCATAGGTAGCCAATTCCTTTTTATACAAAGCATATCTTGATTTCCTACCGACTATCTCGCAATTTCCCGGGGAGAGCTTTATCCGAACAGTCCCTTGCACCTTCTCCTGGGTAAAATCAACAAATCTGCTTAATGC
Source organism: Candidatus Omnitrophota bacterium (assembly GCA_021158625.1). Lineage (GTDB taxonomy): Bacteria > Omnitrophota > 4484-213 > 4484-213 > 4484-213 > 4484-213. The sequence continues at coordinate 14,714 of JAGGUG010000044.1, read as the reverse complement.
TTCTCTTAGGGTAGAAAACCACAGTCCACTATAAATAAGTTCGCCATATTTCAAAGAAATCAGGTGCTTGAAATTCAGGGTTTGTTTATCCAAAATCAGGCTCTCTAAAGCGTGATGGGCTTTGTAAAGAATCTCTGCTGCCGGGGCTTCATAGAGCTCGCGGGATTTAATTCCCACAATTCTGTCTTCAATCAAGTCCTTTCTGCCAATAGCGTATTTTCCACCTATTTTATTTAGCCTGACAATTAGCTCCTGGGTATCTATCCTTTTATTATTCAGGTCAGTCGGAATACCTCTATCAAAATAAATCTCCAGATAAGTAGGTTTGGAAATCTCTCTCAGAGCACCAATCTGCCAGGCATTGGCAGATGGCTCATTATAGGGGTCCTCTAATTCTCCGCATTCAATACTCACCCCCCAGAGATTTTCATCAATGCTATAGACACTCTTTTTAAGATCCAAACTAATACCATTCTTTTTAGCATACTCAATCTCTTCTTCTCTTGAGTTAAATTCCCATTCGCGCAAGGGGGCAATAACCTTTAAACGAGGGTCTAACATCTTATAGGAGAGTTCAAAGCGAACCTGGTCATTTCCTCTCCCGGTGCATCCGTGGGCAACATAGTCTGCTCTTTCTTTGTGGGCAATTTTAACAACCTCTTTGGCAATTAGAGGTCTCCCTAAAGCGGTGGTTAAAAGATAATCCTCATAAACCGCTTCTGCCTTTAAACTGGGCAGGATAAAATCCTGGACAAATTCCTTCTTTAAATCAGAGACATAAACCTTTTCTGCCCCGGCCGAGATTGCCCTCTTTTTGAGGAGCTCGAAATTGGCTTTCTGTCCTAAATCGGCAAGGAGAGCAAGGACATCATAGCCCTTATCTCTAAGCCATCTTATAGAGACACAGGTATCCAAACCGCCAGAATAGGCTAAAACTACTTTCTTCATCTGTTCTCCTGATATAATCTTCGATTATCTCATCGGACATACCTATTTTTTATAGTATGTCTAATGAAATTAATATTGCCTTCTGGACATAAAGGCGATTCTCTGCCTGCTCAAAAACAATAGAGTTTCTCCCCTCAATTACCTCATCAGTGATTTCCTCTCCCCGATGGGCAGGTAGGCAGTGCATAATCAAGCAGTCCGGCTTTGCATAATTAACCAATCTTTTACTTACCTGAAAATTTTGAAAAATCTCTTTGCGATCCTCTCTTCCTTCTTCCCCCATACTTGTCCAGACATCGGTATAGATAATATCGGCATCCTTCACTGCCTCCTCAGGGTCATTCATAATTCTAATTTCTAAGTTCTGAGCGGGGATTGATATCCTCGGTTCATATCCCGCAGGAGTAGCAATCCGTAAATTCGCCTTTGTCTTGAGGCAACCATAAATCAGAGAATTGCAAACATTATTCCCATCGCCAACATAGGCAATCTTTACCTTCCTTAATTCACCTTTTTTTTCTCTGATAGTCCAAAGGTCTGAGAGAACCTGGCAGGGGTGGAATGAATCGGTAAGGGCGTTTATTACCGCCGCAGTGCTATACTTAGCAAAATCAAGAAGGAGCTGATGCGAAAATGTTCTAATAATAACCCCATCTACATAGCGCGATAAAACCCGGGCGATATCCTTCACCGGTTCTCTTTTAGAAAATCCAATCTCTTCCTCTAAGTAAACTGCCTTTGCCCCCAATTGAAAAATCCCGGTCTCAAAGGACACCCGTGTTCTCAAAGAGGGCTTATGAAAAATAAGGGCAAAAGACTTTCCCTTGAGATACCGGCTAAATTTGTGCGGCTTTTTCTTTATCTCATTGGCCAGAGAGAAAATCTTTTCTATTTCCTCAATGCTTAAATCTTTTATAGAAATTAGATTTTTCATAGGACCCCCGGAGGATAAAGGCTCGATTTTTGTCGCTAAGAAGCTGCTAAGACTTCATCCAAAATCCCGAGCCCTTTATCAATATCTTTTTTCTTTATCACCAAGGGAGGCATAATTCTTAAAATTTTATCTTGGGTGCAATTAATAAGCAAGCCCTTCTCAAGGCAGGCCCGGACAATTTCTCCTCCCTCAATACTTAACTCTACAGCCCACATCAAGCCCTTCCCGCGAACCTCTTTAATAAAAGAATATTTCTTTTTTAAACCTTCTAATTTTTCTCTTAGATAAGCACCCATCTCTACGGCATTTTTTAATAATTTTTCCTTTTTAATTGCTTTAAATACGGCTAAGGCGGCTTTGCATACCAGGGGATTCCCGCCAAAAGTAGAGGCGTGCGAATGCGGCGAAAAGATATCGGCGAGCTCCTTTTTTACCACTATTGCTCCAATGGGAACACCACCCCCCAAGCCCTTTGCTAAAAGCATAACATCCGGCTTTACTTCGTAATGTTGATAACAAAACAATCTTCCGGTTCTTCCTATCCCTGTTTGCACTTCGTCAAAAATTAACAAAATATCCTTCTCGCTGCAAATCTGACGCAATTCTTTTATATAATCCTCATCAGCAATATTTACCCCTCCTTCTCCTTGAATGAGCTCTAAGATTATGGCAATTGTCTTTTCATTTATTGCCTCCTTAGCTGCTTTGATATCATTAAAAGGAACATATCTAAATCCGCTGGGCAAAGGTTTATATCCTAAGTGATATTTCTCCTGACCGGTCAGGGTTAGAGTTGCGAGCGTTCTTCCGTGAAAAGATTTGAGCATTGAGATAATCTCATATCTCTCTCCTCTACCATATTTACGGGCAAATTTAATCGCCGCTTCGTTTGCCTCTGCGCCGCTGTTGCAGAAGAAGACCTTGCCGCCAAAAGAAGCCTCAGAAATCTCCCGGGCTAACCTTGCCTGCAAGAGGCCATAGTAATTGTTGGGAATGTGAAGAAGTTTTCTTGCCTGGTCTTTGAGAGCGTTTACAACTCTTGGGTGACAATGTCCTAAATTACTTACTCCCCAGCCCGAAAAAAAATCAAGATACTTTCTTTGATGGACATCCCAGACCTTAACCCCTTTTCCCTTTACCAAAGCCAAAGGAAGATGGCTATAGGTAGGAAGGACATACTTTTCATATAGTTTGGCGATTTCTTTGGTAGTCATAACATCAGGTCACCAGTTACCAGGTCACCAAGTCACCAGAAAAACCACTGGTAACTGGAGACTGGTGACTGGCAACTATTTTACTATCTCCGTCCCAATTCCCTGGTCAGTAAATATCTCCAAAAGTAGAGAGTGTTTTATCCTGCCATCAATAATATGCACCTTATTTACCTTGTGCTGCAAGGCTTTCACACCAGCCTGAACCTTGGGAACCATCCCACCGGTAACAATTTCTCTTTTAATTAAACTGTTTACCTCTTTAATATGGAGTGTGGAGATTAAAGAACTTTCTTTATTCTCTTCGGCTAAAATCCCGAGCACATCGGTGAGCAGGACTAATTTCTCTGCTCTGAGCTCTAAGCTAATCTCAGCAGCGGCCTGGTCGGCGTTAATATTGTAAACATCCTGGCTATTCTTTCCTAAGGGAGAAATTACCGGAATTTTCTTCTCTTCCAAAAGTTTGTTTATCTCGTGGCTATCTACAGATTCTACTTCTCCTACAAAACCAATCTCTGCCCTGTGGGGACTCACTCTAAAAACATCTTCGCCATTTACCCCCACCGATTCTCCTCCTAATCCCTTAATTTCTTCCACAATCTGCTCGTTTAATTTCCTTAGGGTAGAAATCACTGTCTCTATTGTCTCCCTGTCTGTCACTCTTAATCCGTTAGCAAATTTAGACTGCTTACCTTTCTTCTTTAAACTCTGATTGATAAAATACCCACCACCGTGAACTACCATTACCTTTATACCCACATAGTTCATAAACACAATATCCTGTAAAATGGTTTTTCCTCTTTCCCTATCCATCATTGCGCTACCACCATACTTTACCACAAAGATTTTGTTGCGAAAGTTTTTGATATAGGGCAGGGCTTCGATCAAGACATCGGCTTTTTCAATTATTTTTTTCATTCAATAAGTTCATAACTTACGGAACAATAGTGAACGTAAGTTGCTGTGCGCATTTCCGCCGTCGCCAAGACTTTGGCAGACAAGGAACCCAGCACTAATTTTTGAGACACAAGATTAATCTATGAATTGAACAGAATTATAACCTTAGACAAAATAATCACTGCTTTCTATGAAAATTAGTGCTGGGAAATTCAACTAACAAATTTGCGAAGCACTTCCTGCTCCGCAAAGCCAAGTTTCATTTATTTATTCTTACATACTCCTCGGATAAATCGCAGGTCAAGAGTTTCTCAGAAAAATTCCCTTTGTTTAAATCTACCTTTAGTTTCATTTCCTTTTCTTCTAAGATTTTTTTTAAGAGTCCTTCGTCTACATTTATAAAGTATCCTTGTTTAAAAATCTTTATTTTACTTTTATTGCCGACTAAATGAATATCCACATTTTTTAAATCAACGCCGGTAGCGCCGATAGCCGCGGCTATTCTGCCGTAATTAGTGCTTTCGCCGTAGAACATTGCTTTAATCAGATTGGAGTTGGCAATTCGGCGGGCAACCTTCTCGGCATCTCCCTCTTTTTTTGCTCCCTGAACCTCTATTTCAATAAGCTTAGTTGCCCCTTCTCCATCCTTGACAATCTCCTTTGCCAAATAAGCAGTGACATAATTTAAACCCTCTTGAAACTTTTCTAAATTTCTATTTTCTTCTTTTTCAGCCTGCAGCCTGAGGCCTGCAGCTTGAAGCTTATTATTCCCCGCTCTCCCATTTGCCAGACATAAGACTGTATCATTGGTGCTCATCTCGCCGTCAATAGTAATCTGATTGAATGAATTCTCTACGGCCTTTTTTAAGCAATCCTTAAGGAGCGCTTTATCAATATCAATATCGGTAGTAACAAAACAGAGCATTGTTGCCATTTTTGGTGAAATCATCCCTGACCCTTTGGCTACTCCGCTGATTATAACCTCTTTACCCCCTATTTTCAATTCCAAAGCCACCTGTTTGCTCACTTTATCGGTGGTCAGAATTGCCTCGGCAAAATCATCGCTCTCCTCTTTTAACTCTCTAACCAAAAAGGAAACCCTCTTTTTTATCTTATCTATTGGCAGAGGAATACCGATAATCCCTGTAGAAGCAGGCAGAATACATTCCTGGTTAATCCCTAATTCTCGACCAACCCATTCGTTTATCAAAAGTGCATCTTTCCTCCCCTGGCGCAAACCGCAATTGGCGTTTCCACTGTTTACAATTATTGCTTGAATCTTGTTCTCGATATTTTTCTTGCATATCTGAATCGGCGCAGCCTGCATTTTGTTAGTAGTCCAGAGACCTGCCGCCACTGCCGGAGTATCGGAATAAATCAACCCTAAATCTTTCTTTTTTCTCTTTATCCCGCAGTGTATTCCGGCAAATTTGAATCCTCGAGGGACTATGTTCTTAGAGATTGTCTTCATTGCTTTTAAAAAACCTCAATGCCCAAGCCCCAATGCCCAACCAAATCCCAAACCCCAAGTATCTTTTCTTCTGTTTTGGGTTTAGAAAATCGGGATTTCATTGGGATCTGAAAATTGGTCATTGGAATTTTCTGAACCTTGGCTTAGGGGACTTGCCCGCAGGGCGAGTATAATTCTTGCCAAGGTTCAGTATCCCCATCAACATTCCGATTATCAAGAAGGCTCCAGCCGGAAAGGCAAAGAACAGAGCCGGCTGAAAATGGAGGATGCGAAAGCCAAAGAGCTCTCCGCTACCCAAAATCTCCCTGACTAAAGAGATTATCAACAAAGCAAAAGTAAATCCTACCCCCACTGTTAAAGCATCGATAACAGATTGAAAAACTGAATTCTTAAAGGCAAACGCCTCTGCTCTTCCCAATATAATACAGTTCACAGCAATCAGGGGAACAAATATTCCCAAACTTCTATTGAGAGCAGGGAAAAACGCCTTGAGCAAAAGTTCAACAATGGTAACAAAAGAGGCAATAATCACAATAAAACAAGGCAGTCTTATTTCAGAAGGAATAAACTTTCTTAAACAAGAAACAATTGTGTTTGAACCCAAAAGCACAAAAGTAACCGGTAATCCCATTCCCAAACCGTTAGCCACAGAAGTAGTTATTGCCAGCACCGGGCAGAGTCCAATCATCAGAACAAAGATAGGATTTTCCTTAAAAATGCCTTTTGCGAACCTTTTCATAAAACCAAATCTAATATTTCGTCTTACGTCTATCGGTTGCGTAACTCGAAACATTGGACATCGGATGGTTGCGTTTTTTTACGTTCAACGATAACCGATTACCGTTTCCAGCTACGCTACCCTTCAACGATTGACGATTTGAAATCTCTCCACTTCCTTCTTTACCGCCTCTATCACTGCTCTGGAAGAAATAGTTGCTCCACTAATTGCTTCAATACTTTCTCCTAATATTAGTTCCCCGGCTTTCTTATCTTTAAACTGTCCTGTAAAGTAATCATCGCTAATCTTTGACCCCAATCCCGGTGTTTCCTTCTCCTCCAAAATCTTAATTCCTTTTATTACTTTATCTTTATCCAGGGCTATCATCACTTTGATTTCACTGCTGTAACCAGAAGCAGAGGCAATGAGTGCATAACCGACTAATTTGCCCTGGCTATAGCATTTATAATAAACCCCGTTAGAAAACTTACGACCCTCATCCTCCCCCTCTCTCTCTTTATAATCCCCTTTGTCATCCTCACCTTTACGAATATGGTTTTTTCTAACGGGGCAAACCTTTCCTTCCTTTTCTATCTTTTCTATTCTATCTACATTGGGCAAAAATGCAGAGATAGCCTCCTCTTCACTCTTTAAGCTCTGTTGGGCAATAATCGGCTTGGTTAAGATATAGGTAAACGAAAGCAAAACAGCGGCAACAAAAGAAATTATTCCCAAAATTAGTCCTTTTTTAAACATATTACAGGCTGCAAGCTACAAGCTTCAGGTTACAAGCTTTTAAAACCAGAAATTACACCAACCCAGCTATGAAGTGTGCGCTCGGTTAGTGGTTAGTTTATCAATCAAGGGCGTAAACGCATTCATAAGCAGAATAGAATAACAAACTCCCTCTGGATAGCCTCCCTTAAGCCGAATGAGAGCCGTAATACATCCGCAACCCAGGCCAAAGATGAGTTTTCCTTTATTAGCGAGGGGAGTAGTGGTCATATCGGTAGCCATAAACAACGCTCCTAACATTAAACCACCGGCAAGGATATTATAGAGAAAATCACCACTAAATAAACCCTCTCTGCCCAAGAGCCAGGTTAATAACCCGACACTAAGAATATAAGTAAGAGGTATATGCCAGGTGATATACCTTTTATAAAAGAGAAAACCCGCTCCTAATAGCAAAGCCAAAGCCGAGGTTTCTCCCAGGCACCCTGCACAGTTACCCATAAAAAGATTCCAATAAGAAAAATGTCCGCTTATTGTTTCGTTTCCTTTAATTAACGCTAAGGGCGTAGCCGAGGTAACTGCATCCATACGATAACTAAATGGTGCTACCCACCTACTCATCAGATTTGGCCAGGAAGCAACCAGAAAAGCCCGTCCAACCAATGCTGGATTGAAGATATTATTTCCTAATCCGCCAAAGATCTGTTTTCCAAAAACAATGGCGATAAATACGCCCACTATCGGCAGCCAGAGCGGAACAGTAGGAGGAAGAGTAAAGGCCAAAAGAATCCCGGTGATTACAGCACTCCCGTCAAGAACAGTAATCTCCTGTCTTCTGAGTCTCTGGATCAAGAACTCAAATACTACCGCAAAGACCACCGAGATAAAGATAATCTCTAAGGCTCTTATTCCAAAGAAAATGCCGGCGGCAATCCCGGCCGGGATTAAGGCAACAACTACCGACCACATTACCTTCCTTGTGGAATCTCGACAGTGAATATGGGGAGCAGAGGAAACAATTAGATTTTGCATAAACTCAGGACGCAATTTGCTTCGGGCAAACTGCTCAAAGCGAAATAGACCCTGTCCATTCTCTACCAAATCTCACCTTCGGCGCAAATCTGCAAGGAATGGTCGGGGCGGGCGGATTCGAACCGCCGACCTTTCTGATATTTGTCTTAAGACCCAAGAGTAGAATAGTCTATTTTATCCTTTCGACCATACCCTCAATCCATCCCATAATTCTATAGAATAAATTTGTGTCACATACTATTATACTAGCAATTCCATATTTAAGCTTATTATACCGTTTACCGTTAGAAGCACTTATTTTGTAAGTTGTCTTATAGAATCTATTCAAAGGAATTCCGGTTATTTTTGACCAATATTGCTCTGCTTCTTTTTTGTTTAAATCACCATGTATGCGCAGATGAACTCGTAATTTCTTTTCAGATACACCACAAATTTCTCGCAGCCATTTGAGAACAAATTTAATAAAGTCTGGATTAGAATTGGTAATTTTTACTAAGCTGTCTCTTGTCTTAGAGCCTTCAGTCCAATATGCCATAGCTCCAAGCAACTTTAATTCATCAAGTTTTGTATTTAGCATCTCTTCTTTTGCTGCTCTCATAATCTGAGAAACTCTTTGGATTTTCCGTTTATGTAATACTTGACTATTGCGAAAACTAGCTAGTCTTCGTCTATTACGTCTCCTCTCACTTAGAACAAAAGGAATGTCGTGTAACCATAAACTAAGGGAACCCCTAGAGATATCTAAACGCTGCCTAATCTCACTATAAGTCAAACCTTTCTCTCTTAATTCTATGGCTTTCTGTCTTTCTACTATTTTCATTATATATTGTTGTAATAATTGGTCGGGATGGCCAGATTTGAACTGGCGACTTCCTGGTCCCAAACCAGGCGCGCTAACCAAGCTGCGCTACATCCCGGAATCAATGCAAAATTATCAATTAGCACTTTAAAATGAATAATCCTAAGAATTGTTTTTTCATTTTGCATTTCGCAATGCTAATTTTATATTTTGCAATGATTGGTTTATTTTCTCTATCGCCTTTGCTCGATGACTGATTTGGTTTTTTATTTGCGGGTCCAACTCCGCAAATGTCTTATTATAAGAAGGCAGGAAGAAAACCGGGTCATACCCAAAGCCAAAATTCCCTTTCGGTTCAAAGGTAATAAACCCTTTACAAACCCCTTCTGCTACTTTAATCACTCTTCCTGGTTTAGCCAGAGCAATCACGCATCTAAACTTAGCCTGGCGTTTTTCTTGAGGAACGCCCTTTAATAGCTCCAAGAGTTTTTTGATGTTCGCTCTATCGTCTTTTTTCTCACCAGCGAAGCGGGCTGAATGGATTCCCGGTTCCCCTTTTAATACTTCTACTTCTAAGCCGGAGTCATCAGCCAAAGCAAGTTCCTGAGTAAAATTGGCCGTGGCTAAAGCCTTCTTTATTGCATTCTCTCTAAAATCTTTCCCGTCCTCTTCTATTTCAGGAAAAGAGGGATAATCAGCGAGAGATAAGAACCTTACCCCGTTAAATAGCGGCTTTGCCGCTCCCCGCCTTGGCGGGGACTTAACAGGGTAAATATCTTTTAATCTAATTATCTCCTCTATTTCTCTTTTTTTATTCAGATTTTTAGTGGCTAAAACTATTTTGAACATAAACAGAATTACAAGGAATGCAAAAATTCCTTCTTATTAAATCTTTGCAAAACTCTCCTTAAAAATGGTTTCCTCTCGCTGAGAGCCAACCGAGATTATCTTAATCTCAACCCCTAAAAGTTGTTCTATCCTCTCGAGATATCTTCGGGCATTCTGAGGAAGGTCCTTATACTCTCTAATTGGAGAGATATCCTCCTCCCAACCCGCCCAGTTCTCATAGATAGGTCTGCATTGGGCTAAAACCCGGCTATCAGCAGGCAATTCCTTAAAGACCTTATTCTTATACTTATAAGCAGTGCAAATCTTGACACTCCTCTGCCCGCTTAAAACATCCAATTTAGTAATAGCGATAGTCTTTAGATTATTGAGCCTCACCGAATGCCTGGCAATGAGCGCATCAAACCAACCGCATCGCCTTGAGCGGCCGGTAGTCGCCCCATATTCTTTCCCCACGCGTTGGAACTCTGCCATTAATCTATCTGAAAACTGTCCAGGAAATGGTCCTTCGCCGACACGAGTGGTATATGCCTTCGCTACACCGATTACTTCCTCTATAGAGGTAGGGGCAATCCCGGCCCCTGCACAGGCACCTCCAGCAAGAGCATTAGAAGAGGTAACATAAGGATAAGTGCCATAATCAATATCCAGAAGTGTCCCTTGAGCGCCCTCAAATAAGATATTTTTTTTCTCCGATATTGCTCTATTTAAAACCACTGAACAATCGCAGATATATCTCCTTAATCTTTCGGCAAATTCCTGATACTGCTCATAAACTTTGTTAAAAGAAAAACCCTTGAAACCATAAGCTTTAAAAATCTCGTTTTTCTCCCTTATGTTATTTCTCAATCTCTCTTTGAAATCTTTGCTGTAGAGGTCAATAAATCTTATCCCTGTGCGGGAGACCTTGTCGGCATAGCAGGGACCAATCCCCCGAGCAGTAGTGCCAATCTTTAAAACCCCTTTCTCTTCTCGCAATCTATCCAATATGCGGTGATAGGGAAAGATAATATGACAGCGTTCGCTTATTAACAGCCTTCTATCTATCTTAATTCCCCTTTTTTCTAACTCTTCAATCTCTTTAATTAAAGCCTGAGGGTCAACAACCACACCATTGCCGATAATGCACTTTTTATTTTTGCGCAGAATTCCTGAAGGAATTAGATGGAGAATAAACCTCCCTTCCGGCAAGACGATTGTGTGCCCGGCATTATTTCCGCCCTGATAGCGAACAATGATATCTGCCCTTTCAGACAAGATATCAATAATCTTGCCCTTTCCTTCATCTCCCCACTGCATTCCAATAACGATAGTAGTCATAAATAAAGAAGTCACCGGTTTCCAGTTTCCAGTTTCCAGTCTTTGTTTTTGCTGGTGACTGGTAACCTGGTGACTGGTGACCTTTTAATTCAGTGGTTTCATTGTAAATATCTTTTTGGCGATGTCCGGGTATCTGGCGATAAACTTCAGTTCATCTTCGGTTAAGGGCTTCTGGGTATGCACATTGGCGTAACGCACCAATTCCAAAATATCAGATGCCTCTTTGTCGTTCTTAAACTTTATCTCCAGTCGCTCATAGACATTGCGGAAGCCCTTGATGCCACTGTATTCGCCGGCGGTTATCTTTCGGCCGGTTTCTACAATCTCCGGCTCTCCCCGCCCTAATTCTTCAAAATCATAGAGTTCATAATTGCGCCTATCTTTTAGTGCCCCATCAGCGTGGATCCCTGATTCGTGAGCAAAGGCATTAGCGCCCACACCAGGCTGATTCACAGGTATGGGCACACCAAAGGCATAGGCAGCATACTTAGCCAGTTTCCATGCCCTAGAGAGGTCAATCCTCTCATCCAGAATATACTTATTCTTAAAGCCGCTGGAATATTTGATTGCCAGTATCACGGAAACCAAATCGGCGTTCCCGGCTCTTTCTCCTATTCCATTTACGGTAGTATTTATATAGGCATCTACGCCGGCATCAATAGCCGCTTTTGCCCCGGCAACCGAACAGGCAACAGCCATTCCCAGGTCATTATGACAGTGCAGTTCAATAGGAATCTGAACCTTCTCGGCCAGTAAACGAACCCTTTCATAAATGGTAAAAGGGTTATCATAACCCAGTGTATCACAATATCTAATCCTATCTGCTCCGTGCTCTTTGGCGGCCAGGGCAAATTCTATTAAATAATCCTTTTGGGTGCGCGAGGCGTCTTCCGCGTTTACCCCAATGGTCTTTATCCCCTTCTCTCGGGCTAAATCTACCGCCTCAGTCATCATCTGGATAATATCTTTCTTTGTCTTTCTCCCCTGGAACTTGCCCCTAATCATTTGCGAAGAAGTAGAGATAGAGAGATTGAGATGCTCTACTCGGGTTAAAGTAACTGCCTTCTGGACATCCTCGCTTATCGCTCTTATCCATCCCTCTAAAATTATTGGCTTTAGCACTCCCATCTTTGCCAATTCCAGATTGGCATTTAAGTAATTGGTTTCGTGTCTGGTTACTGGAAAGCCAAATTCGCTCTGGTAAATCCCCATTTCGTTAAGAAAGATATTCAACATCGTTTTTTCTAATTTTGCCAATCCTAAACGAGAGGTTTGCACTCCATCACGATTAGTAACATCAATAAGATAAATCTTGGGCATAATACTTCCTCCTTCAATGACACCACAATTTAGGCGACTGCAAGGAGACTAAATTGTATGGTGGAATTGAATCCAGCACTAATTTTCTGCTTTGGTTAAAGACATCTTTGAAAAATTAGTGCTGGGTAAATTTAGCCAGCAAACTTATGTTCGCTTAAGCTCCATAAGTTTGGGCTTCATTTACATTAAGAAAGTTCTTCAGTATCCTCTTTCCTTCTTTTGTCAATATGGACTCGGGATGAAACTGGAGACCCCATGTTAGATAGTCTCTATGTTTTAATCCCATAATCTCATCTTTCTCGGTTTGGGCGATGATCTCTAAAACATCGGGGAGAGATTCTTTTTGGACAATCAAGGAGTGATAGCGGGTGGCAACAAAGGGATTCTGGATATTGCGGAAGATTCCTTTCTGATTATGATAAATCAGAGAGGTCTTTCCGTGCATTACCTTTTCCGCCAAGACTACCCTCCCACCAAATGCCTCGGCAATACATTGATGGCCCAGGCAAACCCCTAAAATAGGAATCTCCTTGCTAAAGGTCTTTATTACTCTTTTACAAATCCCTGCCTCTTCGGGTCTTCCCGGGCCCGGAGAGAGAACAATCTTCTGTGGCTTGAGCTTTCTAATCTCGCCGAGACTAATCCTATCGTTGCGCCGGACAATAATTTCTTTCTCAAACTCTCCTAAATACTGCACTAAGTTATAAACAAAGGAATCGTAGTTATCAATTACTAAAATCATCTTAACTCAACTTTGGCATTCGTCAAAGTTGAGAAATTCCAAGCACCAAGCACCAAATTACAATAACCAATGACCAAAAACAACTACTTAAAAGCATTTTTTTGTTATTTTTTGTTTGGGTTCACCCTGTTAAATAATTCCGCCAGAGGGAAATTGCCACGAAGCGGCATTTAACAGGGTCAATTGGAATTTGTTTGTGATTTGGAATTTGTGATTTTAACTTCCCATTCTCTCGCCATCTCTACCGCCTCTTTCATCGCCTCGGCCTTATTTATCGTCTCCTTATATTCCCTTTCCGGCTGAGAATCAGCGACAATACCTGCCCCGGCCTGGATATAAACCTTGCTGTCTTTTACCAATATTGTCCTGATGGCAATACAGGAGTCCAGATTCCCTGAAAAACCAAAATAGCCTACTGCCCCGGCATAAGGTCCCCTCTTGTTTTTCTCCAGCTCCTCAATTATCTGCATCGCCCTTATCTTAGGAGCACCACTCACAGTGCCGGCCGGAAAACAGGCTTTAAACAAATCAAAGACATCTTTATCCCTTCTTAATCTCCCTTCACATTGAGAGACAATGTGCATCACATGAGAATATTTTTCAATGACCATTAACTCCGGGATAGAAATACTGTTGTACTCGCAGACCCGCCCAAGGTCATTTCGGCCCAAATCCACCAGCATAATGTGCTCGGCCTTTTCTTTAGGGTCATTTAATAACTCCTTGATTAACTCTGCGTCTTCCGCCGGGTCTTCGCCTCGCCGACGGGTGCCGGCGATTGGCCTCAGCTCTGCTTTCCCACCCTGAGAACGCACCAGGATTTCCGGCGAAGAGCCGATTAGCTTTACCTCTTTAAAATTCAGGTAAAACATATAGGGCGAGGGATTGATGCAGCGCAGGGCGCGGTAGATATTCAGAGGCGAACAATCAAGTTCTCTTTCCCATCTCTGCGAAAGAACAACTTGAATTATATCCCCTTGGAGGATGTGCTCCTTTGCTTTACTGACTGCCGTTTTAAATCCTTCTTGAGAAAAATTGCTTTTCCAATCCTCTCTTTTTAAATTAGGAGAAAGTGGAAGCGGTTTTTCTCTTAGAGGTTTGCCTATTTCCTGAATAATCTGTTCAATTCTTTTGGTCGCCTGCTCATATATTTTTCTTAATCTGTCTTCTGGCACCTCCTCTCTTTTCTCTTCTGCTATATCGGCATTAACTACAATCTTGAACTTCTGCTCGAGGTGGTCAAAGATGAGAACCTCATCGGCAAGGATAAAAAAGATGTCGGGGAGATTGAAATCGTCAATATTCTTGTCGCCGGTGGCTAAAATTGGCTCAAAAAAGCGCACACTGTCATAACTTACATAACCCACCAATCCGCCCCAGAAATAGGGCAGGTCTTGTGTCTCTACTGGTTTATATTGAGAGATGAGCTTTTTTAATTCTGTTAAAGGCTGGTCTGTCTTAAATCTCCTAAGATTTCCATCCTTGCTTATCTCTGCCTCTCGACCCTTGCTCTTAAACACTAAGGAGGGATTAGTCCCTAAAAAAGAATAACGCCCCCACCTTTCTCCTTTTTCTACAGATTCTAACAGAAAAGAAAATCCTCCTCTATCTAATCTCTTGAACAGAGATAAAGGGGTCTCAACATCAGCAAGAATCTCTTTCCAGACCGGAATTAAATTGCCTTCACCTGCTTTTTTTATAAATTCTTGTTTAGTGGGATAGTACATAAGAGGGATTACTT
>JAGGUG010000014.1 GCA_021158625.1 Candidatus Omnitrophota bacterium | reverse complement strand
GCCAATATCCTTGTTTAATAAAGGATGTCCCTTATTTTCCAATCCGCCCACAATCTTCAATTGCTCATCCTGAAAAGCCAGGGCAGCAATCCTTCGGCCCATCTTCCCACAATAGCCACTGATGATTGCTTTGATCATTTCCTCTCCGCTTGTTTTTTACTCAAACTAACCCTTCCCTGTTCATCTATCTTAATTACTTTTACCTTGACCTTATCCCCTAATTTCAACACATCTTCTACCTTTTCTACATAGCCGTTGCTCAGTTCAGAGATATGGATAAACCCATCCTCTCCGGGAAGAATCTCGCAAAAGGCTCCAAAATTGGTGATTTTTTTGACCTTTGCTGAGTAAACCTTACCCACCTCTAACTCCTCGCTGAGTCGTTTAATCATTGCTATTGCCTCCTCAGAGGCACTTTTATCCGGCGAGGCGACCATAACCTTGCCTTCATCATCTACATCAATCTCTACACCGGTCTTTCTGATAATCTCCTTGATGGTCTTACCACTTGGTCCAATCACATTTCCAATCTTGGACGGATTTATCTGGATGATAGTAATTCGCGGAGCATAAGGAGAGAGCTCTGCCCGGGGCCTGCTTATTGTAGCCGCCATCTTGTTCAAAATCTCAATTCGCGCTTTCCTGCTCTGGTCAAAAGCGGCTGAGAGAATATCTAAACTAAGCCCTTCGATCTTCAAATCCATCTGCACTGCTGTAATCCCCTTGGAAGTCCCGGCAATCTTCAAATCCATATCGCCATAATGGTCCTCATCGCCGGCAATATCGGTAAGGAGAACCATCCTTTCCCCCTCCTTCACGAGACCAAGGGCTATACCAGCTACCGCTGATTTTATAGGTACCCCGGCATCCATCAATGCTAAACTTCCTGCGCAGACAGTTGCCATGGAGGAAGAGCCATTGGATTCTAAAATATCAGAAACTACCCTTACTGTGTAAGGGAATTCTTCTTCGCTAGGTAGAACACTGCTTAGAGCCCGCTCGGCTAATGCCCCATGTCCAATTTCTCTCCGACCCGGTCCGCGCAGTGGTCTCACCTCTCCCACGCTAAAAGAAGGAAAGTTGTAATGGAGCATAAACCTCTTGCGGCTTTTCCCTTCCAATGCCTCAACAATCTGCTCATCCATCTTTGTGCCTAAGGTAACTACGGTTAAACTCTGGGTTTGCCCTCTGGTGAATAAAGCGGAGCCATGGGTGCAGGGCAGAACCCCAACTTCACATTTTAGAGGTCTAATCTCCTTAAAACCCCTTCCATCCTGTCTTTTCTGCTTTTCTGTAATTAGACGCCGAAACTCCTTTCTCTTTAAATCATCCAGAATCAATCCCACTTCTCTAACTATTTCTTCTTCGCAGAAACCAAAGTAGTCACCTTGTAAAACTTCTTCCTTTACCCTTTCGGCTAACAAAGCAAACTTTTCCTTGCGTTCTTCTCTATCCTTCAATTGAATGATTTCTTCTATCTCTTTAGCGGCAATTTGTTCCAATTTCAGATAAAATGGAGAAGCACTTATCTCCTTCAAAGAAATTTCTCTCTCCCTTCTTTTCTCGCATTCTCTTGCTATCTCCTTCTGCAAAATGACGAGTCTCTTTATTGCCTCCTGAGCAGTTCTTATTCCCTCTAAAAAGGCAAATTCATCTATCTCCTTTGCCTCACCCTCTAACATCAATAAGTCCTCTTCTGTCCCGGCAACTACTAAATTCAGGTCACTTTTCTCCAACTCCGAATAGGAAGGGTTGATAATAAACCTCGTTAAATCCCGCGAAGTGGGAATCCCGACTTGGTCGGGATTATTTAACGGGCCAAACCTTCTCCCGCGGCTCCTCCCTATCCTTATTGCTCCTACTGCTTTGTTAAGAGGAATATCGGAGAGAAGCAAAGCTGCCGAAGCACCATTTATCGCCAGCCAATCGGGCTCATTTTTCCCATCAGCAGATAAAACTGTGGCTATAACCTGGACCTCGTAATTGAAATTCTTAGGGAAGAGAGTTCGTATTGCGCGGTCAATCAAGCGAGAGCTCAGAATTTCTTTCTCTGTAGGTCTCCCTTCTCGTTTAAAAAAACCTCCGGGAATTTTGCCGGCAGCATAGGTTCTTTCCCGATAGTCAACAGTCAGAGGCAGAAAATCGCAATTCTCTTTCGCTTTATCGCTCCAAGTAACTGTCACTAATACCACCGTCCCCCCGCATTGCACAGTAACCGCTCCAGCGGCTTGCTTGGCAAGCCTTCCGGTCTCAATAATAAAATCCTCATTCCTTATCTTTGTTTGCTTTTTCATAATTGAATGATTACGGCGATTAAGGAATGATTACAACGATATAATAAGGCATAACGATGCCAATTCTACTTTTTATCGCTGTAATCGTATTTTTCATCGCTGTAATCGCTCTTTTTTATTTTCGTAGTCCCAATTTACCAATGAGTTCGTGATATTTGGAGAAATCTTTTCTTCTCAGATAATCCAACATTCTCTTCCGCTGGCCGATTAGTTTAAGCAATCCCCGCCGCGAGTTATTATCCTTCTTGAACTTCTTAAAATGTTCGGTTAGTTTGTTTATCCGCTCGGTGAAAAGGGCGATTTGCACCGCCGAAGAACCGGTGTCGCCTTTCCGCGTCCTAAATTTTTCAACTATTTCTTTCTTTTTTTCTTTGTTTAACATTTTTTACCCCCTCTGAAAGAGCGTCAATCGTTGAAGGGTTGCGTAGCTGGAAACGGTTACCGTCTATCGTTGAAAGTAATAGACGCAACTGTAAGACATCCGATGATTCGAGCTACGCAACCGCAACCGATAACCGTAAGACAATATACTGGAATTTCTTAACTCTGTCATTTGCCGAACTTAAGAAAATACTTCTTTGCTTCCTGCTCATCCTTCTTAATCTGCTGAACTAATTCCTCTTTGCTGGAAAATCTTTGTTCGTTGCGAATCTTATGTCTTAGAATGAGTCCTATTTTATCACCGTAGAGCTCCTTTTGAAAATCAAAAATATGCACTTCAAGATTTTTTTCTTTTGCCTGGGGAGAAAAAGTAGGTCTCTTACCAATATTCACTACCCCCTTCTTCTTTTCATTTGTACTATCCAAAATAATCTCAGCGGCAAATACCCCTTGAGGGAGAAGAATTTCTGGGGGATAACGAAGATTGGCTGTGGGATAACCCAAGCTCCTCCCCCGCTCCGAATCCCTAAATACCTCTCCATAAATCTTCCAGTCACGGCCTAAAAATTTATTCGCCTGCTGGAAATCTCCTTGTTTAATAAAAGAACGAATCAAACTGCTGCTTACAACCTGCTCATTGATTTTAAGAGATGGAACAATAACCGCTTCAAAGTTATACCTCTTTGCTAATTTTCGGATTAACTGTGCATCGCCCTGTTCATCTTTTCCAAAACGATAATTTGCTCCCAAAATTAGAGCTTCGATTCTTAACTTATCTATTAAAACCCTCTTTACAAACCCTTCTGCCGAAAGAGAAGCAAAAGAAGAATTGAATTCTAATTCTTTATAAATATCAATTCCCAATTTGGCAATCAGCTCTTTTTTTTGCTTATAAGAAGTAATTAACTCTACCTTTTTATTAGCAATAACCTCCTGGGGATGGGGTTTAAAAGTCAAGAGAACGCTCTTTCTCTTTATGCCGCGAGCATAATCTACTGTCTGGCGAATAACTTCTCGGTGACCTAAATGCAGACCATCAAAAACCCCAATTGTAACTATGCTAGATTGCATTTATGCTGTCACGGCTATTTTTGGCGAACTAATACGAGAAACATTTATCTTGCGAACCCGTTTTATTCGGACATAAACTATCTGCTCTCCCTGTCGTTTAAGCCGCTCTGCTAATCGCTGATTGATTTGTTTAAGTTCGGTATCCTCTGCAGGCAAAAAACAAGATGGGCATTTTGAGGGATCTGCTCATACATCTCAGGATGCTTAAGAAGATATTTGTTAAACTCTGTGGACAGGGTTAGATTCTTTTGAAACATTTCATTCCTTGTCATAATACTTTTCTTACTCCGACGAAAGTCGGAGAGCCGAAGCCCGGCGAAGCCTTAGCAAAGACGGCCTGCGGCTTTGCCGCTCCCCGCCTTGGCGGGGATTTAACAGCGTGAACCCACTTACACCTCGGGGGTGTAAGTAAGGTCTGACTATTGCTTAATTATTCTCTTCTCCAGCTCTTCCCGCTCCATCTCTTTCAATTCTTCAATAGTTATACTATCATTTAGGCCAAAATCCCCGCTCTTTATCCTTCTCAATCTCAATAGATGCCCGCTGCAGCCGAGCATTTCACCGATATCGTGGCATAAGGTGCGCACATAGGTTCCCTTGGAACAAGAGAGAAAAAAATCAACATCCGGAGGATTGAAATCAGTGAGCTGAAATTTATAGATAGAAACCTTCCTCGGTTTGCGGGGCACCTCTTTGCCCTGGCGAGCAAGTTTATACAACCGCTTTCCCTTATAACGCAAAGCCGAAACCATCGGCGGAATCTGCTCGATATCTCCCTTGAATTTAGTAAATGCCTTTTTTAGGTCATCCCGGCTAACCGAAGAAATTTCTTTCTTAGCAATCACCTTACCATCGGCATCCTGTGAGTCTGTGGAAACCCCCAGACGCAGAGTCCCATTATACTCCTTATCCTCGCTGCTAAATTTTCTAAACAATTTTGTATATCTCCCTAATAAAACAACCAGAACACCGGTGGCTAAGGGGTCTAATGTTCCGGCGTGCCCTACCTTCTTTATCTTAAATCGCCGGCGGATAAAGTTAACTACATCATAGGATGTCCATCCGGCAGGCTTATCAATAATTAAAATCCCTTCCATAATTTTATTATAATTTCTAATCGACAATTTTTTACTAACTGCCAACTGGTTTATTGCCTACTGCCTACTGCTTACTGCCAACTTTATTCCCTATCTCCTTCTCAATCTCTCCAATCACCCTTTCTTCCACTTCTTTTAACGCACCTTGGATTAAACAACCGCTTGCTCTAAGATGGCCTCCTCCGCCAAACACCTTGGCAATCTTATTCACATCTACAGAATCCTTTGACCTCAAACTGATTTTTATTTTATTATCTAATTCCTTGAATAAAGCGGCTACCTTAATATTCTTAATTGAGATTATTTGATTGATAAAAACATCTGTCTGAGCAATGTCTCCGCTTCTACCTTTATCAATGCTCTCAAGCATTTCTCTGGTTATCTCCGCCCACACTACTTTTCTGCTTTTGCTAATCTGGAGAGTAGAGAAAATCAATCCTAATAACTTAACTGTCAAAAATGGGATATCATAGATTTTCTCCTGGAGCTCTCTGGGATTGAGACCAAAACTCAGAAGTTCACTCACAACATAATGAGTATGAGCGGTAGTGCTAAATTTAAAACAATTTGTGTCGGTAAGAATGGCTACATAAAGCAACAAGGCCTCTTCTTTTGTAGGTCGCTCACCAAGGGTTTTAAAAATCTCGTAGACCATCTCTCCCGCTGAACTCGCCGAGCTATCTAAAAAATTCAGATTACCGAATTTTTTATTACTTACATGGTGGTCAATGTTGATAACGAATGGCAGGGAAGAAAAAAATTTCTGAATCTTCTTTAGACGCTCATATTCACTACTATCAACAATAATCCCTACCTCCCAGTCATTCTCTTTGCAAGAGGAAGATATCCATTCCTTATAAGGAAGAAAGCCATAGATAGAAGGCAAAGAATCAGGATTGAGCACGGCTACTTTTTTACCCATTCTTTTTAATAAAGATGCGAGGGCTAATTCAGTCCCCAGAGAATCCCCATCGGGATTAACATGCGAACCGATTAAAAAAGAATTGCGCTTCTTTAAAATCTCAGCTATTTTTTCTTTATCATTCATTTTTTAGGGCTTTGCCCTTGATTACACTGATTAAAATCCGATTACACAGATTAAATTGCTAAAGCGTAGGGTTGTGTCGCTAAGAAGCCGTTGCGCAGCCCGAGCGGGCACGGTTCGAGCGAACGAAGTGAGCGAGAGAGCGAGGGCGAGCACCGAGCCGTGATTTGCTCGCTGGGCAAATCAACGGCGTGCTTC
>JAGGUG010000077.1 GCA_021158625.1 Candidatus Omnitrophota bacterium | reverse complement strand
GCCAAAAAATTTGGGGATGATATAAATACGGATCTGATTATTTCCGGGAGATACAAATTCTCAATTACGGATATAAACGAACTTAGCCGACACATTATGGAGGATATTCGTCCTAATTTTTATGACGAAATTAAGGGAAAAGAGATATTTATCGTTGCTGGCAGGAATTTTGGTTGTGGTTCTTCGCGCGAGCAGGCTCCTTTGGTAATAAAAGCCGCCGGGGTTAAAGCGGTAATTGCCAATAGTTTTGCCCGTATTTTTTATCGTAATTCTTTTAATATTGGTTTGCCGCTGATTATCTGTGATACTGAAGAAATCAAGGAAAATGATTTTTTAGAGATGGACTTAGATAGAGGGATTTTAAAGATGGAAGATAAGCAGATAATTTTTTCCCTTCCTTCTTTGATGAAAGAAATTTTAAGAGCAGGGGGAGGGATGAGATATGCACAAGATTACCTTTATCCCCGGTGATGGAATTGGTCCGGAGATAAGCAATTTGGCTAAGAGATGCCTTGCAGCTATGGGCGTTCAGGTTGAATGGGAGGAAGCAATTGCCGGCGAGGAGGCACTGAAGAAATTTAATACTCCCTTGCCAGAATCAACCCTTCAATCCATTAAGAAGAATAAAGTTGCGATCAAAGGGCCGATTACCACTCCTGTAGGAGGAGGGTTTCGTTCAGTAAATGTCCAGATGCGCCAGGAATTAGGCCTCTATGCCTGCCTGCGTCCCTATAAGTCATTTGCGGGGACAAAATCAAGATACAGAGATATAGACTTAGTTGTTATCCGTGAGAATAGCGAGGACCTATATGCCGGGATTGAGTTTAAACAAGGAGAAAAAGATACCAGAAAAATAATTCTCGATATTCAACGCCTTAAAGGAAATAAAGTTTCTTCGGATTCAGCCATTTCTATAAAACCCATTTCTGAATATGCTTCCAAGAGGATTTTCCGCTTTGCCTTTGAATATGCGAAAAAGAACGGGAGAAGAAGGATTACTGCCGTGCATAAGGCAAACATAATGAAATACACAGATGGTTTATTTTTAGGGATGGGCAGAGAGATAAGCCGAGAGTACCCCGAGATTGAATTTGAAGACAGAATTGTGGACAATATGTGTATGCAGTTGATTTTGAAGCCAGAGAAATATGATGTTTTGGTTCTCCCAAATCTTTATGGCGATATCATCTCTGATTTGTGCGCTGGTTTGGTCGGTGGCTTGGGAATGAGTCCAGGGGCAAACATTGGCGACGATATTGCTCTGTTTGAGCCCACGCACGGGAGTGCCCCCAAATATAAAGGAAAGAATAAGGTAAATCCTACAGCAATGCTCCTTTCGGTTGCTCTAATGTTGCGTCATTTGAAAGAAAATGCCGCCGCAGAGAGATTAGAAAAGGCGATTCAAGAGGTGATCAGAGAAGGCAAGGTAGTTACTTATGACTTAGGAGGTTCTGCCGGGACAAAAGAAATGGGAGAGGAGATAATACGCCACACGCTACACGCTGCAAGCCACACGCTAAAATCAATGTAAAGTAAAAATGGAGAAAAAGAAAGTAAAGATTGCTATTATTGGTGCCGGCAAGGTAGGAGCGACATTGGCAATGCGGGTTGTCGAGGATAATTTAGGAGAGGTTTTTCTTTTAGACATAAATAAAGATCTTGCTCAAGGCAAGGTCTTAGATTTAAGAGACAGTTTGGCAACCTTGAATTATGGCGGAAAAATCAATTATTGCAAGGATTATTCAGAGGTTGAAGATTCGGATATAGTTGTCCTTACGGCTGGATTTCCCCGCCAGGCGGGGATGAGCAGAGAAGATTTATTAATTAAGAACAAAGAGATTATCCAGAGCATTATTCCCAGAATAAAGAAATATAGCCCAAAAGCAATAATTATTGTAGTTACTAATCCTTTAGATGTGCTCACTTATTTTGTCTATAAATTGAGCAAAGTTTCCCGCCAGAGGATTATGGGGATGTCCGGGGTCTTAGATTCCGGGCGATTTTCTGCTCTTATTGCTGAGGAAGTGGGTGTCTCTCGGCAAAATATCCAAGCAATGGTTTTAGGGATGCACGGGGACTTAATGCTTCCCCTGGTGAGATATTCTACGATTTACGGGGTTCCTCTCAGGCAGTTATTAAGTCAAAAAAGGATTGAAGAATTAACAAAAAAAGTGCGCAGCAGGGGAGCCGAGATTATCTCTTATTTAGCAAGCAGTGCCTATTATGCTCCCTCGGCGGCTATCTTTTTGATGCTGAAAGCGATAATTAATGATGAGAAGAGAGTACTCGTTGCTTCTGTTTATTTAGATGGAGAGTATAATTTAAAAGATGTTTGTTTAGGGGTACCGGTCAAGCTCGGCAGAGATGGTGTAGAAGAAATTATAGAGTTAAAGTTGAATAAAGAAGAAAAGAGACTGCTTCAGAAATCGGCTGAGAAAGTAAGAGATGGAATTAGAAAATTGAATATCTAAATGAAGAAATTTTGCCTACTGCCTACTGCCTACTGCCTACTCTTTTTTCTTCTGCCTTCCGCTTGTTCTCTCTCGTCGGTTCAAGACAAACGCATTCTTTTAGGTACCACCGTTGAAATCAAAGCGGTTGGGCAAGATAGAAAAGAACTTCAAAGAAAGATAAATTTAGCATTTGCCGAGATGGATAGGTTAGAAAAGATCTTTGACTTTTATAATCCGAAGAGTGAACTCTCCCGACTGAATGGAAACACTGTCCAGCAACCGCTAGATGTAAGCGAGGAGCTGTTTTTTGTTATTAAAAAAGCAGTTGAATTCTCCGAGCTCACTGATGGGGCATTTGACCCCACTATAAACTCTCCGAATAAAGAGGCGAGTTATAAAGATATTGGCTTAAACGAGAAGAAAAGGACAATTTTTTTTAGCAGAGAAGGTCTAAAGATAGATTTAGGGGGTTGTGCAAAGGGGTATATTGTTGACCAAGCTGCTAAAGGATTGAGAGAGTCAGAGGTTAGTTCTTTCTTAATAAATGCCGGCGGTGATATAATAGCCTCAGGAAGGGAGTGGAAAATCGGCATTCAACATCCGCAAGAAGGAAATAAGATATTGCGGGTTTTAAAATTAAGAAATAAAGCGATTGCTACCTCTGGAAATTATCTTAGAAAGCACATTATCAATCCTCAAAGTAAACAAGTAGCCGAAGATAATATCTTAAGCAGTACAATTATTTCAAATAGTTGTTTAAAAAGCGATATCTTAGCCACCGCTGTATTTGTTTTGGGCAAAGATAAAGGGTTGAGGTTGATTGAGGGCTTAAAGGATGTGGAAGGGATGATAGTAGTTAAGCAAGAAGAAAGAATTGAGACTATTTTTTCTTCAGGTTTTAATGGAGGAAAGGATGAAAAGAAATAAGCCAATTTTGATGGTGTTGCTTGTTTCTTTTTTTATTGTTTCTTTTGCATTGATAGGCAGACCCCAGACGAGTAAGGTTAGAGAAGCAGAGAGGTGGGGTTTTCATCAGATTGTTGAGGACTTCTTTTCGAGCAAAGAAGAACCTTCGGAATGGGAAAAAAATATTGCGGGAATAAAGAGATTTGTTTGCGCCATTTGGGCGAAAGTTGCTGGTACTTGGGACCAAATATGGCAAGGATTAGAAAGAGGAGAGTTTTCAACAGTGGAGGAATATAGCGAGGTCATTGACGAACTTTACCGAACAGGTTGGGATTATTATCAAAGGGGAGATTTTGATAAAGCAGAGAGAGAATGGAGAAAGATATTGAGTATAGACCCGAAAAACAAGAGGGCGAAATCAGCGATAAGAGAGCTCCGGAGATAAAATGGTAAAGGGGTTTTTGCATTTTTTGCTTTTTGTTTTTTTCTTTTCTACCTTTTTTGTAAGTGCCGAAGAGATAAATAAGATTATTGCCGTAGTAAATAACGAGGTGATTACTCAGCAGGAATTGGATTATAATCTCCTGCCTCTCTATGAACAGTACAAGGCGGTTTATCAAAATAAAGATTTGGATAAAAAACTCAAGAGGGCAAAAAAGAATATTTTAGAGCAGATGATTGAGAATAAACTTATTCTTGAGGAGGCAGAGAAGAGAGGGATTAAGGCAAGTGAGGAGGAGATAGAAAAAGAAATCGCTAAAGCAAGAAAGAGATTTTCTTCCTCAGAGGAGTTCACCAAGACCTTAAGGCAAGAAAATCTTAATATTCAGAAATTGAGAGAAAGATATAAAGAACAGATTATGATTAGGAAGACAATTCAAGATTATCTTGTTAGAAAAGTAGATGTTACGCCCGAAGAGATAGCCTCTTATTACGAGGAACACATTGATGATTTTACTCAACCAGAAAGGGTCAAAATAAGGATGCTCTCTTTCGCATCGAAGGATAAAGCCATAGAGACATTGAATAAATTAAGAGCAGGAGATGAGTTTAGGGACGGAGAGGTAAAATTTGTAGCAAGAGGAGAGATGATTCCTCAAATTGATAGTGTTATCTTTAGTCTAAAAATCGGAGAGTTCTCGGGGCTGATAAAAACAGAACTTGGTTATTGTATTTTTAAGGTGGAGGGGAAACAACAAAAAGAGATAAGCAGTTTTCCAAAGGTTAGGGATAAGATTGAAAATATCTTATGGCAGAAAAAAAGCGCAGAGGAGTTTAATAAATGGATGGAGGAGTTGAAAGAAGATGCCTACATTGAGATTAGATAAATCACGCCAAGCGCCAAGCGCCAAGCGCCAGGCGCAAGTTATTGGCATTACAATGGGGGATGCCGCAGGGATTGGGCCGGAAGTAATTCTAAAAGCATTAGACGACAAAGAAGTTAAAAAACCAGGTGCGAGATTTCTGATTATTGGCGATAAAAAAGTAATGGAGAATAATTCTCATAAGTTAAATATTCCTTTACCAAAACAAGCAAACATTTTAGACCTTTCTAATATAAATCATAAATTCAGAGCAGGGAGGGTAGACAGAGAATTAGGTAGGGCGGCTGTTGAATATATTGAGAAGGGCGTCCAGCTTGCCCAGAAGAAAAAAATAGACGCCTTAGTCACCGCTCCTGTTAACAAAGAGGCGATGAATTTAGCCGGCTATGATTATTCCGGTCACACGCAATTGCTGGCAGAATTAACCGGAGTAAAAGATGTTGCGATGATGTTTGGTAGTTCTTTTTTCAATGTAGTTTTAGTGACCACTCATCTGCCACTCAGAGAAGTAAGTTCTTTATTAACTAAGCAAAGGGTTTATAAAACGATAAAATTGAGCAATGACTTTTTTAAAAAATATTTCAAAAAGAAAGCAAGGATTGGCGTTGCCGGTTTTAATCCCCACGCCGGAGAAAAAGGGCTCTTTGGCAGGGAGGAAAAGGAGATAGAAAAAGCAGTAAAAAAGGCAAGGCAAGAGGGAATGAAAATTGAAGGTCCTTTGCCAGCAGATGTGCTTTTTCATCAGGCATATTCTAAAAAATATGAGGTGGTAATAGCGATGTATCACGACCAGGGGCTTATTCCTTTTAAGATGCTTGCCTTTGATAAGGGAGTAAATATAACCCTGGGGCTACCAATAATCCGCACCTCTCCGGACCACGGCACTGCTTTTGACATTGCCGGAAAAGGGATTGCCAATCCCGGCTCAATGGTTGAGGCGATAAAGATGGCAGAGTTTTTGTCTCAATGAACCTTCAGGCCCTTTTTGAAAAGCATAACTTCCATCCCAAGAAACATTGGGGGCAGAATTTTTTGATTGATGAGAATATCAGACACAAGATAATAAAAGCCGCTGATTTGCAGAGGGATGATACAATCATTGAAATTGGCCCAGGATTTGGGGTCTTGAGCGAGGGGATTTTAAAGAAGGCAAAACGGGTAATTGCCATTGAAAAAGATAAGCGGTTAGTTGAAATATTAAAGGATAGATTTGGAGATTTTCCTAATTTAGAGATTATAAACAAGGATATCTTGAAGGTTGATTTTAGAGATTTAAAGCTCGCAAAGGAAACAAAGGTAATCGGCAATCTTCCCTACTACATCACTACACCAATAATTTTTCATTTATTTAAGCAAAAAGGAGTGATTGATTTTATTCTGATTACGGTGCAGAAGGAGGTAGGCGAGCGCCTCACAGCCAAACCTGGCAACAAGAATTACGGCATCCTCTCTGTAAAGGCAAAATTTTTTAGCCAGCCCAGAGTAGTCTTTAAAATCTCCGCAAAGTCCTTTTTTCCTGTTCCAAAGGTAGATTCTTGTCTGGTAAAATTAGATATTTATAAAGAAAAAAAGTATTCTGTTCAAGACGAAGAGGCCTTTTTTGAGATAATTGAAGCCGCCTTTAGCCAGCGGAGAAAAACCATTGTTAATTGTTTGACAAGTAATTTTTCCTTGAGCAAGGATTTGGGTAAAAAGCTCCTTAGAGATACGAATATAGATTTTAAGCGACGCGGAGAAACACTTACTTTAGAAGAGTTTATTAAGCTAAGCAAAAATTTTGCAGAGATTAGGGTGTCTCCAGAGAGGAACCATGGGTTTAAAAACCGATGATATCAGCCATATTGAAGAATTAGCCCGGATAAAATTAAAAGAAGACGAGAAAAAAGAGATTGCCGGACAGCTGAGCAAGATATTGGACTATGTCAATAAATTAAAGGATCTGCGGACCGATGATGTCAAGATTGGTTCCCTTTTTGGAAAGGGGAGGAAGCAAAATGTTTTCCGCGAAGACAAAGTCAAGAAATCATTGCCTCCTCAAGAAGTGCTAAAGAATGCTCCGGAGAGAGAAAGGAACTTTTTTAAGGTACCCAAGGTTATAACTTAACTTTGGCAGATGCCAAAGTTAAGAAATTCCAAGCACCAAGCACCAAATAACAAATAAATTTCAAGCACCAAATTTCAAACAGTTCGTTATTGGCTTTATTTTGTTTCGGTCATTGAGTATTGGAATTTGAGATTTATTTATGATTTGGAATTTGTGATTTGGGATTTTCTGAATGATGTTATACTGTCTAATAATAGCCGGGGGAAAAGGGGAGCGGTTCTGGCCAAAGAGCCGGATAAAAAACCCTAAGCAGATGCTTTCGGTAGCTACTCGCAAAACAATGATTGAGGATACTCTCGAGAGGTTAGAGCCGTTTATTGATAAGAAGAGAATTTTTGTAATTACAAATAAACAGCAGGTTCCTACTCTGAAAAAATTAGTTCTTTTGGAGAGAAAGAAGATTATTGCCGAACCCTTATCTCGGAATACTGCCACAGCTATTGGTTTAGGAGCAGTTTTGATTAAGAAAGAGAATCCCGAGGGGATAATGGTTTGCCTTCCAGCTGACCATATCATTAGAAAAAAAACAAAATTTCGTAAGGTCCTTTCCTTAGCCGCAAGCATAGCCCGCAAGGAGAACGCTTTAGTGACTATTGGTATAAAACCGACTTATCCGGCGACAGGATATGGGTATATAAAAGTGCAAAGTGCAAAGGGCATAGGGCATAGGGCAAAAAGAGAAAAGAAAGTTTTTCAGGTAGAAAGATTTGTGGAGAAGCCGAAGAAAGAAGATGCCGAAAAGTTTTTACGAAGTGGAAATTATTTCTGGAATAGCGGGATATTTGTTTGGAGGGTTTCGGTTATCTTGGAGGCGATAAAAGAACATCTGCCCCAGCTTTATTCTGGTTTAATGAAGATCGAAGATTGCTTGAAAACAAAACAAAGGAAAGAGGTGATAAAAGAGGTCTATAAAGGCTTAAAGAGCATCTCTATTGATTATGGAGTTATGGAGAAAGCAAGGAATGTTTTTTTGATAGAAGGAGACTTTGGTTGGACAGATTTAGGCTCCTGGCGGGCGTTTTGGGAGTTTCATAAAAAGGATGAAAAAGGCAATGTCTGCCGAGGCAAATCTATTCATATAGATACCTATAATTCCGTAATTATCGGAGACAAAGAGAGATTAACTGCCGTTTTGGGTCTGTCCAATCTGGTAGTTATCCAAACAAAGGACGCCACTTTGGTCTGTCCGCAGGATAGAACCCAGGATGTAAAACTCTTGGTTAAGGAAATAAGCAAAAGAAGAGGAATGAAAAAATTCCTGTAAAGCTGCAGGCTACAAGCTACAGGTTGCACACTATAAGAAGGTTGCGTCAAAGGGTTTCGGTTGCGGTTATGTATCGTCCGAAACCTATTAAGCCTCTAGCCTGAAGCTTGAGGCTTGGAGCCTGAAGCCTGAATATGGACTACAAAGAAACATTAAATTTACCGCAAACAAAATTCCCAATGCGGGGCAATCTTTCGCAAAAGGAACCAGAAATTGAAAAAGAGTGGCAGAATAAAGATATCTATGGTTTGCTCAGAAAAAAACAAAAAGGCAAACCTAAGTATGTCTTGCACGATGGACCTCCCTATGCCAACGGCCATATTCATATTGGTCATTCTTTAAATAAGATTTTAAAGGATATTATTCTAAAATACAAGACAATGCGTGGTTTTGATACGCCTTTTATTGTCGGCTGGGATTGTCATGGTTTACCCGTAGAGCATCAATTATTCAAGCAACTAAAAATAGATAAAGACCAGATTAGTCAGCAGGATTTCCGCGCAAAGGCAAAGGACTATGCCCAAAGGTTTGTCCAAATTCAAAAAGAAGAATTTAAGCGATTGGGAGTATTCGCTGATTGGGAGAATTCTTATCTCACAATGGATAAGGGATACGAATTTAAAATTATCCAGGCGTTTAATAGATTATTTAAGCGAGGCTATATCTATCGGGAACTAAAACCTGTTTATTGGTGTCCGAATTGTCAAACCGCTTTAGCCGAGGCAGAGGTGGAGTATAAGGATGTTTCCTCACCGTCTGTCTATGTGAAGTTTAAGCTACAAGCCTCTACCCCTTTCCCTCTACCCTTTTCCCTTTACCCCTCCCTCTCTTTTGTTGTTTGGACTACCACTCCCTGGACACTACCGGCAAATGTGGCTGTGGCTCTTCACCCACAGGCAGAATATGCCTTTGTAAAAACTGCAAAGCGCAAAGAGCAAAGCGTAAACCAAGGAGAGGTTTTGATTATTGCCAAGGCTCTGGTGAGGCAGGTAATGCAGAAGGCGGGGATAAAGGATTATGAGATTATCAAAACCCTAAAGGGTGAAGAACTCAAGGGATTAGAGTGCCGACATCCTTGGATAGAGAGAGACTCAAAGGTGGTGTTGGCTGATTTTGTAGATTTGAAGCAGGGAACGGGTTGTGTGCACATTGCTCCCGGACACGGTATAGAGGATTATGAAGTAGGCCTGAAGTATAAACTGCCGATTATCAGTCCAGTGGATAAAAAAGGGAGGTTCACCGGTGATGTCCAATTTTTTAAAGGGATGGATGTTTTTTCTGCTAACAAAGAGATAGTTAAGAAACTCCAACGAGAAGAGATGCTTTTGCCGGTTGAAGAAGAGATTGAGCATTCCTATCCTCATTGCTGGCGGTGTAAAAAAGAGGTTATCTTTCGGGCAACTAAGCAGTGGTTTATGAAGGTTGACCATCTTAATCTGAGAGAAAGATCTATAAGTTTTGCTAATAATCAAATAGATTGGATTCCCGCTTGGGGAAAGAAAAGAATGACAAATATGCTTCTCTTCAGGCCTGATTGGTGTCTGTCGCGGCAGAGATACTGGGGCGTGCCTATTCCTGTATTTTATTGTGCCAACTGTGGAAAGGAGTTAGTCAATGAAGAGGTTTTAAATAGGGTAGAGGAGTTAGTAAAAAAAGAGGGGATTGAGGGTTGGTTCAATCGCTCTGTTGAGGAAATTCTGCCTCGGGATATAACCTGTAAGGAGTGCGGTGGCAAGCAGTTTATCTCGTTAGAGAAACCTACGAAGCAAAGTAAGGGCAGTGTTCACAGTGTTGCAGAGCGAGCAAAGGGTTCTCTAAGGGGGTTTATCAAGGGGGAGGATATCTTAGATGTCTGGTTTGACTCCGGGATAAGCCACTATGCAGTTTTAGAGGACTCAGGAGATTTAACTTATCCCGCTGATTTATATTTAGAAGGCAGCGACCAACATCGGGGTTGGTTTCAGTCTTCTTTATTAACCGGTGTAGCCCTCAAGGGTAGTTCGCCTTTTAAGGCAGTGCTTACTCACGGATTTGTAGTTGATGGTGAAGGAAAGAAGATGTCCAAATCCCTGGGCAATGTTATTTCTCCTCAGGAGATAATCCAAGAGAATGGAGCAGATATTTTGCGTTTATGGGTGGCTTCAGCCGACTACAATGAGGATATCAAACTTTCTTCTTCTATTTTGGATACTACGGTTCAATCCTATCGACGGATTCGAAATACGCTACGTTTTCTACTATCTAATCTATTTGATTTTGATCATCAAAAAAATAGAATAGAATATAGTAAACTGATGGAGATAGATAAATGGGCACTGGGAGAGAGCGAGATTTTGCTGAAAGAGGTTACAGCCGCTTATGAGGAATTTCAGTTTTACAAGGTCTGTCAATTGCTTCAGAATTTCTGTGCGATAAAAATGAGTGCCCTCTATCTGGATATTCTCAAGGACCGTTTGTATACCTTTGCTAAGGATTCATCAGAACGACGTGCCGCGCAGACCGTGCTTTATCAAATTTTATTGACCTTAACTAAGATAATCGCTCCTATTTTATGTTTTACTGCTGAGGAGGTTTGGAGGTATATTCCGGGGATAAAAGAAGAAAGTGTGCATCTTTGTTCCTGGCCCAAGTTAGAAAAGAAGGTAGATAAACAATTAAAAGAGAAATGGGATAGACTCTTTGAGATTAGAAACAAGGTTTGTGAGAGATTGGAAGAGAAGAGGATTGAAAAGGAAATCGGTAGCCCCCTTGAGGCAAAGGTTATTTTAAAAGTGGGGAATGAAAACTTGAGAAATCTTTTATTAGAAAGCAAAAAGGATTTACCTTCTATCTTTGTTGTTTCGCAGACAGAAGTGAAGGAAGGGAAAGAGGATTTAGAGATTATTATTGAGCATGCCAAGGGCAATAAGTGCGCTCGTTGCTGGAATTATTCCGAGAGTGTGGGCAAAGATAAGAGGTATCCGGATTTATGTGAGAGGTGTGTTAAGGTACTCCAGAGTTAAAGCTGTCCGAAGCGAAACTTCGGACAGAAACCGAAGCGAAACTTCGGACAGAAATCACCCTGAAACTTCGGAACTTCGGCTCTCGCTTCGCGAGTAAGGAAAAGTAGAAACAAAAGCGGAAATCTGCTTCGCAGATTTCCTATCCTCGTTCCCCTTCGGGGAACTTCGGCTCTCGCTTCGCGAGTAAGGTAAGGAGGCAGTTATGCGTTCGGATTTGATGAAAAAGGGGATAAAAAGAGCGCCGCATCGCTCTTTGTTTAAGGCAATGGGTTACACTGATGAAGAATTAAACCGGCCGATTATTGGAGTAGTAAATTCGGCTAATGAACTGATTCCCGGGCATATCCATTTAGATAGGATTACCCAGGCGGCAAAGGATGGAGTGCGTATGGCGGGGGGCACACCGATGGAGTTTCCAGTTATCGGTGTCTGCGACGGGATTGCAATGAATCACTCGGGAATGAAATACTCTCTGCCTTCGCGCGAGCTAATTGCCGACTCTATCGAGACAGTGGCAAAGGCCTGCCCCTTTGACGGCTTGGTTTTGGTAACTAATTGCGATAAGATTGTTCCCGGGATGCTGATGGCTGCCTTGCGAATAAATATCCCGGCGATAATAATCAGCGGTGGGCCAATGCTTGCTGGTTTTTTACATGGCCAGAGTATAGACCTCATCTCCGTATTTGAAGGAGTGGGGAAACTTGCGGCTAACAAAATCAATAAAAAGGAATTAAAGGAATTAGAAGATGAAGGCTGTCCTGGCGCGGGTTCTTGCTCGGGGATGTTCACCGCTAACTCAATGAACTGCTTGAGCGAGGCATTGGGGATGGCTCTGCCCGGTAATGGGACTATTCCAGCGGTCAGCGCTAAGAGGATAAGATTGGCAAAGACGGCCGGGATGAAGATAATGGAACTCGTGGCAAAAAATATAAAGCCGCGCGATATTGGGACACTTCCCGCATTTGAGAATGCTTTGGCTGTAGAAATGGCTCTGGGTAGTTCAACCAATACTGTTTTGCATCTGCCGGCAATCGCCAACGAAGCCAGGATTAAATTGGATTTAGAACTCTTTAATAAGATAAGTAAAAAGACCCCCAATCTTTGTCGCCTTTCCCCGGCTGGAAAGCACCACTTAGAGGATTTAGACCGCGCCGGCGGAATTCCGGCAGTAATGGCAGAATTGAGCAAGAAAGGATTGGTGAGGAAGGATCTAATTACGGTAACAGGTAAGAGAGTTGGTGAGAATATAAAGAACAAAAAAATATTGGATAAAGAAGTCATTCGTCCGATAAGCAATCCTTATAGCCGAGAAGGCGGGATTGCTATTTTGCGAGGGAACTTAGCCCCTGAGGGAGCGGTAGTAAAGCAATCCGCAGTGGATAAAACAATGCTTAAGCATAGAGGGGAAGCCCGAGTTTTTGACAGCGAAGAGGAAGCAATGAAGGCAATCATAAATAGAAGGATTAACAAAGGCGATGTAGTGGTTATCCGCTATGAAGGACCCAAAGGTGGTCCGGGGATGCAGGAGATGCTTTCGCCAACATCGGCTATTGCCGGTATTGGATTAGACAAAGATGTTGCTTTGCTCACTGATGGAAGGTTCTCCGGAGGAACGCGCGGAGCCTCTATTGGGCATATCTCTCCGGAGGCCGCTGAAGGTGGTCCGATTGCCATTGTTCAGAATGGCGATATTATTGAGATTGATATTCCCAATAAAAAGTTAACTCTGGAGCTTTCGCCGCAGGAAATAGAAGAGCGTTTAAGAAAATGGAAGCGTCCTCCAGCAAAGATAAAACAGGGTTATCTTTATCGCTATGCCCAAAGGGTAAGCTCGGCGGGGCAGGGGGCAGTATTTAAATAAAGTCACCAGTCTCCAGTTTCCAGTCTCCAGCGGTTTTTCTGGTGACTTGGTGACGTGCCTGCCCCGTAGGCTTGCCCTTCGGGGGCAACTGGTGACCTCTTAGTGTGGCGTGCAAGATATGTTGTCAAAAACATAGATATGAAAGATATAAATAAAATTCTCTTGATCACTCTTACCAACATCGGAGATGCGGTTTTAACGCTTCCCGTGGCTTTGGTATTAAAAGAGAGATTTCCTTCTGCCCAGTTGGATGTTCTGTTAGGCCCGCGGGCGCAAGGACTCTTTAGAAAAATTCCTTATTTTCATCAAACGATTGTTTACGACAAGAGAATTACTTTGTCGGAGAAGATTAAATTGGTTTTAAAGTTGAGAAAGGAAAAATATGATTTGATAGTTGACCTGCGACATAGCCTTTTTCCTCTGTTTATCGGGGCAAGGTACCACACTCCTTTGTTGTTTAGAGTACCTGAACAAATCAGGCACAAAAGGGATTTTCATCTCTATAAGTTGAAACTCAGCGGCGTAGATTTTACCCCGTTAGAAAGCCCTGGCTCTCCGTGGGCGGGGAAAGAATATTTACCTCGCACCAATGTCCTGGTGCGGGGCTTATTAAGAAAGGGCAGGGTTAAAACCTCGCCCTTTCTAACGGGGGTTACTAATTTTTCTTTTGACAACCCCTTGGGAATTAGCGCTGATGAGGAGAGAAGAATAGATGAGTTGCTCGCAGACAAGGGGATTTACCCAGAAGATAAACTGATTGTTTTAGCCCCCGGGGCAAGAGACAAGAAGAAAAGATGGGACCCAGAGAAGTTTGCCTGTTTAGTCGATAAGTTGACAGAGCAAGGAAAGGTGATTTTAGTCGGCGGTGCGGAAGAAAAGGGAGTTATTAATGAGGTTATTTCTTTAACTGCAGAGAAACCTTTGCGATTAGATGGTGAGATAGATTTAAAAGAACTGGCTGTGTTGTTGAAGAGATGCACTCTTTTTATCGGTAACGACAGCGCCCCGATGCAGATAGCGAGCTTATTAAGAACTCCTACCATTGGAATTTTTGGACCTACAGATGTCCAGAGATTTAAACCTTTGGGCAAGAAAAGCAGAGTAATAAAAAATGGTTCCTCTATGAATTCGGTTAAACCAGAAGAGGTATTAGAGGCGGCAAGAGAGCTGTTAAAAGATTCACCCTGTTAAATCTCCGACATTGCCCCGGGGAGCGATGAAGCTGCTATTTAACAGGATTCATCCTGTTAAATCTGCCTTTGGCGGAATTCGCCGAAGCGAATTATTTAACAGGATAAAAAATGCGAAATGCAAAATTGACAATTCAGTCCAACAAAGCAAAATTTTCTGCTTCGCTACTGACCTCATTAGTAGAGGATTTCCCGAAAGCGAAGATTTTAGTAATCGGTGATTTTATTCTTGACCAGTTTATTTGGGGAGATGTCTCGCGCATCTCACCAGAAGCCCCTATCCCGGTGGTTTTTGTGGAGAAGAAAACATTTATGCTCGGAGGGGCGCTGAATGTAGTGAACAATATCCATTCCCTCGGAGCAAAGGTTTATCCCTGTGGGGTGGTTGGCAAGGACAGTTATGGTCAGATTTTACTTAGGGAGTTAAAAAAAAGGAAGATTGAGATTGGAGGAGTAGTGATTGATAAGGAGAGGCCAACGACCCTTAAGACGCGGATAATTGCCCGCCATCAGCAGGTTGTGCGGGTTGACGAAGAAAAAACCACTCCTCTTAGCCAGAATGATTTTTGCCAATTTTTGGACTATATTAAGAAAAAGATTCGTGAGGTAGATCTGGTTTTAATTGAGGACTATGGTAAAGGAGTGATTGTCCCTGCTCTTTTGGAGGAGGTAATCAAATTAAGCAGATTAGATGACAAAATGATTACAGTTGACCCTAAAGAGGAACATTTTTCCTATTACGAGGGGGTCAGTGCGATTACCCCTAATTATCAGGAGGCGCTAAAGGCAGTCCAGAGTTTGTGTCCTCGCCTAAGAAAGGATAATTTAGAAGACATCGGGAAGAAACTTCTTCAGAGATTGAAATGCAAGGCAGTGCTGATTACCTTGGGAGAAAAGGGGATGTGTTTGTTTGAGAAAGGGAAGATTAGCCGTATTCCTACCGTTGCTCAGGATGTCTTTGATGTCTCCGGAGCTGGCGATACAGTAATTGCGGTTTTTTCTCTGGCTCTTTGCGCCGGGGCGACAATGCAAGAGGCGGCACATATCTCTAATTATGCTGCCGGTATTGTAGTAGGCAAAGTAGGAATTTCTGCAGTGACCCCGGAGGAACTGAAAGAGAAAATAGGCTACAAGTCAGAAAATAAAGAACTTGAAGCTTGAAGCCTGCGGTCTGAGGCTTGAGTATGAAAGCTATTGGCATAATTCCGGCACGGTTAAAGTCAACAAGGTTTCCTGAAAAAATAATCGCCAATCTTTTGGGTAAACCGCTGATTCAGTGGGTCTATGAGGAGGCAAAGGAAGCTCGCTATTTAGAGGACTTGCTTGTCGCCGCTGATGAGCAAAAAATAGTAGATGTAGTTCAAGATTTTGGTGGAAAAGCAGTTTTGACTTCTAAAGAGCATAAAAATGGCACTGAGCGAGCCGCAGAAGTAGCCGCTTCTTTAGACGCAGATATAATTGTAAATATTCAAGGGGATGAGCCACTAATCAGCCCTCTTTCTCTTGACAATTTGGTGTCTGCTTTCTATAATAATAGTGTTGAAGTAGCCACCTTGATTTATCCTATTCAGGATAAACAAGAATTAAAAGACCCTAATATTGTAAAAGTAGTTATTGACAAAGATAATTTTGCCCTTTATTTTTCCCGGGCAGGGATTCCCTATTTTTACCCCGTTAGAAGTAATCCGCCAGCCAGCCCCGTAGCCCCCGATGAACGTCGGGCTGGTATCCGGGGGACGGTTGCCCCCCCTGGACATCGGGGGACTTCGGAGAGCCTCTACAAACACATCGGCGTTTATGCTTACAGAAAGGATTTCCTACTTTTATTCAATCAGCTTCCTTATTCTAAATTAGAAAAAGCCGAAAGGTTAGAGCAATTGCGCATCTTAGAAAATGGTTACAAAATAAAAACAGTCCTTGCTGAGAATGATTCCATAAGCGTGGATACGGAAGAGGATTTGAGGAAAGTGGAAGAAATTTTATGCAGGCGAAATGGTCTACAGAGTGATAATT
>JAGGUG010000096.1 GCA_021158625.1 Candidatus Omnitrophota bacterium | reverse complement strand
AGATAAGGGTGCATTTTGCTTATCTGGGTTATCCGGTAGCAGGAGACAAAACCTACGGAGGTAGAGCAAAAGATATGCTTATCTCCCGTCAGGCTGTCCATTCCAGCGAATTAGGATTTTATCATCCCGAGAGCAAAGAGTTTGTTAAATTCTCTTCTCCTTTACCAGAGGATATGGAGAAAGCGATAAATGAGCTACACGCCACGAGCCACACGCCACATGCTAAAAAAAGAGTTTTTAAAAGCGTGAAGCGTGGGGCGTGAAGCGTATATTATGCTTACTTTCATCTCTGCTTTAATAGTTTTGAGTATTTTAATCTTAGTTCACGAGTTCGGACACTTTATTGTAGCTAAAAAAAGTGGTGTTCGGGTAGAGAAATTTTCCCTTGGTTTTGGCAAGGAGATTTTTGGCTGGACAAAAGGGGAGACGCGCTATTCCTTTTCCTTGCTTCCTTTTGGGGGTTATGTAAAAATGGCTGGTGATGATCCTGCCGAAAGTAAAAACAGACCCGATGAGTTTCTCTCTCAGCCAATCAAAAAGCGATTCTGGATAATAAGCGCAGGCCCAATTTTTAATTATTTATTTGGATTCTCTCTTTTCTTTTTTATTTTTATGATGGGTAGCCCCCGTTTTACTTCACAAGTAGGAGAAGTAAAGCCGGGTTTTCCAGCAGAAAATGTTTTACAGAAGGGAGACCATATTATTTCTATTAATGGAAAAGAGGTTTCCTACTGGGATGAAATGGCCAGAATTATTCATCGAAGCAAAGGTCCTTTGAATCTAATTGTCCAGAGGGGCAATGAGAAACTCGAGGTAACTATTTTACCCAGGCGAGATAAGGGGAGAAGTTTGTTAGGGATCCTTCCTGGTGGTGAAGTGCTAAAGGTTCGCTATAACCCCTTTGTTTCGTTTTATTTAGCCGGAGAAAGGACTTTAGAACTAACCATTCTTACTTATGTAGGACTCTGGAAGTTAGTTACCAAACAGGTTTCCTGGAGAGCAGTTACCGGCCCAGTAGGGATAATCTACTTGAGTGGCAGGATAGTCAAAATGGGCATTCTTCCCTTGATTCAATTTATGGCCACCTTAACAGTAAGTTTAGCTTTATTTAATTTATTACCCTTGCCGGTTTTAGATGGGGGGCATCTCTTCTTTTTAGGATTGGAAAAACTCAGAAAAAAACCTTTGAGTGAAAGAACACAAGAGATAGTCCAGGATATTGGGGTAGTTTTTTTGATTGCCTTGTTTATTGTGGTGCTCTGGAGCGATTTTAGCAAGATTTCTTTGTGGAGAGGAGTTCCTTAGTATGCGAAGAAAAACGAAAGTAGTGAAAATTGGTGATGTCCGGATTGGGGGGGATGCCCCTGTTTCTATCCAATCAATGACCAAGACAAACACCGAGGATATTGCCCAGACAGTCCGTCAGATTAAAAGATTAGAAAAGGTTGGTTGTGAGATTATAAGGTTAGGGATTCCCAACTTAGGGTCAGCCGAGGCGATAAAGGAAATAAAGAGAAGGATAGATATTCCCTTAGTAGCGGACATCCACTTTGATTATCGTCTTGGTGTAATTTGTTTGCAAAATGGGGCTGACGCTGTTCGCTTAAATCCGGGGAATATTTACAAAATTGAGCAGATTAGAGAGGTAGTTAAGGAAGCAAAAAAGCGAAAAGTGGCTATAAGAGTAGGGGTGAATTCGGGGTCGCTAAAATACCAGTCACCAGTAAAAAATAAGACAAAAATAAAAGGCATAGACACGGCAAAGTTGATGGTGCAGAATGCATTAGATTACATAAAGATTTTGGAAGAACTTGATTTCTGTGATATAATAATCTCTCTCAAATCTTCGGATGTTTTTACAACCATTCAGGCATATCGCTTGATGGCTAAAAAATGCAATTACCCTTTTCATTTAGGGGTTACTGCTACCGGTTTTTCTGAGGTAGGGCTGATAAAATCAGGTATAGGAATTGGAACTCTCCTTGCCGAAGGAATTGGCGATACCATCCGTGTTTCTTTAACTGAAAGCCCCGAGAGGGAAGTGGAGGTCAGCAAAGAAATTTTACAGAGTTTAGGATTGAGATGGTTTAAGCCAGAAATAATCTCCTGCCCCACTTGTAGCCGTTGCTCGATAGATTTAAAAAGGATTAGCCGCGAGGTTCAAAAGAGATTAAAGAAACTTGATAAGGCCTATATCCACAAAAAGATTGCTATAATGGGTTGCGTGGTAAATGGTCCCGGCGAAGCAAAAGAGGCCGATATTGGTGTTGCTGGCGCAGCGGGCCAAGGAATTATTTTTAAAAAGGGGAAAGTAGTTAAAAGAGTGAAAGAGGAAGAAATAGTAAAAACTCTGTTTAAGGAGATGAACCGATGCTAAAAGTCGGAGTTGTAGGTGCGACTGGTTATACCGGCTGCGAATTGGTAAAAATTCTGAGCCGCCATCCGAAAGTGGAGCTCACTTCTCTGAGTGCTCTTGTAAAAGAACCGCAGAGATTTAATCAGCTTTTCCCCCAGTATCCAGATGTTTCTCTGCTTTGCGAAAATTTAGATATTGAGAAGGTGGCTAAGGAGTGCACTTTGGTTTTTTTAGCCCTTCCGCATACAGTATCTTTAGAGATTGCTTTTCAATTCTTGAAATTAGGCAAAAAGGTAATTGATCTAAGCGCTGATTATCGCCTGTCGCAAGAGGTTTATGAAAAGTGGTATAAGGTTAAACATAGCCATCCCGACCTCTTGGAGCAAGCAGTTTATGGGCTTCCTGAATTATATAAACGAGAAATAAGAGAAGCGAGATTGATTGCCAATCCTGGTTGTTATCCTACCAGTGTGCTTCTTGCTCTTGCTCCTTTAATGAACAAGGAACTAATTCAGGAAATAATTGTGGATAGTAAAACAGGCGTAAGCGGGGCGGGGAGAAAGGCGGATATCAATCTGCATTTTTCCGAGGTGAGTGCGAATATAAAGCCCTATAAGGTAAATGTCCATCAGCATATTCCAGAGATAGAGCAGGAGTTATCGAAATTAGCCGGTAGAGAGGTAGAGATTATTTTTGTTCCTCATTTAATTCCTGTGGACAGGGGAATATTGTCAACAATATATCTTTCCTTGAACAAAGAAATTTCCGAAAAAGAAGTTTTTGCTTTGTTTAAAGATTTTTATAACCAATCACCATTTATAAAGCTTTTCCAGAATTCTCTTCCTCAAACAAAGGATGTTATATTTACTAATTATTGTGCGCTGGGTATAAGGATAGTCGCTAAGAAAGCAATTGTTATTTCGGCAATTGATAATTTAGTAAAAGGGGCAGCCGGGCAGGCAGTACAAAATATGAATATTATGTTTGGTTTCGAGGAAACCGAAGGCCTAACTTAAGATGGAATT
This sequence comes from Candidatus Omnitrophota bacterium, assembly GCA_021158625.1. Taxonomy (GTDB): domain Bacteria; phylum Omnitrophota; class 4484-213; order 4484-213; family 4484-213; genus 4484-213. The sequence continues at coordinate 6,847 of JAGGUG010000096.1, read as the reverse complement.
TCGCATTGATTTTTTAGCCTGAAGCCTGTAGCTTGCAGCCTGGAGCTTGAAAAATGTTCCAACAATTTTTGACAGTAATCTTTTCAGCAGTCTTAATTCATAATTTTGTTCTCTATTACTGCCTGGGGATCTGTCCTTACATCGGTGTTTCAAGAGATAGCAGAAATTCTCTGAGTATGGGTATTGCTGTGACATTTGTGATGGGGCTGTCTTCTTTGATAACCTGGCTCATTTATCGGTTTTTGCTGGTTCCTTTTCACATTGAATATCTAAGGACGGTAAGTTTTATTTTAATAATTGCTACTTTTGTTCAGTTTACAGAGATGGTTGTGCGGAAAGTAAATCAGCGGCTTTACAAGAGTCTGGGGATTTATCTTCCTTTAATCACCACTAATTGTGCTGTTCTGGCAGTAACAGTTTTAAACATTAACAGTTTTTTTGATGCAGGAGTACCCGTCCGATATAGTTTGGGTTTGAGCTTAGTTCAAGGGATTTCGGCTGGCATAGGGTTTACCTTGGCTATTTTCTTATTGGCAACCATTCGTGAACGATTAGAGTTTGCTGAGGTTCCTGATTGCTTAAAGGGTGCGCCGATTGCCTTTATTCTTGCTTCTTTAATCTCTTTAAGTTTTTTAGGGTTTACGGGGATGAAGGTGTAACACTGAAGTTTGGCAAAATTTTGCCAAACTTCAGGAAATCCCAAGCACCAAACACCAAATCCCAAACAAATTCCAATAATCAATGACCAAATGACCAAAACATCTATCAAAATCTCCTCAATTTCTGTATTTTTTGTTTCGGTCATTGGAGCTTTGGTCATTGTGATTTGTTTGTAATTTGGGATTTGTGATTTGGAATTTTTTAACCTTGGAGTTCTCCCAAAGTTGAGTTAATTATGACTAAAAACCTCTTTGCACAGATAACTGGTTTAGGTATGTGTGTTCCGCCAAAGATATTGACCAATGCCGATTTAGAGAAGATGGTAGATACTTCTGATGAGTGGATTACCCAACGCACTGGAATTAAAGAGAGACATTTGGTAGAGGGAGAGACACTTAGCGATTTGTCAGTTATTGCCGCCCGCGAGGCTTTGCAGGATGCCGGCTTAAAGGGAGAGGATTTAGATTTGATTATTGTTTCCACTACTACTCCTGATATGCAGTTTCCCTCTACCTCTTGTTTAGTCCAGAAGGAACTCGGAGCAAAAAAGGCGGCTTGTTTTGATTTAGCTGCAGCCTGCACCGGTTTTATTTACGGCTTAAGTGTGGCAAATCAATTTATTATTTCGGAAACTTATAAAAATATTCTGCTGATCGGCGGCGAGGTTCTTTCGTCAATTACAGATTGGCAGGATAGGAGCACCTGTGTGCTTTTTGGTGATGGAGCAGGGGCGGTTATCCTTGAGCCAACCAGAGAAGAGAAAGGGATTATTTCTGTCTATTTAGCCGCTGATGGGAATTTCGCCGATTTTCTGAAGGTTCCTGCCGGGGGCTCGCGCCAGCCGGCTACAATAAAAACTGTTCAGCAAAGATTGCATTTTTTAAAGATGAGAGGAAACGAGACCTTCAAGGTAGCGGTGAGGGCAATGGGAGAGGCAGCAAAAGAGGCGCTTAGTTTAGCCGGGCTGAGTTCTAAAGATGTAGATTGTCTGATTCCCCATCAGGCAAATATTCGTATTATCAAGGCGGCGGCCAAGAGACTTGGTTTAGATGAAGATAAGGTTTTCATTAATGTAGAAAAATACGGCAATATGTCCAGTGCTTCCAGCGCTGTAGCTCTCTACGAGGCGGTGAAGTGCGGCAAGGTTAAACAGGGCTCTATTGTAGTTATGACTGCCTTTGGCAGCGGGTTCACCTCGGGGGGGTGTGTGATTAGGTGGTAAATATCGCCTTTGTTTTTCCTGGACAGGGGGCGCAGTATGTGGGAATGGGCAAAGAGTTTTATGATAATTTTCCCTGTGCAAAAGCAGTGTTTGAAGAAGCAAATGAAATTTTAGGTTTTGATTTAGCTCGGCTCTGCTTTGAGGGACCCGAAGAGGATTTAAAAAGAACGCTTAACAGCCAACTCGCTATTTTTACTACCAGCATTGCCTCATGGAAGGTAATACAGGAGAATTTTAATTTATCCCCGATGCTCGTAGCGGGATTGAGTTTAGGGGAATACACTGCTTTGGTAGTTGCCCAAAGTCTTAGTTTTGAGCAGGGTCTTGTTTTAGTCCAGAAAAGGGCTCAATTTATGGAGGAGGCTTGTCAGGAGAGAGCAAGCGGAATGGTCTCGATTATTGACTTAACACAAGAAGAGGTGGAGGAGATTTCTCGGAAGGGTGGTGCCGAGATTGCTAATCTGAATTGCCCTGGGCAGATAGTCGTTTCTGCTGAATCAAAGAATCTAAAAAAGGTTATCGATTTAGTCAAGCAAAAAAAAGGAAAGGCAATAATTTTAAAAACAAACGGTGGGTTTCACAGTTCTTTAATGAATTCGGCAGCGAAGAAATTAGAAAAAGAGTTAGAAAAGACTGAGATATCCCCGGCAAAGATTCCCATTGTCTCTAACTTTAGTGTCAATTTAGAAACTTCCTCCGAAGAGATAAAAAGAAATTTAGTTAATCAGATAAACCATCGCACTTGCTGGCAGGGCTGTGTTCAACTTATGCTTAAAAGAGATGTTGATACTTTCTTAGAGATTGGCCCGGGCAAGGTGCTGAGCAAACTTTTAACCCGCATTGCCCCTTCAGCAAGTGGATATAATGTGGAGAGAGTAAAAGATTTAGAAAAGTTAAAGGAGTGGCGATGAAAATCTTAATAAGTGATCCTCTAAGTGAAGAGGGTTTGAAAATTTTAGAAGCAGAGAAAAAATTAAAAGTAACTGTAAAGACAAAGATGAGCCCTGCGGAGCTAAAGCAGGAAATTAAGGACTATGATGCTCTTATTGTGCGCAGCGGGACAAAGGTGACTTCTGAGATTATCAAAGCCGGAAGGAAGCTAAAGCTAATCGGACGGGCAGGGGTAGGCTTAGATAATGTGGATGTGGAGGCGGCTACGCGGCAGGGAATTATTGTAATGAATGCTCCGGGAGGAAACACTGTTTCCACCGCTGAGCATACCATAACCTTGCTCCTTGCTCTCTCGCGCAACATTGCTCAAGCAGATGCCTCTTTGAGAAGTAATCTCTGGGAAAGAAAGAAGTACATCGGTGTAGAGGTTTCGGGAAAGACATTGGGGATTATTGGTTTGGGAAGGATTGGAACCGCTGTGGGCAAACGAGCAAAATGCCTGGGAATGAAGGTTGTTGCTTATGACCCTTTTCTCTCTTCGCAAAGAGCAGTTGAATTAGGGATAGAGTCAAAGGGTTTGGAAGAGGTTTTAAGAGAAGCAGATTATATTAGCCTGCATACTCCCCTTACCCCCGAGACCAGGCACCTAATCGGGAAAAGAGAATTTGAGATGATGAAAAAAGGGGTGAGGGTTATAAATTGTGCCCGCGGTGGAGTTATTGATGAAGAAGCCCTATTAGCAGCAATCAAGCAGGGGAAGGTGAAAGGAGTTGCTCTTGATGTCTTTGAAGAGGAGCCGCCGGTGAATAATCCTTTGTTAAAACTTGACTGTGTCCTTGCTACTCCTCATTTAGGAGCCTCTACCCAAGAAGCCCAGGTGGGGGTGGCTAAGGAGATGGCAAGGCAGGTTGTGGATGCCTTACTCTATGATAATGTGCGCAACGCTGTCAATTTCCCCTCAATTAATAAAGAGATTCTGCCGTTCCTCAAACCATATTTAGAGCTTTCCGAAAAGATGGGACGCTTAGAGATGCAGCTTGTCAAAGGAAAGATTCATGAGATAGAACTCCGCTACAGCGGAGAAGTAACCAGGTACGAGTTAAAGCCAATTAGCGTAAGTTTTGTCAAAGGATTGTTATCTTCGGTTTTAGACGAGCCGATTAATTATGTGAATGCCCCCTTAATTGCCCGACAACGGGGAATAAAACTCGTAGAGACAAAGTTAAGCGAACCCGAGGATTTTACTAATCTAATATCAGCGGAACTAACCACCGATAAAGGAAAGAGTTTAGTTGCCGGCAGTTTGTTAGGGAAGAAAGACATTCGTATTGTGAAGATTGATGACTATTATGTAGATGTGGTTCCCCAGGGTTATATTTTGGTGGTCTCTAACGAGGATAAGCCGGGAATGATGGGGGCAATCGGGACTATCCTGGGGAAGAATAAAATTAATATTGCCAGTATGACATTAGGAAGGAGGAAACAGGGCGGTCTTGCTCTTACACTGCTAAATATTGACAATTCTATTCCCTCAAGGGTAGTTAATGAGCTCAAGAAATTAGATAATATTGTCGATGCAAAGGTGGTGAAACTGTAACAGTTTCAGGCTACAGGTTCCAGGAAGTCACCAGGACACCAGTCTCCGGTCACCAAATTAAAAGGTCACCAGTCCCCAAGTCACCAGTTGCCAGTAAATAAATGCTGGAGACTGGAAACTCTTTTGTCTGGTGACCTGGCAACTGGTGACTTAATAGTTTGGGGCCCAGAATTCGGGATGTATCCGAAGTTACTATGTTGATTAAGAATTCGCTCGTGTTTATTTTCGGTTTAACCATCGGCAGTTTCTTAAATGTCTGCATCTATCGTTTGCCAAAGGGGATTTTTTTAAAGCAAAAGTTTTCTTTCTGCCCACATTGCAAACGGAGAATCAAATGGTTTGATAATATTCCCTTAATAAGTTATGTTTTGCTAAGAGGGCACTGCCGCTACTGTGGGCAAAGAATCTCCTTTATCTATCCTTTAGTAGAGTTGATTACCGGATTATCTTTCTTGTCTTTATTTATTTATTTCGGAGTAACTCCATTTTTTTTTATCTATTTTTTCTTAATCTGTGCCCTGATTGTGGCTACCTTTACTGATTTTAAGGAGCAGATAGTTCCTGATGAGGTAACTTTAGGCGGATTGGCTTTGGGCTTGTTAATCAGCTTTATTTATCCGACTCTGCATGAAGTTGGCTCCCATTGGATAGGATTATTTAATTCTTTTTTAGGGGCATTAGTAGGCGCCGGGGCTTTATATCTCACCGGAGTATTTGGCAACATTGTTTTTCGCAAAGAGAGTATGGGCGGTGGCGATGTAAAATTATTGGCAATGGTGGGAGCATTTTTGGGCTGGAAAATGGTTCTGCTTACCTTTTTTATCTCACCATTTTTTGGAGCAATTGCAGGGATAATGTTAAAATTAAAGAAGAAGGCAGAAACAATTCCTTATGCCCCTTTTCTTTCATTAGGTTCGGTTATTTCTTTAATTTGGGGGAAGGAGATATTGGTTTGGTTGGGATTCTGAGACATCCGCTACAGCGGATGTCTGATTACACAGATTTCAAAAAAGATTACAGCGATTTGTTGATGAGAATTAATCTGTGTAATCAGCTATAACGAAGTTATAGCAGGAGGGGATAAATGTATTACACAACTGCTGGAGAATCACACGGAAAATGCTTAACGGCAATCCTCGAGGGAATGCCTTCAGGTTTAAAGATTGAGGAGGCTTTTATTAATACAGAGTTACAGCGTCGCCAGAGAGGATATGGTCGGGGCGCAAGGATGGAGATTGAAGCAGATAAGGTGGAAATTTTAAGCGGCCTAAAGAACAAAGTAACCATTGGCAGCCCTCTAACTTTAAAAATTGAGAACAAGGATTGGACTATTGATTCTCTTAAAGAAATTACTGTTCCCCGTCCCGGCCAGGCCGATTTAGCCGGGGCAATAAAATATAGAGAGGGAATTAGAGAGATTTCCGAAAGGGCAAGTGCGCGCGAGACTGCCGCAAGAGTGGCAGTGGGAGCGGTTTGTAAACTCCTTTTAAAGGAATTCAATATTGAAATTCTAAGTTGGACTTTGAGTATCGGCAAGATAAAAATTAAATTTTCTCCTCAACTTTCTGACTTAGATTCATCAAAAAAGATTTTGTTAGATTCCCAGTTGAATTGTCCCGATGCTGAAGCTGAGGAATTGATGATTACGGAATTGGATAAGGCAATTCAGAATGGAGATAGTTTAGGTGGAGTTGTGGAGATAGCCGTTGTTCATTTGCCAGTTGGTTTGGGAAGTTATGTGGACTGGAGAAGAAGATTAGATGGCCGCCTGGCGCAAGCGATAATGTCCATTCCTTCAGTAAAGGGTGTAGAGATTGGTTTGGGTTTTAAAGCTACACAATGTCTTGGTTCAGAGATGCAGGACGAAATATTTTACAATGCTAAAGAAAAAAGATTTTATCGTAAGACAAATAATGCCGGCGGGTTGGAAGGGGGAATGACAAACGGTGAACCCCTTATTCTGAGATTTGGGTTGAAGCCAATTCCTACTTTAAAGAACCCTTTAAAGAGCGTGAATATTGTTTCTAAAAAAGAGGTAGGGGCGGCAGTAGAAAGAGCAGATACCTGCATTGTGCCAGCTGCTGGCGTGATTGGAGAGGCAGTAGTTGCTTTTGAACTTGCCAGGGCAATGCAGGAAAAATTCGGTGGCGATAGTTTGGAGGAGATGAAAAGGAATTGGAAGGGATATTTGGAAAATATAAAATAGCTATCTGTTAGGTTGCTAAACTACAGCTATTTCAAACGAAACCCGCTAAACCTGCAGCATGAAGCGTAAAATATGAACATCATCTTAGTTGGTTTTATGGGCACGGGAAAGACCGTAGTTGGTAAAGAATTGGCAAAGATTTTAAAAACAAGGTTTATTGATGTTGACGATTTAATTGAGCAAAAGGAAGGTAGAAAGATAAGCAGGATTTTTAAGGAGGATGGAGAAGAATATTTTCGGAATTGCGAATATAAGATGATAAAACGGGTTT
>JAGGUG010000086.1 GCA_021158625.1 Candidatus Omnitrophota bacterium | reverse complement strand
ACCGCATTATATTCACATACCAATTCACACGCCCCACAACCTTCACAGGCCAATTTGTCGATTACATACTCTTTTTTACCCTTCCGGTCTCTTTCCTTAATAGCGGCAAACTTGCAGGCCTCTTTACATTTTCCGCACCCCACACACCTTGTTTCATCTATTTCCGCCTCTACTCCTCCACTAAAAAAGCCTTTCTCTTTTATCTGAGGAGAGAGAACTAAATGGAGGTCTGCCGCATCTACATCGCAATCAGAGATTACAATTGGTTTAGCTAAGGCGGCAAAAGAAGCGGCTAAGGATGTCTTACCTGTACCCCCTTTGCCGCTAATTACCACCAATTCTTTTGGTTTTTCAACATATTGAGCTCCATATTTTGCTTTGCTTTTTGTTATTTCTCCCCGAGGCGGTTTCTCTACCTTTTTTCTTTTCTTTACCTCTCTTTTTTGCCCAGCCAAAATCAGTATCTTATCAGCTAATCTTTCAAACATATCCTTAAATTCAGGAAATCTTTCTACGGCAAGCTCACCGCGGGAATAAGCTTCGGCTACCCTACGCTCATCAGGAATCTCTCCTATAATATCCAATTGCTCTTCATTACAATATTCCTTTAGGGCCCTATCCATATACTTTGCCCTGTTCACCACTACCACCGGCTCCTGGCCTACTTCCCGGACCATATCTACCGATAGCTTCAGGTCATTTACGCCAAAAGGGGTGGGGTCAGTTACCAAGAGGCACAAATCCGTGTCCCTCACTGTCTCTACTACGGGACAACTTGTTCCCGGGGGTGAATCCAGAAGGTTAATTCCTTCCCCGGCAAATGTCCTTACCTTCTTTACCAACCGGGGAGACATACCACCTTCAGCCGTTTCTAAGAGGGCATAATATATGTGCAAATTTCTATTTTTGCCTTTCTTTACAACTCCTATCTTTCTTTCTTTTTCTACAATAGCATTAGTAGGACAAACAATGCTACAGGCGCCACAGGCGTGGCATAATTCTTTAAATATGAGAACCTTGTTCTTCACTGCAGCAATGGCATTGTAATTACATACCTTTGCACACTTACCGCAGTTAATACACCTCTCCTCGTCTACCTCACCGGGGGCGAGAAGTTTAACCTCTTCCTCTTCAAGCCCCTCAGGTCTTAAAAATAGATATCCATTGGGCTCCTCTACATCGCAATCTAAATAACGAACCTGGCTAAACCTTTCCGAGAATATCCTTGCCAGGTTGGTAGCGATAAAAGTCTTACCCGTCCCGCCTTTTCCACTGGAGATGGCAATATTCATTACTCCTTCCTTTTCTTTGACCTCCTTAGAAAGAATCTTTCTAATGGCCTAAATAAGCACTGAGTTTTTCTTCCAATACCTTCTCGGGCATAGCCCCAATAATCGAGCCCACATTCTTCCCATCCTTGAATACAAGAAGGGTAGGAATGGACATAATTCCAAAATGGGAGGCAATCCCCTGGTTCTCATCTACATTTAATTTCCCAAAAGTAATTTTGCCTTTATGTCTCTTAGCCAAACTCTCAATCACCGGGTGAACCATCTGGCAAGGCCCACACCATTCTGCCCAGCAATCAACCACTAAAAAAGGATACTTGCTTACGGCTTGATGAAAACTCCTCTCGTTCAACACAAGGGGATAATCCGGGCTATCAACAAGCTCCTTTTCCTTTTTCGCCTTTTCTTCTTCCTTGGCGAGGATCTCCTCAGCCTTTGAAGAACCATAAAAGATTATTTGATTCACTAACTTTTCCTCAGATTGAAAACCGCGCATACGAGAATTCACATCTTCGTTTATTATCTGCTCAGGAACAGAGGATATATTAAACTGCTTTGCTTTGGAAAAACCTACTTCTATCAAGCGCGAAGTTACTTTCCCCGGAACTTCAACAGCAATTCTATTGGCTAAGAGGACTGCGGGGACGCATTGAGGGAAATCAAAACTGATATATGTCTCTAAAAGGATATCTCTGTCAATATTTTTCAATTTCTCTTTAGAAGAACTGCTCAAGCCACTTTCCCTTTGCGAAACTAAAGATATGGTCTCAATAAAAGTTCCGGCCTGGTGCATAGCTGGTGGCAACCAGTACTCTATTGAATATCCCAAGTCTTTACCGATTAGAATTACCGGAGAAGTGCCTAAATTCAATCTCTTTGCTTCTTCGCTTTCTATACTAAGAATCTCTCCTTTTATCTTATCACTGATTTGGGAAAGTTCTTGGACTAAACCTTCACTAAAACGGGCGTGTTCAGGGTTTTCATTTATATCTATAATCCTTCTTGTAAATACCTTGATATCTACAGTTTCCTGGAGCTCCCGAGCAAATCTTTCCTTCAAAATTTCCTCTGTTTTTTCATCAATTAACATCTTTTAGGCCCCCCTTTATTTCTTTCTTGTATTTATTTCTTTCTTGTATTCAGAAAATATCTTTCCATAACTCTTAAATTGAATCTTGAAAGAATTGATTCTCTCGGCTTCCTGGCCCTTGACCTCTTGGGCTTCGTCCATCTCCAAATGGCATTTTACATCCCTTTATCCAACTCTTCAATCCTCTGAGTAATTCGCTTTAGCTCCTCCTGCATTGCTTCAGCCTGCTCCTTTAACTTCTTCAGTTCTTTGTCTTTGGTCAGGCTCCTATCGCCGCCAATTCTCATACCAAAATGAGCCGAGACATTAGCCTCCCTGCTTAGAGGCGAAAACTCGCCTTTTTTGTATTTTTCTATCGCTTCAGAAACCTTTCCGCTTACTCCGCTAATTATCTTTATCCCTGCTGCCTGTAATGTAGCAAACGCGTTAGGACCAACATTACCGGTCAAAACTGCCTCAACACCCTTCTCGGCGAGAAGTTGTCCGGACTGAACACCTGCTCCTCCCAGAGCACCAATACTGGGATTTTGCACTGCTTCGAATTCTAATGTCTCCGGGTCAATAATAATAAAATACTGACAGCGGCCAAATCGGGGGTCAACAAACGACTCCAAGTTATCTCCTTGGGAAGTTATACAAATCTTCATATCGCCTCCTTCAATTTTGCTATTTGCTTAAGCTATTCGGGGTACTCGCCCTCGGTTTTCTTTATGCCATATCCTTTGCCTGAACTATGTCGGCATAAGTCTTCTCCGCCTTCGAGCGTTCCCTTGATTACCCTATCAATTACCTCATCTACGCTACCGCTTACTCCTGTTATGGTTTGAATTCCTGCCTGGTTAAATAACTCCTTTGCTCTTCTTCCTATGCCGCCAGCAATGATGCAGTGGACCCCTTTTTGCTGAAGAAACTGAGGCAGGAATCCAGGATGATGGCCGGGATTAGCAATGGTTTGCTTACTAATCAACTTAGCATCATCAATCTCAATGATGGTAAAGGAAGGACACCTACCAAAGTGGCGAGATACAGAATCTCCGTCTGTGGATATAGATATCCTCATAAAAACCCTCCTTAATGAGCAGACAATTTACGAAACGAAGTGTCCGCCCGAGTCAGTCTTCGGCTGGAACATAAATTGTAGCCCCGAAACTTCGAAGCGTCTGCGCATTTCCGGCGTCACCAAGGCTTTGGCGGATAAGGAACCCAGCACTAATTTTTCAGAGATGCTTAACCATAGCAGAAAATTAGTGCTGGGCAAGTTTCATTTATCCTTCTTTGCTGCAGATTCTAATTCTGCTATCCGTCGGTTAACCGCCTTAATTCCTTCCTCCATTGCTTTGGCTTGCCCTCGGAGTATATTTAGTTCCTCTTGAGGCGCTAAATTGGAGGCATAGGGGTAGGGAACCCCATACCAGCCAAATCCTCGTCCGAAACCACGGCCTCTACCCCAAGCGCGGCCAAGACCCAATCCATAACCTCTTCCCGGAATTGGATTGGCATAACCAGGAGTAGGATAACCAGCACAATAACCAGCCGCCCGACCGGTCATCGGACCCATTCCTAATGGACCAGTTCCATCTCCACCAGGCATTTTAATCACCTCCTTTCCTTTCTCGCGAAGCGAGAGCCGAAGCCCCGAAACTTCGGGGCTGAGGATAGGAAATCTGCGAAGCAGATTTCCGCTTTTTGTTTTTCTTCCTTACTCGCCGAATCCTTATAGAGGCGATAGAGAAGTTGCCTCTAATTATACTTGAAGGCGAGAGCCGAAGTTCTTTTACCCGAAGTGTCCGAAGTTTCGCTTCGGACAATCTGCCGCTTCAAACAGTCTAGGCACCTCTTTCTCGCGAAGCGAGAGCCGAAGCCCCGAAACTTCGGGGCTGAGGATAGAAAATCTGCGAAGCAGATTTCACTCATCCTCTGTTCTCTCTTGACTACACTTCCCGCACAACCCATAAAACTGGGTTATTTGATTTCTGACTCTGAAATTATATCTTTTAGCAATCGTTTCTTCTATCTGTTTTATTCTTTCTGTCTCCTTTTCTCTAAAGTCATCAGCATTGATCACCCTTCGGCAATTAATACAGACTAAATAGCAATGCCCGCGGGGATGGGTCTCCCGCGATAATTCATATCTTGCCCTGCCATCGCCAAAGTCAAATTTAAAAACCAACCCCATTTGGACAAGTAATTCTAAGGTGCGATAAACAGTAGTAAGCCCAATATTGGGACAGGTCCTGTGGACGGCCAAATATATATCCTCAGCGCTAAGATGTTTAGAAGTTCTATTTAGAGTATCTAAGATTACCTGCCTGGGGACAGTAAATCTATAGCCGCAACCTTTGAATCTTCCTCGCCACCATCCTTTAGCCCCGCCTGGGCCAGGTCGGCGCGGAGGCATTCTTTTAGAGTAACTTTGTTGCATTTCTCCTCAGGGAATCTTTTTAACCTGGGTAATCAGACATCCGTTTTAATAGATGCTTAGTGAAAATGGTTTTCATTATCAATTATACACTTCTAAGAACTTTTGTCAACCCTGTTAAATAAAATTCTTTTTTCCGGATTCTTTGTCTGAAGTTTCGCTTCGGACAGCGCCGGAAGTTTCGCTTCGGACAGCGCCTGCGCTTCGGAGACTGCGAATATATCTATCTATGGCTAAAGCCGCTCTCTTTGCCATACCCATTGCCGCAATTACGGTTGCCGAGCCGCCAACAATATCACCCCCGGCAAACACGCCTTTTTTAGAGGTCCTTCCTTCAGCGTCAACCTTTATATACCCCTTTTCATTCACCTCTAAATCGGGGGCACTACCCGGCAAAAGAGAATTTGCCCCAGTGCCAATAGCGACAATAACTGTATTTAGCTCAATAACAAAATTTGAGCCGACAATGGGAATTGGTCGGCGTCTGCCCGAGGTGTCGGGCTCCCCGAGTTTCATTCTTATACACTCTATAGCCCGCACATTTCTCTTTCTATCACCGATAATCCTTATCGGCTGGGTCAAAAATCTGAACTTTATCCCCTCTTCACGGGCATTTTCAAATTCTTCAGCCCGCGCCGGCATCTCCTCAGCGGAGCGCCTGTAGAGAATATATACCTCCTCTGCCCCCAATCTGATGGCAGTGCGCGCCGAATCAAGGGCTACATTTCCTCCCCCAATTACACCTACTCTTCTGCCAATCTTAATTGGTGTAGCAACCCGGGGAAACAGATAGGCCTTCATTAGATTAACCCGGGTGAGAAACTCATTTGCTGAATAAACACCAATCAGATTTTCGCCGTCAATACCCATAAATTTAGGCAAACCAGCACCAATAGCAACATAAACCGCCTTAAACCCGCGCTTAAAAAGTCCGTCGATTGTCTCTATCTTTCCGATAACATAGTCGGTTTTAATTTCAACACTTAGACTCTGGAGATACCTTATCTCCTCTTTGACAATCTCTTTAGGCAGGCGAAACTCGGGGATGCCGTAGGTGAGAACACCGCCGGGAAGATGCAGGGCTTCAAAGATAACTACAGAATAACCCAATTTTGCTAACTCACCAGCCACAGTAAGCCCGGCCGGACCAGAACCAATTACCGCAACCGACAGCGGGGAGCGGGTTGCGGGGAGCGGGTTGCGGGTCTTGACTGGTGACCTGGTGACTTGGTGACTTGGTGACTTATTTAACTCCCAATCAGCCACAAACCTTTCTAAACAACCAATAGCAATGGGTTGGCTCTTATGGGCAAGGGTGCAACTCTTTTCACACTGCTCCTCCTGGGGACAGACCCGGCCACAGACTGCCGGCAGGCTATTCTTCTCTCTCAATATCTCTGCGGCAGCGGCAAAATCCCTCTCAGCAATCTCTTTGATAAAGGCGGGGATATCTATGCCTACCGGACATCCCCTAACACAGGGCTTATTTGGGCACTGCAAACACCTTTTTGCCTCGGCTACTGCTCTCTCTTCATCATAACCCAGAGCAACTTCCTTAAAATTGTGAATCCGCTCCTGAGGAGGTTGTTTGGGTATTTCTTGACGATGCGTAATTCTGGAGGACATAATAGTTAATAAATGCCTAATTATACTTGCCTCTGGCAAGCCCCTTTAGCTAATTGCTCTAATGTCTAACTGAGACATCTACGAATTTACTAATCTATACGAATATACGAATGTTCTTATTCGTAAATTCGTAAGAGATTCGTAATTCGTTGATGTTTACATTCGTAAATTCGTAAGAGATTCGTTATTCGTAGATGTTTCATTCGTAAATTCGTAAAAAATTCGTAATTCGTAGATGTTTTCGTAATTCGCTGATTATATTAGACATTAGGTTAATTAGTCATTTTTTGACATCATCTCTATCCTCTGCTTCTCCTCCTTCTGATACATCTTCTGACGGGCTATCAACTCCTCAAAGTCAACTAAATGAGCATTAAAATGTGGACCATCCACGCAGGCAAATTTCATCTTACCATCTACGCTAATCCGACAGGCTCCGCACATCCCTGTGCCATCTACCATCAAGGGATTCAGCCCGGCCCAGGTCTCTATGCTCAAAGGACGGGTTATCTCGGCAATCCCCTGCATCATTATCGCCGGACCAACTGTAAAGACTAAATCTATCTTTATCCGTCTTAGCAATCTCTTAAGGCAATCAGTAACAAATCCTTTTTCTCCATACGAACCGTCATCGGTGGTTATCAGAAGCTCTTTGCTTACCTTTCGCATCCTATTCTCAAAGATAAGCAGTTCTTTTGTGCGCGCACCGATAATCGAGATAACCTCGCTGCCAGCATCATTATAGGCGCGGGCAACGGGATAGATACAGGCAATCCCTACACCACCCCCAATGCAGAGAACCTTATTTATCCTATCAATATCCACTGGCTTGCCCAGGGGACCGCTTACCCCGGCAAGCTCTTCACCAGCCTCTTTGCGGGAGAGTAATCTGGTAGTTGCTCCTGCCTCCTGGGCAACAACAGTGATAGTCCCTTTGTTGCGGTCAAAATCAGCAATAGTAAGGGGGATTCGCTCTCCATCGGCATCCACTCGCAGAATTACAAACTGCCCTGGCTCTGCCCTGGCAGCAATCTCCGGCAAATCCAGCTCATAAAGGGTAGTTTTTCTGTTTAACCTTTTTTTATGTAAAATCTTTACCATTTATCCTGTTAAATAAGATTTGAGCCTTCTTTTGATAAACATCTTCTTCCCGCTATGCAAAAATTTAAAATTATTTAACAGGGTGAACCCATTACCCTCAAATAAAACCTCTTCCCCGCGTACCTCACCTCTTTAATCTTATCTTCCTCAATCAACCTCTCTATCACCTCCCACTTAGCCCCTGCCCTTTGCAAGAACTTCTCCACAGCCTCTCTTCGCATTGGGTGCACAGAAGTAATGGCAAGCAAATCTTCGGCAATATTACCCGCGGAAAAAAAATTATCTCCTTCATAACCAATCAGGAGTTCCACCTCATCCAACTCCGCAGAAAAAATTTGATAGGCAACATTAACTGCCTCTTCCTCTGCCGGTTTAACCCACCTCTCGGCTGGGGGCCTAATTGGAATAGAAATATAGGATTTAGCCGGCTTCAGTTCACTCAAGAAATCGGCTATCTTTCTAATCTCCCTTTCATCATCATTTATACCCCTAATCAACATCGTCTCGCTGGTCAATTCTCCTTTATATTCTCTAGCAAACTCAAACATCCCCTTACAGATTGACTCCCACCTCAACAGCCCCGAGGGTCTGTTGATTCTGCGCCAGACCTCCTCGCTTGCCGCATCCAGCTTGAGGCTAACCCAATCTGCCTTTGATAAATCTCGCCTTACCTTTTTCTCATAGGTTAAAGAACCATTGCTAATTACAGCAATTTTAATCCCTAAGGATTTAAGCATCTCAATTTCCCTCCCTAAATTGATATCCAACGTTGGCTCACCATCAGGCACAAAACTCAGATAATCAACAATTTCTTCATTTGCTCGCAGCTGTTCCACCTTTGCTTTAACCTTTTTGGCTATCTCTTTAGGGTTATAAAACTCCTGACGCTCAACTTGCGTATTTCGGGTAGAACCAACCTGACAATAAACGCAGGAATAAGAACAGAATTTAGGGGGAATGTTGTTGAGGCCCAAGCTTCTGCCTAAACGACGGGAGGGAATAGGACCGAAGGTTTCAAAGGAAGGGTACACAGGGGTCATCGGATAATACATTTAGTAATATATCCTTTTAAAGATTCCTTAAAATTCTCAAATTCCTCTTCGGAATAGGTCTCTTCTTTAAGAAACCGAGGGTCTAATGTCTTTGCCGGAGTAAATCTCTGGAGAATATACAGCTTAGCCCCTCTAATCATCTCTCCAATCTTTAGGATGTCGTCCTTCTTGAGTTGCGATTTAACCACTGTCGTGCGAAATTCATAGTCCAATCCTGAATTCATAATCAATTTTATGCTCCGGGTGATTTTGTTTAAATCAATATTAGAATTAATAACACTGCGATATTTTCCAAGGGGGGCTTTTATATCCATTGCCAGATAATCAACGAGATTTAAACCAACTGCCTTCTGAACTACCTCAGGATTACTTCCGTTGGAATCCAATTTAGTCAAATAGCCCATCGCCTTGATTTTTCTAAGAACCTCAAATAGGTCGGGCTGGAGTGTGGGCTCGCCGCCGGTTATCTCCACTGCCTCTAACTTTCCTTTACGTTTCTCTAAAAAGGAAAAAATTTCTTCTTCGGGAATAAGCGGAGAAAAAAGTTTTGGTTCTACCAACTCCGGATTGTGGCAGTAGCCACAGCGATAATTACACCCCTGGGTGAAAATGATTGCGCAGATTTTGCCCGGATAGTCTATCAAAGAGAACTTTTGAAACCCGCCGATTTTCATATTTCTATTTTGCAGTGAACCAGTAACTTCTCCTCTCACGAATAGAGCCAAAAAGGGCAACCTTCTTTACCCCTTAATCAAGGTTATTCTTTAGCCCGTCGAAATCACAGACGCAGTCTGCATCTTATTCCTAAGGGGTTTTACCTCTTTAATCTGATGCTCATTCATATCTTTTACCTCAGGTTCAGCAACCAAAACCCCAATCAAGATTTTAATTTTTGAGTTCATAATTTCCCTCATAAAGTTATTTTACAAGATTTTATTTATATCAATCGGCTGGCGAGCATTTTGTTGAACTTTTTGTGGACATACGAAGTCCAGGTCTCTAAACATATAATCTTCGTGATTATACCTTTCACCTTCATAAAAGCATAAAACCTTTGCATCCAGTCCATAATATTTAGAGCATAGAGGGCTGGATTTGGACGAAGCAAAGTCGACCCGCTTAATTTGCTGTTAGGCAATCGTATGCGCAGGCAATTTTACGAATTTTTAAAGCAATTGTATGAATCCCCTTTTCAATACTCTTCACACCTAAGTTGATAGAAACCTTTAGGATGGCCACAGGAAGGACACTTCTCTGGCGGTTCTTTCCCAAAATGAACATAGCCGCATTCTCGGCAAACCCACCAGACTTCTTTTTCTTT
>JAGGUG010000030.1 GCA_021158625.1 Candidatus Omnitrophota bacterium | reverse complement strand
CGACATAATGTCGGAGCGTAAAACATTAGTTGAATTTCCCAGCACTTATTTACTAAACAATACTTAAGGGCAAAATCATAACTTCTAGCTTATAAAATAGTTTCACCCAAAGCAACACTCTATAGTAAACCCCGTTAGAAAGGTACAATTTAGGGGTAATTTCTCTATCAAGTATAAATAGGAACAACTTCTTTATCGTTCCTATAAGGAATTTGCCCCTATAAGGAAGGGGACGGGGGCTTTAACCCCGCCCTTTCTTAATATAAACATCCTTTCTTTCCCCGCCCACGGAGGGGCGGGGCTTTCTAACGGGGTAAATAAGTGCTGGGTCAGTGCGTTCAGATAACTTACGTCGCCCTGAAGTTTCGGGGCTATAATTTACATCACTTGCGTTCTGTAAGTTATCTACTTATTGAAGGAGCGATTATGGAAGAGATTGAATTGAGTTTTCAAAGAAGAGAAGAAAATGAAATAGGTAAGCAAGGAGTGAGGAAGTTACGCCGGGGGGGATTTATCCCGGCGATAATTTATGGCGCAGGAGAGAAGTCGGTGGCTATTAAATTAGACAAAAAGGAGTTGAAAAAGATAGACATAAGCCGGGAAAGCGTTGTGCTCAATTTAGTCTCCGAAAAGGGCAAAAAGACCGTGCTTATAAAAGAAGTGCAACATCATCCGGTAAGCAACGAGGTTTTACACATTGATTTTGAGCATATCTCTTTGCGCCAGAAGATAAGAGTAAATGTACCTGTTGCCATAAAAGGAGAGGCCCCGGGGGTAAAAGTTGACGGTGGGGTTTTAGAACACCTTCTCTGGGAGGTAGAAGTAGAGTGCTTGCCGACAAACATCCCCGAGAAATTTGAGGTAGATGTCTCTGGACTTAAGATTGGTGATTTTGTTTATATCAGAGATTTAAGCCTGCCATCAGGGGTGAAGATAATGCAAGACCCTGAGACAGCCATAGTTACTGTAGCACCTCCCAGGAAGGAAGAGGTAAAAGAGGAGGTAGTTGAAGAGGCAAAAGAAGAACCAGAATTAATCCGCAAGGAAAAGAAAGAAGAAGAGGTAGTTGAGGAAACAAAAGAAGAGAAAGAATAAGGGAAGGGAAAGAATAAGCACCGATGGCACTGATGAAAAAGCTATCAGTGTAATCAGTGTTTTTATCCAGTGTAATCAGTGTTTAAGCTTATTGTTGGTTTAGGTAACCCTGGAATCAAATACCGCTGGACAAGGCATAATCTGGGTTTTTTAGTTGTTGAGGAGTTCGCTAAACAAAGGGGAATTGTCTGGAAAAGGCAGAGGATTTTTACCCCGTTAGAGAAAGCCTCTGACAAAAGTGGCAAGGATATGAAACCCGTTAGAAATAAGGTCTCTAATGCGGTTAGAAAGAGTTCTCTAACGGGGTTCAATGCCTATGTTGGGCAGAGAGAGATAGAAAAAGAAAGAGTAATTTTGTGTAAGCCATTGACCTATGTAAATTGCAGTGGAGAAGCAGTCAAAGAAATTGCCGCTAAATACAATATAGATAACAGAGACATTCTGGTGATTTGTGACGACCTGAATCTCCCTTTGGGTAAAATACGCATCCGGGCAAAGGGGAGCGATGGCGGGCATAATGGTCTAAAGTCAATAATTGATTGTTTAGGGACAAAAGAGTTTGGGCGGGTGAGAATAGGGATTAGCAAGTCACCAGTCACCAATCCCCAGTCACCAGTCACAGATTATGTCTTGGGCAAATTCACGAGAGAAGAGAAAAAAATAGTCAAGGAAGTAATTGCAAAAGCGGCACAAGCAATAGAGACGGTGATAAAAGAAGGGATAGAGAAGGCAATGAATGAATACAATGCTACAGGTTACAGGTCACAGGTTGCAAGTCAGAGAAGAAGAAAATCAGAAGAGAAAAGACCTGAATCTTGAGGCTTGAAGCCTGAAGCCTATTGTTTCCGACGAACGAGCGGAGCGAGTGAGAAGGTTATGTTCTACCTTATCCCCCTAAGTTCAGTTTTAGCCCTCTTGTTTGTAGGTTATTTGATTAGGACCATTTTAAAGCAAGATGAAGGCACGCCCGAGATGAAGGGGATTGCTGCTGCTGTCCAGGAAGGGGCGCGGGCTTTTCTGAAGCGGCAATACAAGAGCGTGGGGATATTTTTCGCTGTTGTTTTTCTAATTCTGCTCTATCTCTCTCTAAGGGGTTATTTTGTAATCTTCGTGCCGATTGCCTTTATAACCGGTGGCTTTTTTTCCGGATTGTGCGGATATATCGGGATGATTATTGCCACCAAATCCTCTGCGCGTACAACCCAGGGCTGCACACAAAGTTTAAATAAAGGATTGCGAATTGCTTTTTCCAGCGGGGCAGTAATGGGTCTCACGGTTGTAGGTATCGGTTTGATTGATTTATCCATTGGCTATTTTCTCCTTGATTGGTATTACACCCATATTCAGCCCTGCCCTGCAGGTTTAAAGATTCAAAATATTACCAACTCAATGCTTTGCTTCGGGATGGGGGCTTCTTCAATGGCTCTGTTTGCCCGTGTAGGCGGGGGCATCTTTACCAAGGCTGCCGATGTAGGGGCGGATTTAGTTGGTAAAGTAGAAAAGAATATCCCCGAGGATGACCCGCGCAACCCGGCAGTAATTGCCGATAATGTCGGCGATAATGTCGGCGATGTTGCCGGAATGGGTGCCGATTTATATGAATCCTATGTAGATGCAATCATTGCCACAATGGCTTTAGCCGTAGCCGCCGGTTTAGGACTGCGCGGTGTTTTTGTTCCTCTAGCAATGGCTGCTGCCGGGATTATCTGTTCGGTTATCGGAACCTTTTTTGTGCGCTCAAAAGAAGAGGCAACTCAGGGGGCGCTTCTGTTCAGTCTGCGGCGGGGGATTTTTATCAGCGCTTTATTGATTGCCGCAGTTACCTTCTTTATTGTCCAGAGGAACATCGCCGGGCACATCGGCGTCTATTTTTCTCTACTTTTTGGATTGATTGCCGGTTTGATTTTGGGGATAAGCACCGAATACTTTACCTCCTCGCGTTATCCCTGGACGCGCTCTATCTCGGAGTCGGCATTGACCGGTCCAGCAACCGTAGTGATTAACGGGCTATCGGTAGGGATGTTCTCCACACTGGTGCCCGTAGTTACGGTTGCTGGTGCAATTTTAGGCAGTTATTATTTTGCCGGCGGGTTTGGAAATCCCAATTTAGGATTGTACGGCGTAGGGGTTGCCGCAGTGGGTTTGCTCTCCACATTGGGAATAACCTTGGCAAGCGACGCCTATGGGCCGGTTGCCGATAATGCCGGTGGGATTGCCGAGATGTCCCACCAGCCACCCGAGGTGCGCCAAAGGACGGATGCCCTGGATGCTTTAGGCAATACTACTGCGGCCACCGGCAAGGGGTTTGCTATTGGCTCAGCTGCCCTTACTGCTCTTGCCCTAATTGCCGCCTACCGCGAGCATGTGCATATATTAGGGAGAGATATAGATCTCAGTTTACTAAATCCGCGGCTGATTGCCGGTTTGTTTGTCGGCGGGATGCTGCCCTTCTTTTTTTCCTCTCTTCTGCTCAAGGCAGTAGGGAGAGCTGCCGGGAAGATAGTAGTAGAGGTGCGTCGTCAGTTTAGAGAAATCAAGGGGTTGATGGAGGGAAAAGCAAAACCCGACTATGCCCGCTGTATTGATATTGTAACCCGAGCCGCCCAGAAGGAGATGGTTCTCCCCTCGCTATCGGCGATTATTGCCCCCATTGGAGTGGGGTTCCTCATTGGCGTAGAAGGAGTTGTGGGTTTGCTTTCGGGCGCCTTGATTAGCGGATTTGCTCTGGCAATAATGATGGCTAACAGCGGCGGGGCCTGGGATAATGCAAAAAAGTATATTGAGGAAGGAAATTTAGGCGGCAAGGGCTCAGATGCGCATAAGGCAGCAGTGGTGGGGGATACGGTCGGCGACCCCTGTAAAGACACTGCCGGTCCGGCTTTGAATATTTTGATTAAATTAATGTCAATGGTTTCAATGGTGTTTGCTTCCTTTATTGTCGTCCATAGTTTGTTTAAATAATGTCAAAAATCAAAACAGCAATAATCAGTGTTTATGATAAAAAGGGAATAATAGAATTTGCCCGGGGGTTAAGAAAATTGGGTATTGAGATTCTGGCTAGTGGGGGAACTTGTAGATTATTGCGGGATAAAAATATCTCGGCGATTTCTATTTCTGATTATATCGGTTATCCAGAGATGCTTGGCGGGAGAGTAAAAACCCTCCATCCCCGGATTCACGCCGGCTTGCTTGCTTTAGATGATAAAAAACATCAAGAGGAGTTAAAGAAAAATAAAATTTTGCCCTTGGATATGGTAGTGGTAAATCTCTATCCCTTTGCCGAGGCAGTGAGGAGGAGGAAGAAGCTGAGTGAGATTTTAGAGAATATTGATATCGGCGGAGTGGGACTCCTGCGGTCAGGGGCAAAGAATTTTGGGCGCGTCGCTGTCCTATCTTCGCCGCAGCAATATGAGCAGGTTTTAGGGGAATTGAAGGATAACGATTGCTGTTTATCGGAAAAAACATTAACAAATTTAGCTATTGAGGCATTCAAAATTAGCAGTGAATATGACAGGGTTATTTCCGGATTTTTAGAAAACTATTTTTGCTCTTCTCAAAAAGATAAACTTCCACAGAATTTGAATCTTGACTTAACCAAGATTAAGGACTTGCGATACGGCGAAAACCCGCATCAAAAGGCGGCAGTATATACGCTACCCGCTACCCGCTACCCGCTGCCCGTTGAAGAAGTGGAACAATTCCATGGTAAGGAATTATCCTATAACAATCTTGCTGATGCAGATTTGGCTTATAAGGTTGTTGTTCAGTTTAGTCAGCCGGCGGCGGTTATAGTTAAACATCAAACCCCTTGCGGAGCGGCAGTTGCCAAAGAATTAGATATTGCTTTCCGAAATGCTTTTGCTTGTGATAAGACATCTGCCTTTGGAGGAATAGTTGGATTTAATAAAAAAGTAGATGAGAAGACGGCACAGGGTTTAATTAAAGCCGGTTTTTTGGAATGCATTATCGCTCCTGATTATACAAAAGGAGCGCTTGCTTTGTTAGTAAAGAAGAAAAATCTGCGTATTCTAAAAGCAGATTTTTTTGCCAACGGCTCAAACCCGGTTAGGGAATTCTTTAAGGGGGTAAATTTAGAGTTTAAAAAAATAAGAGGACAGATATTAGTTCAAGAAGAGGATATGAAGAAAGAATCTATAAATTTATGGAAAACGGTGAGCAGAAAAAAGCCAACTCTTTTACAGAAGGAGACACTTCTCTTTGCCTGGAAGGTGGCTAAGTATGTGAAATCAAATGCGATAGTCGTGGCAAAAAGGAGTAAACAGGGATTCTCTACCGTAGGAATTGGCCCAGGCCAAACCAGCCGAATAGAAGCGGCAGAGATTGCTTTGAAAAAAGCAGGAGAACGCTCTAAGGGAGCAGTGCTTGCCAGCGATGGATTTTTCCCTTTTGCTGATAGTGTTAAATTGGTGGCTAAAAAAGGGATTAAGGCAATTGTCCAGCCGGGTGGTTCTATTCGGGATAAAGAAGTCCTTGCCGCCGCAGATAAGGCAAGGATAGCGATGCTTTTTACAGGGGTTAGACATTTTAGACACTGAAGAACTGAACTTTGGCTTCGCCAAAGTTCAGGAAATTCCAAGCACCAAGCACCAAATTACAAATAAGTTCCAATTGACCCCGTTAAATACCCTGTTAAATCTTTTGCTTTTAGCAAAAGAAAATCAAAGATTTTATTTAACAGGGTAATTTGCGAAGCAAATTATTTAACGGGGTGAACCAAAATTCCAATGATCGAAACAAAATAAATAATTTAAGTAATCTTATTGTTTTGGTCATTGATTATTGGAATTTGAGATTTGTTTGGAAATTGGGATTTGGAAATTGGGATTTCCCGTCAGCACTTTAAAGTGCTGACGGGGTGGGGAGTGGTGCAGTGGTAGTCACGCATGACTCTGGATCATGAAACAGAGGTTCGAGTCCTCTCTCCCCAGCCACCCAGCACTAATTTTCTGTTCTGGTTAACTTATCTGGAAAATTAGTGCTGGGTGATCCTGATCCGCCTCTGGCGGAGAAAGACCTAATCCGAAGGATATCAATATAGCAATTTATTTTTTGCCGGGATGGTGGAATGGTAGACACGCAAGCATGAGGGGCTTGTGGCGCAAGCTGTAGGGGTTCAAGTCCCCTTCCCGGCACCAGAACCGCCAAGACGCCAAGAAAAAGACGCCAAGACGCCAAACATGGACAGAAAAAAGTTAGATGACCTTGCTAATAAAATTATAGGAATAGCTATTGATACCCATAAGATACTTGGTTCAGGTTTTACGGAAAAGATTTATCAAGAAGCTTTAGCGTATGATTTTCTTTAGAAAAGAATTAATTACGAAAAAGAGAAGTTAATCAAAATCAGATATAAGAACCAATTTTTAGGTACACAAAAAATAGATTTTCTAATTGTTTGTGGTCTTTGGCGCTTTGGCGTTCCGGCCCCATCGTCTAGTGGCCCAGGACATTAGCTTCTCAGGCTAAAGACCGGGGTTCGAGTCCCCGTGGGGCTACCATCCAGCACTAATTTTCTGTTCGGGTTAACTTATCTGGAAAATTAGTGCTGGGTGATCCTGAGCGTAGCGAAGGACCTCAGAAGAAGGTCCTTCAGAAACTCCTATCGTCGTTTCTTCAGGATCAATTTTCCCTTTGGGAAAATTGGAGGCATAAAATGATAAAACGCTATTCTTTACCGCAGATAGAAAGGATTTGGAGTCGGGAGAATAAGTTTCGGAAATGGTTGGAGATAGAGATTCTTGTCTGTGAGGCTCAGGCAGAATTAGGACAGATTCCTCAGGAGGCGTTGCAAGAGATAAAAGAAAAGGCAAGGTTTGATATTGCTCGCATTGATGAGATTGAAAAAGAGGTGCGGCACGATGTAATTGCCTTTTTGACAAATGTGGGAGAGAATATTGGCGAGGCAAGTAGATATCTGCATCTTGGTTTAACATCTTCGGATATCCTGGACACTTCCACATCTCTGCTTTTAAAGGAATCAACAGAGATTTTGATCAAGGACTGGCAGGAGCTTGCTAAGGTTTTAAAACAAGGGGCAGAGAGATATAAGAGGCTATTGATGATTGGGCGAACCCATGGGATGCACGCGGAACCAATTAGCTTTGGCTTCAAATTAGCCCTTTTCTGGCAGGAGGCCCAGAGAAATTTAGAGCGATTGAAAGAGGTAAAGAAAGTTATTAGTTATGGAAAGATTTCCGGGGCAGTGGGTACCTATGCTCATCTTGACCCGTATATTGAAAAATATGTCTGTGAAAGATTGGGTCTAAAGCCCGCTCCCATTTCCTCCCAAATCCTCCAGCGCGACCGTTATGCCCAGTTTCTGACTACATTAGCCATTGCTGGAAGTTCGTTAGAAAAATTTGCCCTCGAGATTCGCGGACTGCAAAGAACAGAGATTGGAGAGGTAGAGGAGCCATTTTTAGAGAGACAAAAGGGTTCCTCAGCAATGCCCCATAAGAAGAATCCGGTGCTTTGCGAGAGAATATGCGGCTTGGCAAGGGTCTTGCGGGGAAATGCCCTGGTGTCTTTGGAGAATATTCCTTTATGGCACGAGCGAGATATCTCGCATTCTTCAGCAGAGCGGATTGTTTTAGCCGATAGCACTACACTGCTAAATTACCTGACTCAGGAGGCAATTTTTATCTTTAAAAATTTAACTGTGAACCCTCAGCGGATGCAAGAAAATTTAGAGAGGAGCAAAGGAAGGATTTTCTCCCAGCGGATATTATTGGAATTAATTAGAAAAGGATTGAGCCGCGAGGATGCCTATAAAATAATTCAGAAGGACGCCCTGGTTTCAGAAAGAGAAAACAGAGACTTTAAGGAATTGCTTTTGCAAAATAGAGAGTTATCAAATTATCTGAGTGTTAAAGAGATAGAGGCCTGTTTCGAGGTTGGCTATTATTTGGAAAAGATAAGCAAGATTTTTGAGAGATTGGGAATATAAATTCAGTCAACAGTTAACAGAAGTCAGAAAACAGAAGAGATTTAGAAGGCCCAGGGTGTTTTCTGTAAACTGTAAACTGAAGACTGTAGACTGATTTTTGACGAGTGGGTCCCGAAATTTTCGGGACGAACGAGGGAGATATGGATATTGAAGAAAAATGGGAAAAGGCACTTAGCAAGACAGAAATCTTGCGTAGTCGTTTGCGCGAACTCCTGACCTTTCAACCTACGGATTTGCCTTATATATTTTTAGGGGAATCAGCCATAAATGTAGGCGATACAGTAGTGCGCAGGGGCAAGGTAATTATAGACAAACCACTGCTTGTTTTACCGCCGCATTATCCTCAATTTGAAGGCTTTAATTTTCAGAAGGATTTTGAAACCAATGAAGAAAGAATTAGGACATTTTTGCTCTTGCGTGGACTCTCCTTTCCTTCTTTAAAATACACCAATGAGATTAGTTCTTTAGAGATTCAGGAGGGAGGATTGGATGAGGTGAGCAAGAAATTTAACCTGGCTCTGGAACGCGAAGAGGATGTGCAGACAGGTTTGATTTTAGGCCCTGAAGATTGCTGGCAGTTTTCAGTAATTATCTATACCGGAAGTTTAATGCTTAAGTCTGCCTCCGGGGATATTAAAAGGATACTGGAAAAATTCAGAAAGAAAGGGAGATGAAAAAAGAAAGCTACAGGCTACAAGCTACAGGCTACAAGTCAAATCAAAAAATAACCTATAAAAAAAGCGGGGTGGATATAAGAAAAGGAGAAGAATTTGTAGAGGCGATTAAAAAACTCAATACAGCAGGAAAAAGGGGTGTATTGCAAGGTATTGGCGGGTTTAGCGCCTTCTTTTCTCTGCCTAAGAAATACAAGCAACCAATTCTCGTTTCTTCTACTGACGGTGTAGGCACGAAGTTAAAAATTGCCTTTTTGCTTAAAAGGCACAATAGCATCGGCATTGATTTAGTGGCGATGTGTGCTAACGATGTCCTCTGCTCGGGAGCTAAGCCGCTGTTTTTTCTGGATTATCTTTCTACAGGAAGGTTAGATTTGAAACAAGGGAAAGAGATTGTGAAAGGAATAATTGAGGGATGTGAAGAAGCGGGGTGTGCTTTAATCGGCGGAGAGACCGCCGAGATGCCCGATTTATATAAAAAAGGGGAATATGACTTAGCCGGGTTTTGCGTAGGGATAGTGGAAAAGAAGAGAATAATTGATGGTTCAAAGATAAAAGCCGGGGATAAAATAATTGGTTTAGCTTCTTCCGGTCTGCACTCCAATGGTTTTTCCCTCCTGCGTAAGATTTTTAGCCAGAAAGAGATTAAACAAAACGCTAATGAGTTTCTCAAGCCCACGCGCATCTATGTCAAACCTGTTCTTTCTTTGCTAAACCCGCTCTCTACTTCCCACTCTCCACTCCCCGTGAAGGGTATTGCCCACATCACTGGTGGAGGATTTAACAACATCAAAAGAATTTTGCCTAAAGGGCTATCCATAAAAATAGAAAAGAAATCCTGGCAAATTCCCTCTATATTTAAGGAAATTCAAAGCCGCGGGGTTAGCGAAAAAGAGATGTTTAATGTATTTAATATGGGTATTGGGATGGTGCTTATCGCCGGGCAAAGAGATGTCTCGGCTATTCAGAAAAAATTATCTGGTTTTAAATTGAAGAATTGGGTGATTGGGGAAGTTAAATAAACCTCATTTCCACCCCAGGGGTGGAAATGGGTAAATGAAAATCTTGGCAATCGGCTAATCTAAAATTATTCTTAAATTGTTCTTGACATAAGAGTATGAAATATATTATACTTTAGTATGAAGCAAAGGGGGAAAAGAATATGTTAAAAACAACAAAAGTTGCTATAAGTTTGCCCAAAGAGGATTTTGAGAAGATAGAAAATATTCGTAAAAAATCAGGATTGAAGCGTAGTTTTATTATTGATAGAGCGATTCGATTCTGGCTTGAGTATTTAGAGAAAAAAGAAAAAATAAGAAAATACGAAGAAGGATACAGAAGAAAACCTGAGGATATAGATGAAATAAAGGCAATGGAAAAGGTTTCTGCAGAGGCATTCGCAGAGGAGGGTTGGAAATGAGAAGAGGAGAGGTTTGGTGGGCAGAACAGCCCAAACCTATAGGCAGACGCCCCGTAGTTTTACTTTCTCGTGATGAGGCCTATGAGGTGCGCAATGCTGTTACTGTGGCACAGGTAACAACGACAATCCGGAATATTCCTGTAGAGGTTTTTTTAGATAAAAAAGATGGACTGCCTCAGAAATGTGTAGTTAATCTTGATACTATAACTACGATAAGAAAGTCCATTCTTACAAAAAGAATATGTTTGCTTACTT
>JAGGUG010000024.1 GCA_021158625.1 Candidatus Omnitrophota bacterium | reverse complement strand
CTGCCCTTGTTCCCGGGAACCTGGGGGAGTTTAGCCGGCATCCTGATTTATTTACTCGCCAGTCAAAATAAGGTTTTATATTCGCTAATTACGGCGGCGGTTATTGGACTGGGATTTTTGGTTTGCGGAAAAGCAGAAGAAGTATATCACAGGAAGGATGCTTCCTGTATAGTGATTGACGAACTTGCAGGGATGTTAATCGCCTTATTTTTAATCCCTCCCAAATTATTTTTAATAATCATTGCTTTTTTTCTATTTCGTTTTTTGGATATTCTTAAGTTAGGGCCAATAAAAAAGATTGAGCAATTAAAAGGCAGCAAGGGGATAATGTTAGACGATATTTTTGCCGGCTTAATGACTAATGTTATCGTCCATTTGATTGCATTGATTAAGATTTAATTGCTGTAATCTGAATTTAATCGCTGTAATCGTTTTTTATGAAGACTATCGCCATAGCCGAATCCTGCACCGGCGGGTTAATCTCGCATCTAATCACCAATAGACCGGGGAGCTCGCAATATTTCAAATTGGGAGTAGTAGTTTATTCAGTGCAAGCAAAGATTTCTCTGCTGAAAATCCCGCCCCAAACAATTGAGCAATTTGGCAGCGTAAGCCCGGAGGTTGCTCTATCAATGGCGCACAAAGTTAGAGAGCTGGCCGGGACAGATATTGGCTTAGGGGTTACCGGCATTGCCGGTCCTTCTTATCCCAAAGGCGAGGACCCACTTCCACACCAGGTGTGGAAGTGGAAAATTGGTTTGGTCTATATTGCTGTTTGCTCTGCTCAAGGGGATATATCTAAAGAGTTTAATTTTGAGGGTAGTCGGGAAGAGATAAAAAAGAAAGCCGCCGAAGAAGCCCTAAAGCTTTTGGAAGTAGTCTAATTGAAGGAAATTCCAAGCACCAAGCACCAAATAACAAACAAGCACCAAATTCCAATAACCCCGGCAGGCAGGAATGACCAAAACAACTACTTAAAAGCATTTTTTTGTTATTTTTTGTTTGGGATTTGGAATTTTAGGGGAGATGCGTCTATTTATTGCTATCAGTTTGAATTCGCAACTTCAGCAAGAGTTAACTGAATTGCAAGAAAAATTTAGGGTGCGAAAGGGAATAAGATGGGTCAAGCCCCAGAATATCCATCTTACCTTAAATTTTTTGGGAGAGGTTGATGAGCAAAGAATTCCTCTGATAAAAGAAGTGATGCAAAGAGCAACGCGAGGTGTTTTTCCTTTCTTGCTTAGCTTTGGTGGCCTGGGGGCATTTCCCAATCTGAAAGCCCCGCGAGTAATCTGGCTGGGATTGAAATCAGAAAAGGAAGTGGTTTCTCTACAACAGAGATTAGAAAAAGAGTTATCAAGGATTGGATTTTCTCCTGAGAAAAGAAAATTTCAACCACATTTGACTTTAGGCAGGGTTAAATTTTTAGAGAACAAGAAGGAATTTGTTAAGAGAATGCAGGAATCGGAACAAGCGTCTTTATCCTCTAAATTGAGAGTAGATAAAATAGAACTCATTGAAAGCAAGTTGACACCCCAAGGGCCAATTTATTCCCTGGTGCATGAAAGAGATTTCGCCTCTTTCAACTGATGATAATGAAACAAACAAGTCTGACTTAAATGTTTCATTAACATATATGAAGGATAAGGGAATTGTAGACAAAAGGATTGCTATTCTTTCGCCGGTGGCTTGGCGCACACCTCCGAGGACATACGGTGCCTGGGAGACAGTGGCAAGCAATATTACTGAAGGGTTAGTAGAGCGGGGATGGGATGTAACCCTTTTTGCCACCAGGGACTCAATTACCAAGGCAAAGTTAGAAGCAGTTATTGAAAAAGGATATGAGGAAGATAAATCGGTTAATCCCGATGTATGCCGCTCATTGCACATTTCTCATCTATTTGAAAAAGCCGATGAATTTGACCTCATCCATAATCACTACGATTTTTTTCCGCTCACCTATTCCCGTCTAGTCTCCACCCCAATGCTTACCACCATTCACGGCTTTTCTTCCCCTACGATTATGCCGGTCTATCAGAAATATAAAGACAGCTATTTTGTATCTATTAGCGACGCTGACCGCGCCCCCGGCTTAAATTATCTGGCTACAATCTATAATGGAATTCGGCTTGCTGATTTCACATTTTATGAAAAAGGAGGAGAAAACTTGATATTTTTGGGGAGGATTCATCCCGATAAAGGCGTGGATTTAGCAATAGCCGTTGCCCAAAAAAGCAAACGTCCTTTGATTATCGCCGGCATTATTCAAGATAAAGATTATTTCAAGCAGAAAGTAAAGCCGTTTATCGATAACAAACTTATCAAATTCATTGGGCCGGTGGGTCCGAAAGAACGCAACGAATTATTTAAGAATGCTTATGCCCTTTTGCATTTGAATACTATTCCGGAAAGATTTGGCCTGGTGCTCGTGGAAGCGATGGCTTGCGGAGTGCCGGTAATCGCAATGGATTTAGGCTCTTGCCGCGAAGTAATTCTGGATGGAAAAACGGGGATACTGGTTCGCCCTGTTAAATCCGCCAAAGGCGGAATCCCGACTTATTCGGGATTATTTAACAGGGTAAAGGTCGTAAATGAAGCAGTAGCGGCCTTAGATAGAATTCCTTTTATCTCGCGCGAAGAATGCCGCAAGAGAGTGGAAAAAAAATTTACTGTGGAGTGTATGGTAGAGAAGTATGAGAAGGTGTATGAGAAGATATTTACGCTTCACCCGCCTGCCAGATGACGGGCAGGCGCTTCACGCTCCAGGCTGCACGCTAATAAAGAATAAAAAAATGACAATTCTATTTTTATCTGCGTAATCTGCATTTTTAACTTGTGCCCGTAAGGGTATCGGTGTAATCATTATGCCGAACGGAGTGAGGCATATGCAAAAGTTTCTCTTAGGAGTAAATTACTGGCCGGCTAAGAAGGGAATGTTTTGGTGGAAAGACTTTGAGAGGGAAGAAGTCCAGAAGGACTTTGAGCGAATAAGTTCTGTTGGGCTTGAGATTGTGCGCCTTTTTCTTCTCTGGGAGGATTTCGAGCCCAGTGCCAATAAAATAAATCAAGAGGCAGTTGCTAATTTAATTGAGGTATTCCGCATTGCCCGAGAAGAGGGGCTTAAGATACTACTTACCCTCTTTGTTGGACATATGAGTGGGGCAAATTGGGCGCCCGCCTGGTTGGCTGGCCGCAATATTTACCAGGATGAAGGAATCTTAAACGCTTCCTCCTTTCTGGCAGAGACGATTGCCGATTCTGTTAAGGAAGAGAAGGCGCTTTTTGGCTATGACCTGGCAAACGAGATTGATAACTTTGTTCGGCCGGCCAATCGCCAAGAAGCCAGAAAATGGTTGAGATTTATTGTCAGTAGAATAAAGGCAGTAGATAGCATTCATCCGGTTACCTTAGGGCTTCATCTAAAGAATGTTGAGGAGGATAGAGGATTTTGGCCGGAGGATTTAGCCGGAAGTTGCGATTTTCTCTCTATGCACAGTTATTCAATCTATGCTAAATGGGCAGATAACCCTTTAGATGGAAAAGTGGCCGCTTTTACAAACCGTCTGATTACCCGAATGTCCGGAGCAAAGGTAATGCATACGGAATTTGGTTTGTGTACAACAACGGTTCAATCAAGAGAGATTAATACCATTCTTGACGGAAGAAGAGGAAGATGTTATCTTGCCAATGAAAGGGAAGCAGAGAGTTATTTTGATACCTCTCTGAGAGGGCTTTATGAAAGCGGGGCCCTGGGAGCAATGCTCTGGTGTTATTCGGATTATGACCCGACCATCTTTAATCAACCGCCCTTTGATAAAGCAGTTCACGAAAGGAGTTTTGGGCTTTTTCGAGCCGACGGCAATCCTAAACCCTATAAGGATATAATCAAAAAATACCAGGGTCTTGAGGTTAAACAAATTCCTGTTGTCAAAGAGATAGAGAATCCAGTTTATTACCAAGAACCTTTCAAGCAACTTAAAGAAGAATATAGAAAATTCCGGGAAAAAGAAGCTTCTTTACAAATTTAGTTTTTTAGGATATAATAAATGGAACTTGATTGAGTTCATTCGTCTATGGCGCAAATCTGAGAGCGAAATCTGCTTCGCAGATTTCCTATCCTCGTTCCCCTTCGGGGAACTTCGGCTCTCGCCCTGGACCAGAACGGTTCAGAGCTCGCTTCGCGAGGAAGGAAAGGAGGAAAAACAATGAAAATCGCTTGGGTGAGTTCGTGGCCGCCAAGACCGTGTGGGATTGCTACTTATTCCCAGGAATTGGTCTCGGCTATCCGCAATTTAGGAAACGAGGTTCCTATAGTCTGTCACACTGATGGAGGAACCAAAGGAGAAAGTGATGTCTATCCGGTATTAGATAATAAATCGTCTAATTTTGACGATGTTCTATACGATACAGTAAGCAGAATAAAACCCGATGTGGTGCATATTCAGCACGAGTATGGTCTATATGTGCGGGGAGACAACGATTACTCAGCCGGTCTACTCAGGGTTTTATTCAGATGGCACACTGAGGCAAATTTCCCGGTGGTGATAACCTATCATAGTATCACCAGCGCTTTAGACCGCGGTCAGAGGTTCTTTACCGATATTTCTTTGAAGCTTGCAAATGCCGGTATTGTCCACGAGGAATACCAATGGACAAATCTCCCCTTAAATATTGGTCGGGTTCCCAACAATGTCTATGTTATTGCCCACG
>JAGGUG010000075.1 GCA_021158625.1 Candidatus Omnitrophota bacterium | reverse complement strand
GAGGAGCTTTATTCTATTGTTCCCATAGGGACGAAGGTAATTATCCAAGATTAATCTTTTGTGCTACACGCTATAAACTAAAAGGTTGCGTTGAACGGTTGCGGTTAAAACATCAACGAATTACGAATCCATTACGAAACATCTACGAATTACGAATCTCTTACGAATTTACGAATAAGAACATTCGTATATTCGTATAGATTAGTAAATTCGTTGATGTCTTTCCTATACTCAACCGAAACCCAAACCGATAGACGAAACCCATAAAGCTGGAGCCTGAAGCGCATTTATGTCCCTTCCCTTTGTATGGATAGTTCTTTGTTTTATCAGCGGGATTATCCTCTCTAAGTATCTCCATCCTACTCTGTTTTTAATCTATCTAATAGCATTTATCTCTGCTTCTTTTCTTGTTGTTTATCCTGTTAAATCCCCCGGCACTTCTCTCAGCGGGATTTCACCTTTTTTGGTGAAATTATTTAACAGCGTAAATAAAAGAAAAAGATTACTTTTTCTTCTTCTAATTGGTTTGGCTGGGGCGATTGCTTACCGCAGTTCTCTATTCTATTCACCTCAGAATATTGCTAATCTTTCTCCAAACTCGGACATTCGTATCATAGCGCGAGTAGTAAAACCACCGATAGAAAGGCCCAAAAAGACAGTTCTGATTTTGCGGGTGGAGGAATTTGTCCGAAGCGAAACTTCGGACACTTCGGACAGAACTTCGGAGAGAAAAGTAAATGGATTGGTGAAAGCAACCATCCGTAGACCCCTTCAAAGTTATCATTATGGAGATAGATTGCTTTTAAAGGGAAGATTATACCGACCTTACAACTTCGGCGAGTTTGATTATAAGAGATATTTAGCCACACGGAGGATTTATTGTCTATTCTCTACCAGAGGGAAAGATGTCCAGCTTCTTTCTCGCGAGGGAAATCTACTTTTTTCTACCCTGTTTTATCTTAGACGACTACTGGCCAACATTATTGATAAAAATTTATCCCGCATCTCTTTTCTTGAGGGGGCAATCTTAAAAAAGGAAGTGGCAAGGGATTCATCCTCGCCAGAGGCATCTCTGCTAAAAGCAATTTTATTAGGTGAGCGTTTTAATATCTCCCCCCAATTAAAAAGGCTCTTTATAAATACGGGCACTATTCATATCCTTTCTATAAGCGGGCTGCACATTGGCATAATAGCAACTATCTTTCTCTTGTTCTTTAAATTCCTGCGTCTGCCTTATAGGGTGTATTATCTGCTTACTATTGTTTTTATAGTCCTATACGCCATTCTCAGTGGGGCACGCGTGCCGGTAGTAAGGGCAACAATTCTGACGGTTATTATTTTAGCCGCGAGGCTGCTCAATCGCCCCTCGTCAATCTATAATTCTTTGGGGTTTGCTGCTTTTCTCATCTTGGTCGCTCAACCCTTATATTTATTTGACCCCGGTTTTCAACTCTCTTTTCTGTGCGTGTTTTTTGTAATCTATCTTACTCCTAAGATAGAGAGAATTTTGTATTCGAAGGAGGCGAATCTGTCCGAAGTTTCGCTTCGGACAAGGAGGTTTCGCAGAGTTAAGAGGTTTATTATTACTTCCTTCTCGGCCTCTCTGGCAGTTTGGTTGGGGATTTTCCCTTTGATTAGTTATTATTTTAAGAACTTTGTTCCGATAACCGTATTGGCAAATTTAGTAATCGTTCCCTTACTTTTTCTTATTGTTGCCGATGGTTTTTTGCTTATTTTATCGGCGGCGATTCCTATTTTATCAGCCATCTTCGCCGTTATAGAGGGTTTTCTCCTTGTTTTCTTGATTAAAACTGCAACCTTCTTTTCGCGTTTACCTTTTTCTCATTTTCATTTCTCCCTTACTCTGTTAGGGGTGGTAACCTATTATTTCCTGCTCTTTGGGTTGCTAAATTATGGGTTGCTGAAAAAGATAAAAAGTGGTAAAATAAGTGAAACTTAGATTTGCGTCCCGAAACTTCGGGATGCAAATCTGTTAGTTGAACTTACCCAGCACTAATTTTTCAGAAATGCTTAACCACAGCAGAAAATTAGTGCTGGGTTAGGTGCTTATTGAATGAAGAAGATCATCGGTATCTTTGTAACCATTATACTGGTTGTTTTTATACTCTTAACCGCTGGTTTTATTTATTTAAAGCTCAATGCTACTACTATTGTAAATAAGAAATTGGTTGAGGTTTTGCCGGGAGCAAAGATAGACAGAATTGAAATCAAATATCCGCTTACTATAAGACTATATCAGATTAGTTTAGATAAACTTGCCGAGATAAAGGAGATTGATGCTTCTTTGAATATCTTGGGTTTACTCTCCCGAAAGTTAATTATCAGTAATCTATCCATAATTGAGCCGCGGATTAATATTGTGAGAGAGAAAAACGGGGCTCTCAATATCGCCTTTCTCAAATCAGCGCTTTCTAAAAAAGAAGCTAAGGATAAAGAGGTAAGAGAAAAAATTTCTCTTATAATCGTCCATTTTATCGTCCAGGATGGAGTGGTCTATGTCACGGACAAAAGAGAGAAGGGAGGATTTAAGGCAAGGTTCAACGATATTAATTTAGTTATAAACAATCTGGTATTTCCTAATCTCACTAAAACCAACTTTAAAGGGGGATGCAAGATATCTATGGGGAGGAAAGAGGGAGAAATCAATACTGACGGCTGGATAGATATGCTGAATAAATCAATGGATGGAACAATTACTATCAAGAATGTTAATCTTATTTACTTCAATCGCTTTCTTTCTCTTCTCTTGTTAAAGGATTTTGCCTCGGCAAATCTTGATGCCCTTATTGAACTGAACGCTCTCGATAATGACCTGAATATTGTCTGTCATCTGGATATCTATAATATCTTTTTAAAGAGAAAGGAAGTGCTTGCTTTGCCTCTCTTGCAGGATATAATAGGTGGGGGGCAGGCAATTGGAGATAGTGCTCTTTCCATCTTGTTTTCTACTCTTAAACCGGAGGATAACAGGATAAAATTAGATTTTGTGATTGAAACTAAATTAGATGCGCCGGTAATTAACAAAGCAGTTTTGCAAAAAGCAATAATAGAGGAGGTAAAGAAGAGGTTATCAAGTTTGCCCGCGGATATGCTCAAGGGCAAGACCGAGGGCATTTTTGAGGCAGTAAAGGGTGAGATAAAAGACGCCGGTATTGATGTTATTAAGGATACCCTTAAGAATTTGAGAGGAATTTTTAAGTGAGTAAAGCCCATCTGCCAAAGCCTTGGCGACGGCGGAATGCGCACAGCAACCCAGTACTTTCAGAAAGGCCGGGTTGCGTGCTTACTAAAAATGGTAAAGGACAGAAACAGGGGTAAAGACAAAGGCGGTAAGAAGAAAAAAAAGAAGAAAAAGAAGAAGTAGCGAGGTGCGGAAAGTTTGCCCATTGTAGGCTAATTTTTTATGAAAGAGGCGCTACTCTATGTAAAACTACCTGATAAGAGCGTTCGCTGCCATCTTTGTGCCCATCATTGCCTTATTAGAGAAGGCAAAAGAGGAATTTGCCGAGTGCGCGAGAATCAGGGAGGAGTGCTTTATAGTCTGGTCTATGGAAAGCCAGTTGCCCAGCACATTGACCCGATAGAAAAGAAACCGCTGTTTCATTTTTATCCCGGGTCCTTGGCTTATTCCATTGCTACTTGCGGTTGTAATTTCCACTGTCTCTGGTGTCAAAACTGGGAGATTTCGCAGATTTTTTCTTCTCAAAATAGCAAAGAGGTAAACCCAGCCAAAATTGTAGCCACTGCCCAAGAAAGCGGTTGTCAGAGTATTGCCTATACCTATACCGAGCCAACCATATTCTTTGAATATGCTTATGATATTGCCCGCCGCGCTCAGGGTGTTGGTTTAGCCAATATCTATATTAGCAACGGGTATATGAGCGAAGAGATGCTTAAAGAATTTTGGCCTTATTTAGATGCGGCTAATGTAGATTTAAAAGCATTTCGTGATGAAACCTATCGGCGTTATATTGGCGGATATTTACAGCCGGTTTTGAATAACCTGAAACAGATAAAAAAATATGGTATCTGGTTAGAAGTGACTACCTTGATTATTCCCGAAATTAATGATAGTGTTGAAGAGTTAAGAGATATGGCGGAGTTTATTGTTCAGGAATTAGGTCCCGATACCCCCTGGCATCTGAGCAGATTTTTCCCGGCTTATAAGATGAATGCCCCCATTACTCCTTTAACTACACTTGAGAAGGCAAAGGAGATTGGTCTAAAAGCAGGCTTGCGTTATGTCTATGAAGGCAATATTGCCGACAGGGAAAAGATAAATACATATTGCCCTAATTGTGGTCGGCTTTTGATTCGCCGCAGTGGCTTTAGCGTATTGGAGAATTTTATTCAAGAGGCTCATTGCCCTGATTGTAAAGCGGCGATTGCCGGAGTAGGGATGAGCGAAATTTGAATATACCCGATGTCCGAAGTTTCGCTTCGGACAAAGGTGCTTGAACACTTGAACATGTCCGAAGTTTCGCTTCGGACAAAACTTCTTTGGACAAAAGAGCGGAGGGTGCATCGTGCAACTATACGATGTAATTATTATTGGAGGAGGGCCAGCCGGTTTGACCGCTGGAATATATACCTCGCGGGCAAGGTTAAGAACCTTATTGGTAGAAGATTTTACGCTATCTCCCCAGGTTACGACCACTTTTCAGATAGAGAATTATCCCGGTTTTCCCGAGGGGATTGGTGGTTTAGATTTAATAGAGAGGTTTAAAAAGCAAGCAAAGGAGTTTGGGGTTGAATTTAAGCAAGCAAGGGTAAAGAATGTTGAGCGAGGTTTAACCTCAATCAAGGAAATCAAGATTGAAACAGAAAGCGAGGTATACAATTCTCTTTCTCTGATTATTGCTTCTGGTGCTCGGCCTAAGGAGTTGGGAGTAAAGGGCGAAAAAGAATTTCGGGGCAAAGGAGTTTCTTATTGCGCAACCTGTGACGGTCCATTTTTTAGAGATAGAGAGGTGGTTGTAATCGGAGGTGGCGACAGTGCAGTAAAGGAGGCGTTGTATCTAACCAGGTTTGTTAGGAAAGTGACTTTGCTCCACCGCCGAGACAAACTAAGAGCAACAAAGATTTTACAGGAAAGGCTGTTTTCAGAGCAGAAGATAGATGTTCGCTGGGATTCGGTGGCAGAGGAGATTTTAGGCAGGGAGAAAGTTGAGGGAGTGAGAATAATAAATCTTAAAACCAAAGAGAAAAGCGTTCTTTCTTGTGATGGGGTATTTATTTTTGCTGGATTACTACCCAATACAGATTTTGCCAGAGGAGTGGTAGAGCTGGATGAGAAGGGCTATGTTGTTGTGGACAGTAGAATGAGGACATCAGTAGAGGGTATTTTTGCTTGTGGCGATTGTCGAAGCACTATTTTAAGGCAGGTAATAACTGCTTGCGGAGATGGCGCTTTTGCTGCCTTTTCGGCGCAGGAGTATGTAGAGCAATTAAAACTCCAAGCACCAAGCACCAAATAACAAATAAATTCCAAATTCCAATTTTCAAATTCCAAACTGTTTCGGTTCACCCTGTTAAATAATTCTGACAGAGGCGAAATTGCCACGAATCGGCATTTAACAGGGGCAATTGGGATTTATTTGAAGCTTGTAATTTGTGATTTGGAATTTCTCAACTTTGGCAAAATGCCAAAGTTGAGTTGTTATGACTCAATTAGAAAAAGCAAAAAAAGGTGAATTGACGCCTGAGATGACCTATGTCGCCAGGCAAGAGGGTATTGATGTTGAGGTGTTAAGAAGGGATATTGCCGCTGGTTTAACAGTCATCCCGGCTAATAAGAATCACCAGAATCTCAAGCCGATTGGTATAGGCAAGGGTCTGGAAGTCAAGGTTAATGCCAATATTGGTGCCTCTCCGCAAAATATGAGTTTAAAAACAGAGTTGCATAAATTAAAGGTAGCAATAGAGGCAAAGGCAGATGCGATAATGGATTTGACCATTGCCAGAGATAGCAGTGAGATTGATGAGATAAGAGGAGGCATAATTGGGGGATGTCCTCTGCCTTTGGGGACTGTGCCTATCTATCAAGCGGCAATTGAGGCGGGAGGAATAGAGGAACTGAGCATTGAAGATTATCTTCGGGTTTACGAGAGACAGGCAAAGGAGGGGGTAGATTTTACCACTGTCCACGCCGGGGTTACTCAAGCAGGTTTGAGATTGGTTAAAAAGAGATTGATGCCGGTGGTCTCGCGAGGCGGCTCGTTTCTCCTTCACTGGATGAAAAAAAGCAACAAGGAGAATTTTCTCTATCAGCATTTTGATGAGGTCTTAGATATCGCTCGTGAATACGATGTGACCATAAGCCTGGGCGACGGTTTGAGACCGGGTTGCATCGCTGATTCCACAGATGAGGCCCAGATTTATGAATTAAGGGTTTTAGGTGAACTTGCCCAGAGAGCGCGAGAAAGGGGCGTCCAGGTAATGATAGAGGGGCCGGGACATATTCCCTTAAGCGAGATTGAGAAGAATGTCCAGTTGGAAAAGGAAATTTGTGCTAGCGCACCTTTTTATGTCTTGGGGCCGCTGCCAATCGATACCGCTGTTGGCTATGACCATATTGCTTGTGCCATCGGAGGGGCTCTGGCCGGCTATTACGGCGCAGATTTTCTTTGTTATGTGACTCCCAAAGAGCATATTGGTCTGCCGGATATTGATGATGTGCGTCAAGGTGTAGTGATTACCAAGATTGCCGCAAACATTGCCGACCTCGCCCGGGGTAATAAAAAGGCGGTTGCCGAGAGTAGGGCAATGTCTCGTGCCCGCAAAAGGTTTGATTGGAATGAAATGCTCAAATATGCTATTGATGCCCGGAGGTTTAAGGAACTTATAGATAAAGAGCCGAGATTAAAGGAAGGTGGTTGTTCAATGTGCGGGGATGAGTTTTGCGCTTTAAAAGTTTATTCTTAGCGTAGGGTTGGTCGCACAAAGCAGGTATAATATACGGGCAACTTCTCTATCGCCCTTATAAGGAATCCCGCAGTCAATCGCCCCAGCGAGGCGATTGCTGCTCAAGTATCTATCGGCAACTTCTCTATCGCCGATACAAGGAACTGGTGCTCGCCCTCGCTCTCTGCCTTCGGCAGAACCGTGCCCGCTCGGGCTCCGCAACGGCTTTTTAGCGACGCAACCCTACGCTTTAATCTACGAGAATATAAGAATGTCCATCAAATCTGACAAATGGATTGAGAGGATGGCGAAAGAGAGGGAGATGATAAAGCCATTCACTCCGCAGCTGATAAGCAAAGGTAAGATTTCTTACGGGCTTTCTTCTTATGGCTATGATATTCGCCTGGATAATAAATTTAAGGTTTTTGCTGGAGAGAAGGAGGCCGTTGATATTATAGACCCTAAAAAAATTGACAATAATCTATTTCGGGATATCATCTCTGATGTCTGTGTCATTCCCGCCCATTCTTTTGTCTTGGCTCAGTCAAAAGAATATTTTAAGATTCCTCGCAATGTCATCGGACTTTGTTTTGGTAAATCCACTTATACTCGCTGCGGCATTATTGTCAATGTCACCCCTTTGGAGGCAGAGTGGCAAGGCTATCTTACGATGCAGATTTCTAACATTACTCCTCTGCCGGCAAGGCTTCATACGGGAGAAGGGATTGCCCAGATTTTATTTTTTGAGGCAGATGAGGCTTGCAGGGTTTCCTATGCCGATAGAAAAGGGAAGTATCAAAACCAGAAGGAAGTGACCGTGGCGAGGGTTTAATGAAACAAACAAGTCTGACTTAAATGTTTCATTAAGGAGAGAGGAGAGAGGTTAGGAAGATGAAGTCGCTCCGGCTCTCATCAAGGTAAGAAAAAAGGGGGAAGCAATGGAAAAGAAATCGTTAGAGTTTTTGAAAGGATTGGTGGAAACTATCAGTCCGTCCGGCTTTGAGGAAGAAGCGGTTAAGGTATGGAAAGAGAGGACAAAAGATTTTGCTGATGAAGTTAAAACCGATGTGCACGGCAATACGATTGCAGTGTTGAATAAAAATGGAAAGCCGCGGATTATGCTTGCCGGACATATTGACGAGATTGGTTATATGGTGAAGTATATTGATAAAGAGGGCTATGTCTATTTTTCTACTATTGGGGGGGTTGATTTACATTTGGTTCCCGGCCAGCGGGTCTGGCTCAAAACCAAAAAAGCAAAGGTATTAGGGGTGGTTGGCAGAAAACCAAAGCATCTTTTAGAAGAGGAGGAGAAAAAAAAGATTTCCAAGATTGAGGAGTTGTACATTGATATTGGGGCAAAGGACGAAAAGGAGGCAAGGTCCATTTTAGATATTGGGGATCCGGCAGTGCCGGCAGTAGGATTTGAAGCGCTGCGCGATGATTTGGTAGTAGCAAGAGGTTTTGACGATAAAGCCGGGGCTTTTATAGTGAGTGAGACCTTGAGGTTGCTTTCTCAAGAGAAGATTAAATCCTCGGTTTATGGCGTGGCTACTGTTCAGGAGGAAATTGGTTTGCGCGGGGCAAAGACAAGCGCATATGGAATCAGCCCGGATATTGGCATTGCCATAGATGTAACCTTTGCCACAGATTGCCCGGGTATGGATAAAAGGAAGATAGGAGATATAAAGCTCGGCGGAGGCCCGGTAATCAATCGCGGCCCCAATGTTACCTCTAAGGTCTTTGACCTTCTTATTGAAACGGCAGAACAAGAAAGGATTCCTTATCAGGTAGATAGCACACCCGGGGCTACGCCTACGGATGCCAATGTCCTTCAACTTACCAAAGCAGGCGTGGCTACGGGGCTGGTAAGTATTCCTAATAGATATATGCATACCCCGGTAGAGGTTGTTAGCTTGAAGGATTTGGAAAATATTTCGAAACTGCTGAGTAGTTTTATTTTGAGGATTGATG
>JAGGUG010000042.1 GCA_021158625.1 Candidatus Omnitrophota bacterium | reverse complement strand
GTTGCGGTTGCGTAGCTGGAAACGGTTACCGTTTATATTAAAAGTAATAAACGCAACCGTTTAACGTTGGACGATTCGAGCTACGCAACCCTTCAACGATTGACGATTTTATTTCTTTCTCTCTACTCTCTACTTGCCTGTCCTACGAAGCTTTAGTGTAGTAGGGCTACTCGCTACTTTCTCGAGAAACTCCTGCGATTTTAATTTCTTCTCCAGATGGACGGATAGCAAATTTTCTAAGACCTCCCGAATTTGCCTGTTGATCTGGGGACTTATCTTGAGCAAAAGCCCCTTCTTCATATCCTCTCTTTTTAAGTAAGACAGAGAAGCCACTGTCCCGGGTAGAATACTACCATTTCCACCCCTGGGGTGGAAATGGTAACCCGAACCCGAGGATGGGAAAACCCCTAATAAACCAAGCAATTTTATTTCAAAGATAGAAATGAACCGCCTTATATCTGCCTCGGAAATATCTTCCTTTGTCAGAAAGGAAATGGCCACAAAAAGTAGATTAAATAATCGTCTGTTCCTCTGCTCGGGAAAGGTTAATTCATCTACCAATTCAGAAAAATAATTAGCCGCTCCTAAGGCGAGTAAAGATTTATTCAGATTGGTGAAAGAATCCTTTAAATTACACTCACTGATAAAGTGAAGCCCTTTTTTATGAGGATAAAAG
The DNA here is from genome assembly GCA_021158625.1 of Candidatus Omnitrophota bacterium. Classification (GTDB taxonomy): domain Bacteria; phylum Omnitrophota; class 4484-213; order 4484-213; family 4484-213; genus 4484-213. Next base: position 2,735 of record JAGGUG010000042.1, on the reverse strand, counting down.
ACAACCTCCACATAAGCAGGCGATTGAATAGAGGTCTTTCCCTTGAGGATGCCGTTTATCTTTCCAAACTGATAGGTGTAAAGACTGAGCAAGAGACTTTTTTCGCGGAAATGTTTCCTCTTGAGAACAATTCCTTCTGCTTTTTGAATAGCCACTATCCCATCACCCTGAACAAAACATTCGCTAATATAAAATAGATTGACAAAGCAGTAATATCGTTTATAGTAGTAACAATTGGCCCGGAGGCAAAAGCGGGGTCAATCCTAAAATGTCTAAAGACGAAGGGAACAGCTGTGCCTGTAAGAGCGGCTACGAGGATTGCCGTAAACATAGAAATACCCACCACTACTCCTAAGGTCAATCCCTGTCCTCCTAAAAAAATAGCAATAACCCCTACTCCCAAACCACACATCAGCCCGATTAACGCCGCAATCTTTACCTCTTTAAACAAAACCTTCCATATCCTGGAAAAGTTTATGTTGCTGGTGGCTAAACTACGCACAACCACCGTTGACGATTGTGTTCCCACATTACCCGCCATATCCATCATCACCGGAATAAAAAAGGCCAGGGCGACTATTCTTTCTAAGGCCAAACGAAAACTGCGCAATATAAGGCAGGCAAAAAGTCCCCCAAATAGGGTAACAACCAACCAGAATAAACGCCCGCGGGCAATCTTAAAAACAGAATTGCTCAGCTTCTCTTCATCGCTTCCGGCCATATGATAGATATCCTCTTCGGCCTCCTCTTCAATAACATCGATTATATCATCAGAGGTAATTATCCCCACTAATTTGCCCATATTATCTACTACCGGAACTACGGTCAGATTATACTTTGCTACTATCTGGGCTACCTTTTCCTGATCAAGGTCCACCGGAACGCTGATTACCTCCTCATCCATAATTTCCTTTAACTTCTTTTGTGGAGAGACAATAATCAGATTGTGTATAGGAAGAATCCCCCTTAATTTTTTCTCTTCATCTACAACATAAATGAAGAAAGGGGATGGGGCTTTCTGGACATATTTGCGCAGAGAAACGATTGCCTCGCCAGCGGTAACATTCTCATTTAGAGCAAAAAAATCGGTGGTCATTATTCCACCGGCGCTCTCCTCCGGATATTTTAAAAGTTCCTTGACATCTGCGGATTCTTCCTTGTCCATAAGTTGAAGAACCTTATCTTGCTTCTCCTGAGAAAGATCAGCAACAACATCAGCAGCATCATCAGAAGGCATTACATTTAAGATCCTGGATAACTGCGGGCTCTCGAGTTCCTTTAATAACTCTGCCTCACTCAGCGGGTCTAACTCTGAGAGAACCTTTGCTCCTACTTCGGGCTTGAGAGAATCAAAAAAGAGTTTCCGTTTTTCTGGCTCTAAATTCCTCAGAATATCGGCAATATCTGCTGGATGTAATCGGCTCATAATATATCCTCGCTCTTGTCGCTACAACGACTGCGACGATGTGTTCATCGCTGTAATCGCTATTTATACGACCCCCCCGGAAATCACCAACTTCATCCCCTCTTCCACAGAGATATCCAGAGGAATCACATCCTCCTCAGGAACTATTAATAAAAAACCACTGGTGGGATTGGGAGTAGTAGGGATAAAGACATTTACCCTGTTAAATCCCCGACGAGTGTCGGGGGGGTCGCCTTCGGCGGACAATTTAAGAGGGTCCTCCTTTTTCTCCAGACGAGGAAGTTTATTCTGAATCTTGCTCTGGAGCGAAGAAGTCACAAATCCTAAGCAATATAACCCCTTGCGCGGATACTCAACCAAAACCACTCTCTGAAAGATGTGTCTTTTTTCTCCTAAAAAGGCACTGCTTATCTGCTTGATGGTGATATAAACCTTGCTTATAAAAGGGACTTTAAACAATAACCTTTCCCAGAAAGAAAAAAGGCGGCGCACAGCCATATTCTTAGCCGCTAAACCAATCAGGGCAATTAACAAAATTATCAGAAGAAAAAGAAATCCCTTTATCAAAATGAGTAAATAGGTAAATTCTATATTAGAAACAAGAGGTCGGATAAAGAGAACAAGCGGCTCCAAAATTAGATTGTCCAATTTCGTTACTGCCCACTTTATAATGATAATAGTGAGCACTGCCGGCAAAAGCAGAGCTACGCCGGTGAAAAAACCATTGCGAAGTTTTTTGAACATAATTATATTAAATTCCAGTGTTTCGTCTTCCGTTTTACGGTTGCGTAGCTGGAAACGTTGAACGTCTATCGGTAATCGTGTAATTAACAGACGCAACCGTTCGACGCTGGACGATTCGAGTTACGCAACCCTTCAACGATTGACGGTTTTATGGATTTATGATTTGTGATTTGGAATTTTCTCAACAGTTGCTCTTGCCTCTTCTTCATCCTCAAGTATTCTTTTCTATCGGTATCATCATAGCCCGCTAAATGGAGAATCCCGTGGGTAAGGTATAAAAAGAGTTCCTCTTCTAAACTGTGCTTTAACTCTCTTGCTTTCCTCTCCGCTGTTTCTACGGAGAGAATAATATCACCAACAAGTCCTCGCCCCTTTTCTCCTTTGGCCGAACCTCTCTGAAAAAGTGCTGGGGAACCGCTTAAATCAAAAGCCAAGACATCAGTGGTTTGATTGACCCGGCGATATCTTCTATTAATCTCTCTTATTTTTTTATCCTTAACTAATGCTACACTCAGATAACCATCTTTGATTTCTTCTTGCTGACAAACAAAGGCAGCTAATTTTT
>JAGGUG010000121.1 GCA_021158625.1 Candidatus Omnitrophota bacterium | reverse complement strand
TGACCGTTTGTCTGTAAAGGACCACCTAAAAAATCTCCGGTCACAAACCAGACTGGAATCCGCCACCACCACCAGCGGAAATACTCGCTGTTGGTAAAATAAAGATAGCGGGCATAGGTATCCGGAATTACCTCCATTTGTACTGTGCGGCTAATTCCTCCCACAGTACCAGTGGAAGTAATTATCCATCTATTGCTCCCGGGAGCTGTCTCGTGCCAATTACAACTATAGCAACCAATACCCTGCAGGCATTGATTAATAACACCCGCGGACTGCCCCTGTCTTCTTCTCACAAGCCCTTTATCAATCCCGGCCTCGGCAAGATAGAATGCCTGCTTGCCCATTATCTCCCGCTGGATAAGCTTATTTTCATTAACACTGCGCAGGAGAAAGGCACTGCCTAAAATCAGCAAAACAATAATGACTAAATAAGATGTAATGAGTAAAAATCCTTTTTTATTTTTCATTCAATAAGCCCCTAACTTACAGAGTGCTTTGCAGGATGTAAGTTATTTGGGCGCATTGACCCAGCACTAATTTTCTACTTTGGTTAAGCATCCTGAAAAATTAGTGCTGGGTAAATTCAACTAAGGCTTTGCGAAACACTTCGTGCTCCGCAAAACCAAGTTTCATTTAGTTCCTTAACACCACCCGCGAAGTCAGATTAAAATTTAGTTGTCTTCTTAATGCTGTAATTTTTCTCCCGCCTAAATCTATCTCCAGCATATTTCCTCCGAAAAGAGTAAAACGAAGAGAATTGATATTATTGGCTAAAATGTCAGTGTTTCCACTCTCAGTTCGTATTAATTGATTGTTTACTCTTGAATACTCTACTGTATTTCCATCTAGCGTAAACCTCAAAAAATCGTCGCTGATACCGCTTGCATCAAAAATAGTTCCGTCAATAGAACTCGCTTCTCGTAATTCTTTTATCATTCTATCCATTCCTAACCTCAGATTATCCTGGATTTCAATCTTTGTATCGGCAGTATAGTAAGTATCTCTCCCGGTTGACAAGATTGACCACATCATTCCCAGAATAATTGTAGAGAAAAAAACAACAAAGATTATTTCTACTAAAGTGAAACCCGCAGATTTACAATTTGTCATTCGTGTTCACCCTGTTAAATCCGCCAAAGGCGGAATCCCGACTTATTCGGGATTATTTAACAGGGTAAATTCGCGTTGTTTAAATTCGCCTAAATTCGCCTTACTCATCTTTCTGTGAGGAGAGTCACCAGCTCTACATTTCGCGCTCTTCCTTTCTCTGTCCAGTTGACCCTGACCAAAATCTGCAAGGGGTCTGCGTCAGTTCCATCCGGATAAGTTACATTTATGCTCTCATTGCTGAGACAATTACACCCTTCGCTTATTACCCAGGCCGGCCAATCCTCACTGACTATATTAGCCCGCAGATTGCGCTTGCGCATTTCCTCGATTATCCGCTGAGCTTCATTAACAGCGATAGAAGTATTCGTATTGGCCTGGATAAGATTAAGAGAACCCGTATATGAACTTAATAGCCCTACCAAAGCGACTACCAAAATAGCCACGGCACAGATTAGTTCTAATAGGGTAAACCCCGTTAGAGAACACTTCGAGCGTTCTCTAACATCATTATAAATATCTTCCTTGTTTTGGATTGTAAATTTCTCTAACGGGGTAAACCCTCTCTTTTTTATCATAGTAATATAATAACACAAATATTTCGCAAGTCAACCCTGTTAAATAATTTTTACCCTGTTAAATAAAATTCCTTTGAGTTTTAGGCCGAGGTCTATTTAACAGGGCTAATAAAAAAAACGACGGAGAAAAAATTCTCCGCCGTTTTTTAGAACTCAAGGGAGAGAAATATTTAATTATGGAGTACAATCAATTGTTGCCGCAGCTGCACTGCTTTCCACCCCCCCTGTTTTAATACAGTAGGAATGATTACCTGTTTTTCCAAAAGAAACTGGCTCCGCCTTCATAGAATAACCTGCGCCACCATCAGCAAATGCCTCGGTAAAAGTATATCCTCCCGTCGTTCCTACTAAACTCTTATTAAGATAGGGAGGAGTTGCTTCGAGTAAATCTGTTTCAGCTGTAGGGTAGGCTCCATTATTTGCCGTAGCATAGGTCTCGCAGGCAGTAGAGAATGTCCTTAAAGTTGCCTGGGCAGCTGTCTCATTGGCAGTCATTCTTGGTCGGATAATATTCGGGATAGCAATTGCCGCCAATAGAGCGATGATGGCAACGACAATCATAATCTCTACCAGCGTAAAGCCCTTTCGGTTTCTCAACATCTTCAACATCCTTTCTCACCCCCTTTAATAAGTTCATAATCCCGAAATTTCGGGATTATCTGAACGCATTGACCCAGCACTAATTTTCTACTTTGGTTAAGCATCCTGAAAAATTAGTGCTGAGAAATTCAAGCATACAATTTAGTCTCCCCCGAAGTTTCGGGGTCGCCTAAATCGTGGCTTCATTTATCTTTTACCACAACAACTTGACCTTGTCAAGCACTTTTTTCTCTCTACTCGCTACTCTTTACTTTTTTTATCACCTCTGCTGTTTCCTGAGCAATCATCAGTTCTTCATTGGTGGGGATAACCAAAATCTGAGCGTCCTTTAATAGATAAGAGAGTTCTCTCTTTATCCTTTCCCTGATTATCTGGACATTCTCGCCAATGCCGGCGGTAAAGATAAGAGCATCAATCCCGTTCATTGCCGCAATATAGGCGCCGATATATTTCTTGAGACGATAGATAAATACCTCCAGGGTAATCTTCGCTCGTGGATTATCCTTATCTGCCATTCTTAAAATATCGCGCATATCACTGCTGATATCCGACAGCCCCAACAGGCCGCTCTTCTTATTTAACAATTCGTTTATTTGCTCTGCGCTCAATCCTTCTTTTCGCATCAGATAAAATACTATCGCCGGGTCAATATCGCCGCAACGCGTGCCCATTATCAGCCCCTCTAAAGGGGTAAACCCCATACTGGTATCTATGGATTTGCCTTCCTTGATTGCCGCCAAACTACAGCCATTTCCCAGATGGCAGGTAATTAGTTTCAATTTCTTGAGAGGTTTTTTTAAAATTCTGCTTGCCTCTAAGGCCACATACTTATGGCTGGTGCCGTGAAAGCCATAGCGGCGAATCCCGTATTGTTCATAAAAACGGTAAGGCAGGGCATAAAGATAGGCAGAAGCAGGCATTGTCTGATGAAAGGCGGTGTCAAAAACAGCCACCTGGGGAATATCGGGAAGCAATTTCTTCGCCGCCTCAATCCCCATCAGGTTAGGCGGATTGTGTAAAGGAGCAAGTTCAAAATGACTGCGGATGCTCTTTATTATCTTTTCATCTATTAAAACGGCTCTTTTAAACTTTTCTCCTCCGTGGACAACCCGATGGCCGACTGCGGCAAGTTCTTTCTTGTTCTGAACAACTGCATCAGGCGGCTGCATAAGGCGGTCAAGAATTATCTCTAAACCAACCTCATGGCTCTTTATATCAATACCAATCTTTTCTATTACCCCCCGGACAATTACCTCTGATTTCCTGTCTGCGGAGAGATAAGATTTGAGGTTTACTAACTCGTATTTTATTGACGAACTCCCACAATTTATTACCAGAATTTTCATGTGTTTAATGAGAGAGACATTTAATAAAACATTTAAGTCAGACTTGTTTGTTTCATTAGGTTGCCGCGCGGACAGCCGTAACCGCCACCGCATCAACAATGTCCTGGACAGCGCATCCCCGCGATAGGTCGCTCACGGGTTTCCTTAAATTCTGCAGCAAAGGCCCAACTGCTCTCGCCTTTGCCAATCTTTCAGTCAGCTTATAGGCAATATTCCCAGAGTTTAAATCGGGAAATATCAGCACATTTGCTTTTCCTTTAATTTTACTCCCGGGGAATTTGCGCTCGGCAATCTCCGGGACCAAAGCGGCATCTGCCTGGATTTCTCCGTCAATCTTTAGGTCCGGAGAAATCTCCTTTACTATATTGGTTGCTTCAATTACCTTATCCAGAAGTCTATGGGTAGCGCTTCCGTTTGTAGAAAAGGAAAGCATCGCTACTTTTGGCTCTTTGTTTATGAGCAACCTAAATAAATCTGCCGAAGCAATAGCAATATTTGCCAACTGCTTTGCTGAAGGCTCAGGAATTACACCGCAATCAGCAAAGATAAAAACTCCTTCTTCTCCTGATGAGCAATTGGCAACCTCCATCAGAAATGCACCCGAAATAGAAAGAGAATCCTTACACCCTAAGATTGAAATCAGGCTCTTTAAGACATCGGCTGTAGTTCGCGTTGCTCCGGCCACCAAGCCATCTGCTCTGCCCTCTTTTAATAACCTCGCCGATAGATAAAGCGGGTCTTCATCAGAGTTGACAATCTCAAGTTGTTTAATCTCCTCAAGAGAAAAACTGCTTAGAATTGTTTCTTTTTCTCCTACAAGGACAATTCTGGCTATCTGCTGAGATATAATCTCTCGGGTTGCTCTGATTATTCGGCTATCCCCGGCTTCGCAAAGGATTATCCTCTGCAGATTAGATTTTGCTCTCTCCCGAATTTGGGTCAAGATACTCATGCTTCACGCTTTTTCTTTTTAGCGTGCCGCGTGTAGCCTTTTCAATTCTTCTTCCACAAACGGCGGCACAAATTGGCTTACATCGCCTCCTAAACTGGCTACCTCCTTGATTAGTTTAGAAGAGAGATAAGAATAGGACTCATCGGGCATCATAAAAATTGTTTCTATCTTTGGGTGCATCTTTCTATTGGTCAAAGCCATCTGAAATTCATATTCAAAATCAGAGATAGCCCTTAAGCCGCGAATAACTATCTTTACATTTTTATTTTTAAGATAATCAATAATTAAACCGGTGAATTTATCTATACAAACATTGGGGAAATCCTTGATTGCCACTTTCATCAATTCTATCCTTTTTTCTAAGGAAAAAACAGATTTCTTCTGAGGATTATCCCCTACTACTACAATAACCTGTTCAAAGATTTGCGAGGCGCGCTTGATAAGGTCTAAATGGCCATAGGTTGGAGGGTCAAAACTTCCTGGATAGACTGCTTTCATAAATGAAACTTAAGAAATTCCAAATCACAAATTCCAAATCTCAAATAAATTCCAATAACCAAATTCCAATGACCAAAACAAAGAAAATCTAGATTGTTTGGATTTTGGTGCTTGTGATTTGTTTGTTATTTGGTGCTTGGTGCTTGGAATTTCTTGAACAAGGTTCGTAAAATGATAGAACCGTGTCTCCGTATTTCCTCTGCTTTTTTAAAATTAAATTACCTACCTCTTGTGGTAAAATCTCTTTTTTATAATGCTCAATTATTAGTAGACCATCAGGGAAAAGTATATCACATTGGCTAACTTTCTGCAAGATTTTTTCTCCCAACCTTTGCTCGTAAGGTGGGTCGGCAAAAATGAGGTCAAATCTTTCTTCCTTCTTTGCAAAAGAGGAAAGCGCCTTTTCAAAATCCAAGCGCTTTATCTCGGCTGCCTCTAAGAAATCCCGCCTCTTCAGATTTTGCCTGATTGCATCTATACAGGCAAAATCATTATCTACAAAAACTACCTTTTCTGCCCCGCGGTTTAATGCTTCTATGCCTAAATTCCCACTGCCGGCAAATAGTTCCAAAACCTTGGTGTTCTTTATTCTGCCGGCTAAAATATTAAAGAGTGCCTGTTTTACTTTTTGAGTAGTCGGACGGATTCCCTGAGGAAGCATTATTTTTCTTTCTTGGCAATACCAGCAAATCTGTCTTCGGTCTTCTGTTCTCTGTCTTCTTCTTATTCTCCCATAAATTGCAGGGCTATCTTGCGCTGACGGGGACGATTGTCAAAATCAACAAACACGACTTGCTGCCAGGTCCCCAGAGTTAATCTCTTATTTACAAAAGGGATTGTTAAGCTTGCTTTTAGCAAAGAAGCGCGGATATGGGCATAGCCGTTCCCGTCACCCCAGCGGAGATTATGCTCATAATCGCCTTTCAGGGGAGCAACGCTCTCAAAAGCAACCTGCAAATCCTTGAGCAACCCCGGCTCGTATTCAATCGTGGTTACACCGGCAGTCGAACCAATAACAAAAACTGTCAGTGTCCCTATAGATAAACCTGTCTCGGCTAACTTTTTCTCTACGAGAGGGGTAATATCAATAATATCGGTGTGCCCTTTAGTTTTAATCTCAATCTGTTTACTGACAATCATATCTTTATCTCTCTTTGTCCGAAGTTTCGCTTCGGACAAAAATTAGAACTGCTGGAGAAATCTGATATCGTTTTCAAAAAAGAGGCGGATGTCCCGGATGTTAAACTTGAGCATCGCAATCCGCTCCACGCCCATACCAAAGGCAAATCCAGATACCTTATCGGGGTCATACCCTACCCTTTCAAAAACCCTGGGGCTAATCATCCCCGCGCCTAAAATTTCTATCCACCCTTTATTCCCACAAGCCGAGCACCCCTTTCCTTTACAGAGTAAGCAGGAGATGTCCACCTCAGCGCTGGGCTCGGTAAAAGGGAAATAGTGAGGGCGAAATCTCATCTGCACATCTTCGCCAAACATCTCTTTGACAAAAATAGAGAGTATACCCTTTAAATTGGCAAAACTGACCTCTTCATCAACCATAAACCCTTCTACCTGGTGGAACATAGAGGCATGCGAGGCATCGGTGGCATCGGGTCTATATACCTTACCTGCGCTGATTATGCGCAAAGGCGGTTTTTCTTTCTCCATCACCCTTATCTGCACCGGTGAGGTCTGACTCCGCAGAAGCAACCGTTCGCTTCTCTTTCCTACCTCTTTGCCCTTTGCGCTTTGCTCTTTGCTCTTTAAGTAGAATGTATCAAAGGCATCGCGCGAGGGATGGTCTAAGGGAATGTTCAGGGCCTCAAAGTTATGATACTCATCTTCAATCTCCGGGCCATCTACAATGCGAAAATTCAATCTCTGGAAGATCTCCTCAATCTGATTGATAATCTGACTTAAGGGATGCAAATGGCCTAAGGAGGAAAAGGTTCCCGGCAGGGTAATATCGCCTTTTTTTTCCTTGACCTCTTTACTTAAAGATTCAAGACGCTGCTGAATAGACTGAGTAATTTCTTTCTTTAAGTCGTTGATTAGTTTTCCAATTCCTGCGCGCTCAGCAGGAGAGAAATTCTTAATCTCTTTCAGTAGTTTAGTAACCTCCCCCTTTCTACCTAAGTATTTTATCTTCAGATTCTCTATTCCTTGAGGGGTAGAAGTTTCTTCTACTTCTCTTAAAAATTTTTCTCTTATATTCTTTATCTTCTGTTGCATATTCACACTTTAAAATAGCAAGTAGCAAGCCCCGTTAGAAATCCTCCTGCAATATAAAAGAAACCTTCATAATTCGAGATAAAATCATTGGCAGTATTTCTAACGGGGCAAGTAGCAAGTAGAGAGAAAGAAATAAAATCGTCAATCGTTGAAGGGTTGCGTAGCTCGAATCGTCCAACGTTAAACGGTTGCGTTTATTACTTTTAATATAAACGGTAACCGTTTCCAGCTACGCAACCGCAAC
>JAGGUG010000027.1 GCA_021158625.1 Candidatus Omnitrophota bacterium | reverse complement strand
GGACTCCTTATAGAGGCGATAGAGAAGTTGCCCCTATATTACTTTTCCTTTCTCGCGAAGCGAGAGCCGAAGTTCCCCGAAGGGGAACGAGGATAGTCCCGAAACTTCGGGACGCTTTTTGTTTTTTACCTTTCCTTTCTCGCCGAATCCTTATAGAGGCGATAGAGAAGTTGCCTCTAATTATACTTGAAGGCGAGAGCCTGCCTGGGCTCGTAAGGGTAAGCGAAGCGAAGAATAGAAATGCACAAAGTCCATTTCGCTTTTATTTACTATCACTTTATTATCTTCGCTGCAATATCTTCGGGAACCCGGGCATAATGCGAGGGTTCCATTGTATAGGTTCCTCTTCCCTGTGTCAAGGAACGCAGAGAAGTAGCATAGCCAAACATCTCAGCAAGAGGGACAAATCCCCGGATTACTTTTATTCCCTTTCTTTCCTTTATCCACTCTATCATTCCGCGCTTGGAATTAAAGTTCCCCAAGACTTCCCCTACATATTCCTCGGGAGTAACTATTTCAATACTCATTATCGGCTCTAAAAGAAAGGGAATAGCCTTTTTCACGCCATCTTTAAAAGCAATAGAGGCAGCCAAGCGAAAGGCTAACTCTGAGGAATCTACCTCATGAAAAGAACCGTCTTTTAAGATAACCTTTAAATCCGTTACTGGATAACCGGCTAATACTCCTCCCTCCGCTGCCTCCTCTACACCCTTTTTTACTGCCGGTATAAACTCCTGGGGGATTACCCCTCCTTTAATTTTATTTACAAACTCTAAACCCATCCCACTTTCCAGGGGTTCTAATTTCAATAGAACATGCCCATATTGACCATGGCCACCGGTCTGCCTGATAAACTTTCCCTCGCTCTCTGCTCCTTTAGTAATTGTCTCCCGATAAGAAACCTGCGGTTTTCCCACATTGGCATCAACCCCAAATTCGCGAATCATCCGCTCTTTCAATATCTCGAGATGCAGCTGCCCCATTCCCGAAATTATTGTCTGTTCGGTTTCTGAGTCGGTGCTAATCTTAAAAGTAGGGTCTTCTTCGGAGAGTTTATTTAAAGCGGAGTTAAGTTTATCACGGTCGGCCTTTGTCTTTGGTTCGATAGCCAGGGAGATTACCGGCTCGGGAAAATGCATTGCTTCCAAAACTATGGGATGCTCGGGAAGACATAGGGTATCGCCTGTACGCACCTCTTTTAATCCCAGAGTGGCAGCAATATCTCCGCAAAAAATCTCTTCTCTTTCCTCGCGCTTGTTGGCATGCATCTGGAGGATCCTCCCCACTCTCTCTTTTGTGCCGGAATTAGCATTCCAGACAAAAGAACCTACTTTCAGATGTCCAGAATAAACCCGGAAGAATATCAATTTACCTACATAAGGGTCACTGCTAATCTTAAAAACCAGAGCCGTAAATGGTTCTTTATCACTTACCAACCTTTTCTCTTCTTTGCTGCTCTTCGGGTTTATTCCCTCTACTGGCGGAATATCTAAAGGCGAAGGGAGATAATCAACAACTGCGTTCAACAAAAGCTGTACACCTTTATTTTTCAAAGAACTACCACAAAGAACAGGAACTATTTTATTCTCAATCGTCAGTCTTCTAATTACCGCCTTGAGTTTTTCCTCACTTACTTCCTCGCTGTGCACATAGGCAGATAAAATCTCCTCGTCTTTCTCTCCCAATTTTTCAATCAGCCTCTCGCGATACTCCGCTGCTTCCTCTTTCAATGCCTCATCTACTTCTTCCTCATGAAAGGTAGCTCCATAATTTTCCTCCTGGAAAACAACCCTCTTCATCCTCACCAGGTCAAGCACACCATTAAAGTCTTCCTCTTCGCCTATAGGAATCTGAATAAGGAGAGGAGTTGTGCCCAAACGTTCCTCCATCTCCTTGACCACTTCAAAGAAGTTTGCCCCTACTCTGTCCATCTTGTTGATAAAAGCAAGACGGGGAATCTTGTATCTATCTGCCTGCCGCCAGACAGTCTCTGTCTGGGATTCTACACCGCCTACGGCACAAAAGATTGCGATTGCACCATCCAGTATTCTCAAAGAGCGCTCTACCTCGGCCGTAAAATCTACATGGCCGGGGGTATCAATTATATTTATCCGATGCTTCTTCCAAAAACAGGTAGTCGCCGCCGAGGTAATCGTAATCCCTCTCTCTTTTTCTTGGTCCATCCAATCCATAGTGGCTTCGCCATTATGAACCTCACCAATTTTGTAAATCTTGCCGGTATAATATAAGATTCGCTCGGTTGTGGTGGTTTTCCCGGCATCAATATGAGCCATAATTCCAATATTGCGAATATTTTGTAAGGGATATTTTCTCGGCATTTTTCAAAACTTAAAAAATCTGAAAACAGATTCTTCATTTTTTATAGAAATTTTAAGTTAGGTTGTCTCCTTCCATCAAAATATCACCTGTTCGTTTAAAATTCTCTTTTTAAGAAGATAAACTAAATAATCCTGCTCTTTCGATTCCCTAGTGGCGCAAATCAGGCTACTGGAAGCGGACCGGCAGCGGTGAGTTTCTTCCGTCGGGCATCTACAACTGCGGCAAAACCTTCAAGGGTTCTTGAACCAAGGAGTTTCAGATCCTCTTTTTCTGCGAAAACCACCTCGTCCACTGTTTCAAACTCTCCGGAGCGGATAAGGGCATAACCAACATTGCGACTGATCTGCTGACCATTTGCCATTATAAACGGCACATCTTTCTTACCTTGATAGAAACCTTTTCTAACTTCTCCCGAGGAATCCAGCTATATTCAGCCCCTGTATCAACCATCAATTTTTTGACACTTATTGACTTCTTTGGAGAAAAAGGATTGCTAATGATGCAATCAATATGAAATGTTTCCATGATTATTCTTTGAACCTCCAAGAGTAATCTCTGCTAACTATATTTTTATCCTCAGCCTGTCTACGCTAAGGCTTCGCCGGGCTTCGGCTCTCACTCTGCACCAGAACGGTGCAGGGCTCGCTTCGCGAGAAAAACCTCTCGCCTTACGGCGAAAAGGAAAACGGAACAGCGCCCCGACGCTCCCGTCGGGGCTATCCTCCTCGCTTGCTCGCTTCGCTCGCGCACTCGTCGGCTCTCGCTTCGCGAGGAAGGAATTAAGTATAAATTGGGACAACTTCTCTATAAGTATTGTTAGAGGCAACTTCTCTATCGCCTCTATAAGGAAGGTGTCCCTATAAGGAACCTGGTGGAGATGAGCGGATTTGAACCGCTGACCTCCGCCGTGCAAGGGCGGCGCTCTCCCAACTAAGCTACATCCCCAACTCAATGCAAATTTTGAAATTAGCCAATCAGCAATTTAAAATGAGAAAGCCAGAAATTTTTAAGCAAAGGAAAAACCTCTCGCCTTACGGCGAAAAGGAAAACGGAACAGCGCCCCGACGCTCCCGTCGGGGCTATCCTCCTCGCTTGCTCGCTTCGCGAGGAAGGAATGGTGGGCTCACCCTGACTCGAACAGGGGACCCCTGCGTTATCAGCACAGTGCTCTAACCAACTGAGCTATGAGCCCAATTTTTGCGAAGCAGAAATTGGGTCCTGAATCTCGATTTATCGGGGCGAAGGACCTGGCCAATGCGAAATTAAAACAAAAAGCACCGAACCACCATCAAAAACACTTCGGTCTATTACCCTGGACTGGTGTCCTGGTGCTCTTTTAAGACTGCTCTACTTCGTTCAGCAATCTGATCGCTGTAATCTTACTTTTTTATCGTTGTAATCGCTGTTTAAAATTGGCACAAGCCAACAAACACCGCTTATTTCTCCTCTGATTGCCTCGCTACCGCTCGGCAATCTGATTACAACAATTAACAATGATTACAGGTATAATATATCAGCAACTTCTCTATCGCTGATAAAAGGAATCGGTGATGTATTTCATCGTGGCAATCTTGCTTTTTATTGCTGTAATCGTATTTATAAAGGAGGTGATCCAGCCCCACCTTCCGGTAGGGCTACCTTGTTCATGTAACTCCTTATGTCTCCATAAGGCATGGACTATATCTTCTTCTATCGCACAGAAGTTTGGACTTCCTTGGATGCAGAGAACCTATTACTTTGATAAATCGCTCATAGGATTGGGCACGCACAAAGAATCGCCAATATTCTGAATCTATTTTCCAACTGGGATTATGAATCTTCCCACATTGAATATTCATTGCCTCTAAGAGATTTTTAACTCTTTGCAGACTTCTAAGATTCTTTTGCGAGAATTGGATATAGAATCTCGCTTGGCAACTTCTGGGTAGCCCACCCTCTGCATCAAAATAACCACGAATGTATGCTGCTTTCGCTAAATCACTCTTTAGAGTTTCTGGATTAAATTGCAACGAAAGAAACTTTGCCGTTGTTTCCAGCACATAAATATTTCGTTTCTTCCCTTCCTTATAAATCCAGGATTTATGGCCAAGTTGTTTGAACATCCTTTTTAATCTCTTTAGCCATGCTTCATTACTTTGAGATATACGATGTGTTTTATGAATCTTACTATAAGTAGCATCTCCCAAAGCACCCTGAAGATAAGCAGCAATAACATTCATTGGTTTTTCGATAGAAGTCCGGCGTGTAGTCTCTGAGGGGTCAATTACGACTTCCCTGCTGATTGTCCGCATCCTAACATTTTCACTCCGATCTAAAGTCGGAGTAGTTAAGAATTCTCGGATATCCCAGCATATAGCCAGATTTCTTACCTTATTGTCGCCAACAAGGATCGCAACAAACTCACGACTTAGCCCCCCTTACCCAGCACACCTTGGGCCCCGATAAATCGGGGACTTCGGGTGCACTTGACTCAGGTGGCTTGACGGGCGGTGTGTACAAGGCCCGGGAACGTATTCACCCCACCACTGCTGATATGGGATTACTAATGATTCCGGCTTCATGAAGGCGAATTGCAGCCTTCAATCCGAACTGGGACCTGCTTTTTGGGATTAGCTCCACCTCGCGGTTTGGCAACCCTTTGTACAGGCCATTGTAGCACGTGTGTTGCCCAGGACATAAGGGCCATACTGACTTGACGTCATCCCTACCTTCCTCCCTATTGTGTAGGGCAGTCTCTTTAGAGTGCTTCCCTGACAATGTCAGGGCTAGCAACTAAAGACAGGGGTTGCGCTCGTTTGAGGACTTAACCCAACACCTCACGGCACGAGCTGACGACAGCCATGCAGCACCTGTCCGCCACCTTCGAAAGGGTCCCAACTTTCGTCGGGATTGCAGGCGGATGTCAAGCCCTGGTAAGGTTCCTCGCGTACCATCGAATTAAACCACATGCTCCACCATTTGTGCGGGCCCCCGTCAATTCCTTTGAGTTTCAGCCTTGCGACCGTACTCCCCAGGCGGCACACTTAACGCGTTAGCTATAGCGCACTCTCCGAAGAAAATACGCTTAGTGTGCATCGTTTACGGCTAGGACTACCAGGGTATCTAATCCTGTTCGCTCCCCTAGCTTTCGCACCTCAGTGTCAGTATTGGACCAGAAAGCCGCCTTCGCCACTGGTGTTCCCTCCGATATCTACAGATTTCACCCTTACACCGGAGGTTCCGCTTTCCTTACCCATACTCAATCCCAACAGTTTTTCTGGCAGTTCTTTTGTTAAGCAAAAGGATTTCACCAGAAACTTGTCGGGACACCTACGTGCTCTTTACGCCCAATGAATCCGAACAACGCTCGCCCTCTCCGTATTACCGCAGCTGCTGGCACGGAGTTAGCCGGGGCTTCTTCTGTGGGTACCGTCAATCCAGTATTTTATTAGAACACTGGAATTTCTTTCCCACTGAAAGGAGTTTACAATCCGAAGACCTTCATCCTCCACGCGGCGTCGCTTCGTCACCCTTGCGGGCATTGCGAAAGATTCTCGACTGCAGCCTCCCGTAGGAGTCTGGGCAGTGTCTCAGTCCCAGTGTGGCTGACCATCCTCTCAGACCAGCTACCCATCATCGCCTTGGTAGGCCATTACCCTACCAACAAGCTAATAGGAAATGAGCCCCTCTTTGAGCGATAGCATCCCGATTGCTCGGAATTAAGCCACCTTTCATCACCTGACGATATGTCAAGGGACAATATTTGGTATTAGCCCCGATTTCTCGGAGTTATTCCAAACTCAAAGGCAGGTTACTCATTCATTACTCACCCTTTTGCCACTGACCGCTGCTCCGCAGCGGAAACATCAAATTCCAAGCACCAAATCACAAACAAATTCCAATAATCAATGAGCGAATGACCAAAAACACTTATTAAAAACTCTTATTTTATGCATTTTTTGTTTCGGTCATTGGAATTTTGACATTGTGATTTGTTTGGAGTTTGGAATTTGTGATTTGGAATTTCCGATGCGAAGCATCGGCCCGTACGACTTGCATGCCTAATCCACGCCGCCAGCGTTCGTTCTGAGCCAGGATCAAACTCTCAAAATTGTTGGCTTGTGCCTAATTCTCAAAGAACAGAAAAAAATGATTACAGAGATTAAACTACGATTACAGCGATAATTTATCGCTGTTATCGTTTCCTTATTGCTGTAATCGTCCTAATAATAGCACAAAATATCCTATTTGTCAAGCCCTTTAGAAATTTTTTATAATCTTAATCTCCTTATATAGAATAAACGAAAAAAACCGTTTTGTCAACGAATTTCTAACGGGGTCAAGCCCTCTCAGAAAATTCTGAATTCCTCAGCAATATCTCATTTTATAACGGCAAAATCTTCGCCCCACCTTTAAGATACCCTCTTTTTTAGATATCTCTAAATCTGTATCTTCGCATCTATGATTATCTACAAATACAGCACCACCTTTTATCAATCTCCGTGCCTCTCCACCGCTATTTGCAAGGTTGGTTAACTGCAAAAGCCGAACTATCCAAATCTTTTTCTGTTTTGTTTCTTCAGGAGGAACTTCAACGCAAGGGATATCAACAGGTGCTCTTTTTTGCTTGAAAATAAGTTCAAACTCCTGAGCAACCTCCTCAGCTATTTTCTTATTATAGTATTGGCTGACAAACCTTTTTGCTAACTCTGATTTTTTTTCTTTAGAATTTATTTCGGAGAAGGGAAATTCCCAACCCAAGAGAGAAGCAAAGATATTCAAATACTCTGTAGCCACCTCATCGCTCAAGGACATCAACTTACCATAAATCTGATTAGCCGGTTCATTAATACCAATAGTATTATTAAAACTCTTGCTCATCTTGCGCACACCATCAGTACCTACTAACAAAGGTAAAGTAATAATTATCTGAGACCTCTTACCGTAATCTCGCTGGAGCTCTCTTGCCAATAAAAGATTAAATTTCTGGTCGGTCCCACCGATCTCCAAATCGCTATCTAAAACCACAGAATCATAAGCTTGAAGCAAGGGATAAAAAAATTCCATAATACTAATGTCTATATTTTTATCAAACCTTTCCTTAAAATCAGCCCTTGCCAGGGTTTGGGCTACGGTAGAATAAGAAGAGAGCCGAAGAAAATCCTTTAGATGCATTTTGTTAAACCACTCACTGTTAAATACTACCTTTGTTCTTTGCTCATCTAAAATCCTGAATATCTGGCTACAATATGTCCTGGCGTTTTGTCGAACTTCTTTTTCAGAGAGTTGCTTTCGTTTCTTGAGAGCCCCGCTGGGATCGCCAATCTGGGCCGTAAAATCGCCAATGACAAAGATAATCTGGTGTCCTAAATCCTGGAGTTGGCTTAGTTTGTGCAAAGGAACGGTATGACCTAAATGAATATCAGGAGCAGAAGGATCAACCCCATACTTGATGCGCAGAGGCCTATTTTCTCTTCGCGCTTCTTTTAAACGAGTTCGCAAATCTCCTTCAGAAATTATCTCGCTAATCCCCTTCTTAAAAATTTTTATCTCTTCCTGAAGATTCATTTTTCAGGCTGCAGGTTTCCGGTTTTTTGTTTTTTGACTTCTGGCTTGGAGTTTGTGGCTTGTGGCTCATCTTCTTTAAGTTGCTTCAATCCCAGTCGTATCTTTCTCTTCTCCGGCTCTACCGAGAGAACAACGGCCTCTACTTCTTGCCCCTTTTTTAAAACATCCTGGGGGTGAGATATCCTCTCATAGGAGATATCTGAAACATGAATTAAACCGTCAATCCCTGGTTCTAACTCTAAAAATGCCCCATAATCGGTGAGATTATGTATCTTTCTTTTTACCTTTGAACCTACAGGATATTTATCAGCAATCTTTGTCCAGGGGTCTTCCTCCAATTGCTTTATCCCTAAACCAAGGCGATAGTTCTGCTTATCTAAATTCAAAACTACTGCTTCTACAAGGTCACCGATAGCGAACATTTCCTCTAAATGGCTGATTCTTCTTGTCCAGGAAACCTCAGAGATATGCACCAGCCCCTCTACGCCCTTTTCTAATTCCAAAAATATTCCATACGGCTTGATATTGGTCACCTTCCCCTTCACCTTCGTCCCTACAGGATATTTCTTATCTATTTCCTCCCAGGGGCTGGGAGTCTTCTGTTTTAATCCTAAAGAAACCCTTCCCTTTTGTTTATCCACGTTTAAGACCACCACTTCCACTTCATCGCCTACAGCAAGCATCTCTGAGGGGTGGGAAATTCTCCCCCAAGTTATATCGGTGATATGCAACAAACCATCTATGCCACCTAAATCTATAAATGCCCCAAAATCAGTGATACTTTTGATTACCCCTTTTACTTTCTCTCCTTTTTTTAACTCATTCAACAATTTTGCTCTTTTGCTTCTCTTCTCTTCCTGAGCTACTCCCTGTTGAGAAAGGATAATATTTCCTTCTTTATCCATCTGAACAATTTTAAACTTCTGCCTTTGCTTTATTAATTGAGTAGGGTTGCGAAAGTACTTCGGAGAAAGCAAAGGAGAGGGAATAAAGGCCTCTACACCCACATCTACAATCAATCCTCCGCGGATTGCCCGAATCGCCTCGCCTTCAATCAAGTCACCCACTTTATACTTTTTGGTAATCTCCCGCCAATTCTTAAACCTCTCCGCTTCTTTCTTGGAAAGAACTACACAACCTTCTCTATCCTGTTTACATTGCAAAAAGAGCTCTACCTCATCGCCAAGCTTCAATTCTTCGGGATGAGAAAACTCCTCCTTAGAAATCACCCCTTCAGATTTATAGCCAATATCCACAAATATCTCCTCGGGGGTAATCTTAACTATCTTGCCTCGCACAAGTTCCCTCTCTTTTATCCTATCCCATTTCTGTTCCTCTTCTTCTAATAACTTTTCGAAATCCATCTCTTCAATTTCACTCATCATTATAACTTTACCCTGTTAAATAATCCCGATTTATCGGGATTGTCGCAAGCGGCATTTAACAGGGTTAACCTCCTTTAAAAAATGATTTTTGGAAAATTTTATCTTCCTTTCGGGAAACCAATCTATTAATATTTTCTCTATGCTTTATAATTACCCAGAGAGAAATAGTGAGAGCAAACAAAATCAGGGCTAAAAAATGGGGATCTGCCGCGTAGAATAAGATAATAAACAAAGGAAGAGACAAACTTGCACAAATCGAGGCTAAGGAAACATAACCAAATAAAAAAAAGAAAAGTAGCCAGACAGTAAAAGCAGAAAATGCAGCCAAGGGTACTATTCCCAACAAGACACCCACGCTCGTAGCCACCCCTTTCCCACCCTTAAATTTCAGGAACAGAGAATAAATGTGTCCGGCAACTACCCCGCATCCGGATGAAATTCGGAAAAATAATAAATTTATCGGATTTGAGGAGTAATAATAAAAAAGATAGGCAATAAAAAGAACCGCAGTCAATCCTTTTATTAAATCGATAACAAGAACAATTAACCCTGCTTTTTTACCCAAAACCCTCAGGGTATTTGTCGCCCCGATATTTTTGCTCCCGTAGTTGCGAATATCTATTCCCTTGCTTATCCTGCCATAAACATAAGCAGTGGGAAAAGAACCCAACAAATAAGAGATGAGAAAAGAGAGAAAAAGATAAAGCATTACACCAGCGTCGATCGTTAAACGGTTGCGTAGCTGGAAAC
Organism: Candidatus Omnitrophota bacterium; assembly: GCA_021158625.1. Taxonomy (GTDB): domain Bacteria; phylum Omnitrophota; class 4484-213; order 4484-213; family 4484-213; genus 4484-213. The sequence continues at coordinate 4,102 of JAGGUG010000027.1, read as the reverse complement.
GGTCACCGTTGAACGTTAATCGTAATAAACGCAACCGTCCGACCTCCAACATTTCGAGTTACGCAACCGATAGACGTAAGACGAAATACTGAAGTCTTATTTCTTAATTACCTCATCTATTTCCTTCACCACAGGCAGTAATCTCTCCAACTCGGCAAAATCAATCATATTCGGCCCATCGCATAATGCCTTATCTGGCTCAGAATGAACCTCTAAAAATAAACCGTCACAACCCATCGCCACTGCTGCGCGAGCCAAACCAGAGACGAATCTCCTTTCTCCGCCAGAGGTCTTTCCTCCCCCACCAGGCAACTGTACACTATGTGTAGCATCATAGATTACAGGATAGCCGAATTCGCGCATTATTGGAAGGGCTCTTAAGTCGCTAACCAAATTATGATAACCAAATGATGTCCCCCTTTCCGTAATTAAAATATTTCTATTATTGGTGCTTTCTATCTTTTTAAGGATGTTTAGGACATCCTGAGGGGCAAGAAACTGCCCCTTTTTTACATTCACTACCTTCCCTGTCCTTCCAGCAGCCAAGACTAAATCTGTTTGGCGACAGAGAAAAGCGGGAATTTGAATAACATCCAAAACCTCTTGCGCCTCTTCAACTTCAGCAACCGAATGCACATCGCTTAAAACTGGCAGTTCAAATCTCTGCTTAATTTCAGAGAGTATCCTTAGGCCCTCTTTTATTCCCGGCCCGCGATAAGAATCAAGCGAACTTCTGTTTGCCTTGTCATAACTGGATTTAAAGATAAAAGGAATACCGTTTTGCTGACAAATTTCTTTTATCCTTTCAGCGGTCTCAAAGCAATCTTCTCTCTTTTCAATCACGCACGGCCCGCCAATGAGAACCAAGGGGTTACTCCCGCCAATCACCAAGCTGTTTATTTTAACTTCTTTTGTTTGCATAGGGTATACAAAAACGAATAACAAATAAAAGAAATGACGAATTTTCGTCATTTGGTTTTAACCATTTGAGCATTTTTAGTTCCTTATTCAGATTGCGTCATTTGGACATTTTTAGCCACCTTCACCATCGCTGCCCTGATTAACTTCCCTCTAAACCTATACCCTGGCTGTATTTCTTCAATCACCGTATCCTCTGAATGCTCACTAGATTCCTCCTGCATTACTGCATGATGAATACGGGGGTCAAATTTTTCTCCCTTGGTTTTTATTCTCTCTAAGCCCTCTTTCTCCAGGATATTCCTAAATTGGTTATAGATTATCTCAATTCCCTCCACCACTTTCTTATCGTGTCCGCCCAGACTCTTCAAAGCGTGTTCAAAGTTATCTAATACCACGAGAAGCTCTCTAATCAACTCATAGTTGGCGTATTTTACAAACTCTGCTTTTTCCCTCTCTAATCGCTTACGACTATTCTCAAACTCTGCCCGCAGTCTCAACAGCGAATCAGTGCACTCGGCCAACTTTTTTGACAAAGAAACTCTCTTTTTTCTCTTAATATCTTTCTTTTTTTCTTCAATTATCTTTTTTTCCTTTTCACTCATAGCAGGAGTTATTTTAACACACTTGTTTATTTATGTCAATTTTTCTCGCTACTCCCGCATTATGCTATGGATCATCTGCTACTCTGTCCGCTTGGTCTCCGGCGCATCATCATACTTTTCTTTACCCATTTTGGCATTCCTTTCTCAATATTGCCTTGGCTTGCTAAAAAAGTTAGACATATGTTTGCGCACATCGTTCACCGCCTTAAGCCTCTTCACTAAGCGTACCTTAATTCCCAGAGGCGCACTAAAGGACTTCAGAAAGAAAAACATTTCTTCCTTTCGTACCCATATCTCCTCAGGGATAATCTTTGTTTTTTCCATTGTTTTTAAAAACTGCTCATAGAGCTCTAAGCGGTATTTATGAGGAGTGGTTATATGCCCGTTGAGGATAAAATATGAGTTGCTGTCTATAAATAATAACGCCAAAGGGAAATATGGCCGTTTACCTTTTTCGGCAATGTATGCCGGGGCGTAAAAGAAATCTACCTCCCAGACCCGCCTTTGACGAGATGATTCTTTTATTATAGCTTGCAGGCGTTGTTCATCAGTAGTTCTCGCCATTATCACTATTCTCTTCAAGGGAGCAGGTTTACACCAGCTATCCTTCCATCCTTGCGCGGCGCCTGATTTCTTCTGAACCCTTACAAAAAAACTTTGTGATTGAGGTGCCTCAAAAAGATTAGGGTTCTTTTTAAACCGCAGAGAAACATCCTTTGCCTGCTCGAGACAAATCTTCAGGAACTTGGCTTCATCATTGGTTAAATACCATGGATAATACCCTGGCTGGTAACTTCTGAAAAGTGGCCAGGCATTTTTGCCCTTGAACCTAAGCTCTAATTTTTTTATTACCTCTAAATCCGCTTTTTGTAAATCCTTTTTTTCTTCAAATGAAACGAGCAGGCACCTCTGGCTATGCAACAAGTCATTGTCCTCAGACTCAGCATTACCTTCCTGCGTCCTCAGATAACCCTCCAGGCCCTCTGTTCCCAAGTAAACGGCAAGGCCAAAAACTTCGCCACCTCTGCCTAAAACACAGCAATAGCCAATCTCACCATCTTGCGGATTTTGGACACCAAACAAATTTGAATCCCACATCCAATTCCAGGGTCTTATCTCTTTAAATCCTATTGCTGATTCGTATAACCCCCTCCACTCCTCTAAAGAAGGGGAACTTTCAATATCCTTGATAGCCATAATCACTCCTTCCGCTCTCCTCCACCTATCGCGTCTTTTTCTTTTGCTTTCAGAAGCCTCTTTTACCTCCTTCAACCTGCATTCTTTCTTTTTTGATCAGTTTACTCCTCAAGGTCTCTTCTTCTATCATAGTCTCAACGAATTCCCTCATCGATGCACATCTTCCAACCTCTGAAATTTTAGGGATCTCAAAATAAGGTCTGATTTAACTTTTTGTTGATTCAGCAATGATAAATCTACCTAAAAGCATCAGCTATTTTTATTTTGTCTTCAGAATGTAGTGAATAAACTTCTACGACTTTAGGAATCTCTAACGGGGTTAAATTCTCGTTGCAAAATCGCTGTAATCTGGTTTTAATCTGTATAATCAGAGGCCTCTGGATTTTTCAGAGACCTCTTTTGGCTACCTCTGCCAATACCTCATCCACGCTTATTGCCTGCATACAGCGATTTTGTGAACAGTTGAGATTATAGCAGGGCAAGGGGCAACCAACATTCTTTTGAATTACTCTCCAATTTTTTCGCTGGCTATAAGGACCGGTTATTTGCGAGGATGTTGGTCCAAACAAAGCGATTACTGGAGAGCCCAAAGCCACAGCAATGTGCATTGGTCCAGAATCGTTAGCAATTACTAAGTTTGCTTTTTTAAATAATGCCCCTAATTGCTTTAAGGTTGTCTTTCCGGCAGCTAAGATAGGTTTGGCCTGCATCAAAGAGGAAATCCTTTCTGCTAATTCTCTATCCTCCTCGCTACCGCTGATTATTATCTTTGCCTTATACTCTTGGATAAGTCTATCCCCCAAAAGAGCAAAACTTTCCGCGGGCCATCTCTTTAATTCCCAGTTCCCACCGGGATTCAGAATAACCAAAAAGTCCTTCTTATCTATTCTGTTCTTGTTTAGAAAATTATCTGCCCATTGCTCATCTTCCAAGGAGATAAAAAAATGATAATCCTTCTCTTTCTTTATCCCTAAAAAATAAGCGAGGCCTAAAAAATGCTCGGCCCGGTGTCTATCTCCTATAGAAAGGTCAACCTTTTTATTCAGGAATATTGACTTTCTCCCTTTTTTATACCCCACCCGCAAAGGGATACCGGCTAAAAACAGAAACAGAGAACGACTAAAAGAAGGAGTAAGCAAAAAAGCAACATCAAAGCTCTTTCTTCTCAATAAAAAAACAAGTTCAAAACCTCTTAAAAAATTCTTTAATCCCTTTGTCTGGGGCTGGCAAATAATTTCATCAATATCTGGATTTCCTTCTAAAATTTCCTTACAGCGGGAAACAATCAAAGAGCAAATAGATGCCCGGGGAAATCTATCCTTTAATGCCCGAACAAGAGCCGTAGAAAACAAAACATCCCCCCGCCAGTTGGGATGAATGAT
>JAGGUG010000020.1 GCA_021158625.1 Candidatus Omnitrophota bacterium | reverse complement strand
TCTTTGATTACCGCAATACGCTCACCCATAGTCATTGCTTCAATCTGGTCATGGGTAACATAAAGCATTGTTGTCTGGAGTCGTTGATGGAGCTTTTTTATCTCTGTGCGCATCTGCACGCGGAACTTGGCATCTAAATTACTCAGGGGCTCGTCAAACAAAAAAACCAAGGGCTCGCGGACAATCGCTCTCCCTAACGCTGCTCTCTGCCTCTGCCCACCAGAAAGAGCCCGCGGTTTCCTATCCAATAAATCAAATATCCCTAAAATCTCTGCTGTTTTAGAAACCCTTTCTTCAATTACCTTAGGTGGATGCTTGTGCAACCTCAAAGCAAAAGTGAGGTTCTGACGCACAGTCATATGGGGATAAAGGGCATAGTTCTGAAAAACCATGGCGATATCCCTATCTTTGGGGGGAACATCATTAACTAGTCTCTCACCTATATATATCTCTCCTTCGCTAACATCCTCTAATCCGGCAATCATCCTTAAAATAGTAGATTTGCCACACCCCGAAGGCCCTACCAGCACCAGAAATTCCTTATCTCTCACCTCTAAATTTATATTGCTGGCTGCTCGGACACCGTTGGGGTAAACCTTGGATACATTTTTTAAAATAACCTTTGCCATTTCTCGTTCTCCGTTTATCAGTTGCGGTTAAAACATCAACGAATTTACCCCGTTAGAGAAAGCCACCAAGGAAGTCAGTGGTGGAAAAATATAAATGCTGATGGTGGTTTAATGCCACCTCAGCGGAAACCGTTAGAGAAGGAAGTTCTCTAACGGGGTTTACTAATCTATACGAATATACGAATGCTTTTATTCGTAAATTCGTAAAAGATTCGTTATTCGTAGATTAAGTAAATTCTCGTAGATATTTAAGACGTAACTCTTCACCGATTGACGGTCTATTTAATTCACCCTAAATACTCCAAAACCTGCCTTAATGTCTCCTTTAACTTCCGGCGGTCTACGATCATATCAATCAATCCGTGCTGGAGAAGAAACTCAGACCTTTGAAAGCCGGACGGGAGTTTCTGACGAATTGTCTGCTCAATTACTCGCGGACCGGTAAACCCAATCAACGCCCGCGGCTCAGCGATAATTATGTCTCCCAGAGAAGCAAAGGAAGCCAATACTCCAGCCATCGTAGGGTTAGTAAGCACAGAAATAAAAGGAACGCCGCTTTTATTGAGTTTAGAAATAGCGGCGCTGGTTTTAGCCATCTGCATTAAACTAAGCATCCCTTCCTGCATTCGGGCTCCTCCGCCCGAACCGGAAATAATAATCAGAGGCATTCTTTTCTCCTTTGCTCTTTCAGCGGCTCGCGTAATTCTTTCTCCCACTACCGAACCCATCGAACCCATCATAAAACGGGAGTCGGTAACTCCTAAAATAAATTTTCTATTATTTAACTTTCCTTCTCCTACTAAGCAGGCTTCGTCTAAGCCTGTTTTTCTCTGTTCCTCGGCAATCTTCTCCTTGTAGGCCTTCACCGCTGTAAAATTAAGCGGGTCGGCGGTCTTGATCTCCTGAGAAAATTCTTCAAAATTCTCTCCCAAAAGGCTCTCTATCCTCTCGCGGGCTCCTAAGGCAAAATGATAGGCGCATTTCGGACAAACCATCAGATTCTCACACAGGGTCTTTTTAAAAATAATCCCTCCGCAGTCAGGGCACTTAAGCCACAAGCCATGGGGGATATCTTTCTTTTTAGTAGAAAAGAAAAGAGGCACTCCTTTCTCCTTGCTTCCCCAAACTTCGGGGGTCGCTCGTCGTCAGAATTCTCAATTATTCCTATTTTATCTTCTTATTCTAAGCCTTCCGTCTTGGAAAATGCAGAAACTGTTTAATAATTTATTTGAATGCTGCGTTAAAATTCTCTCTACAGTTTCTACTTTTTTATCTGCCTTGGCGTCTTCAAGTCTTAGAAGTAAAACACCTGAATGAGACAATCCTGAATTATAAACAAGTTCGCCAAAATCTTTGTCCATTGTAATAAGCATACGCTTCTCAGAAACAGCTATATCTAATATCTTCTCATCTTCCATTCGGGGATCTATTTCTCTTACGGCTTTTGCGTCATACCCTTTTTCCAAAAGCCATTCTTCTACTTTTTTGCCCACCCCGACATCGACTAAAAACTTTAATCCATTACTCATTTCAAATTTCTAGGCAAGTTCGAAAACCTGTTCTTCGCTTACTAACTCAGTGGCATAAAGTAAAACTGCCTGAATATCCTCGTGCTCAAGCTCGGGATAATCCTCAAGCAACTCTTGAGGTGTAATCCCATTGGCAAGAGCTTTCAGAATCTGCTCGACTGTAATCCTTAATCCCCTAATAGTTGGCTTCCCAACCATCACCTTGGAATTAACAGTAATTCTGTTTGATAAAATTTGATTTTCCATTTTCTCTCCTTTCCTTCCTCGCGAAGCGAGAACCGAAGCCCCGAAACTTTGGGGCTGAGGATAAAAGCATAGTTAGTAAAAATCTTTGTTGTAATTATTTTTACCTTTTGCATTTTAATTTTTGCATTTTGAAGCATATATCAACGCTCCGACAATCCCGGAGTTTTTCAACTTCGCTCTTACTATTCGACAGGAATTAACTGCCCTCTCCCATCCCATCTCTCTAACTATTTTCCGCAATGGTTTGAATAACAGAGTCCCTGCTTTGCTCACTCCTCCGCCAATAACCACCATCTCGGGATTTACCAGATTAATCATATTGGCAATACCAATCCCTAAAAAATAACACACCTCCTGCCAGATTTGCTGGGCTAATTTATCGTTTTGCCGGAGAGCCTCAACCACAATCTGAGCAGTAATTGCTTCTCTTTTCCTCCCGGCTAACCTCAAAATTAGAGAATGAGGATGCTTCCTGACCGCTTGCCTTGCCTTTTTAGCAATGGCTCTTCCACTGCACAATGCCTCAAGGCAACCTCTTTTTCCACAGTTGCAGAGTGGTCCATCTGGTAAAACTACAGTGTGGCCAATCTCTGCGGCATCAAAACTCGCCCCCTGATAAATCTCCTTATCCAGAATAAACCCACCTCCGATGCCGGTACTTACTGTAAGATAAAAAAGCGAACCAACATCTTTACCTGCTCCGTAAATACTCTCTCCCAAACCAGCCAGATTAGCGTCGTTTTCCAAAACAACAGGAAGATTGAACTTTTCTTCCAATATCTTTTTTATACAAACATTCTTCCATCGCAGATTGGGAGAGGAAAAGATTGTTCCACTTTGTGGGTCTAAAGGCCCAGGAGCGGCGATGCTAATTCCTTTTATCTTTTTATTTCTGCTAAAATCAGCGATTATTGAAAAAAGAGAAACCAAAAAGGAGTTAAAGTCTGGCTTAGTCGGAATAATCTTTGTCCGCGATACCCTTGCTTTTTTATCTCCTAAGGCAACCTCTGTCTTTGTTCCCCCAATGTCAACGGCGATGAACATAATGCGTTTCACGCCTCACGCTTGATAGGTTTCGTCTCTCGGTTGAGGTTTCGGCTAAGTATCGGTTTCGTCTCTTGGTTTCGTCTTTTTAATATTCATTCGATAGACGATGACGATGGACGGTAGACGATACGTAACCGCAACCGCTTAACGCAACCTTTCAGTTGGTGCCGAGGGGCGGAATTGAACCGCCGACGCAGGGATTTTCAGTCCCTCGCTCTACCGACTGAGCTACCTCGGCAAAAATCTTTCGGGGTCCCTCGCTCTACCCCGAGAGTAACAAAGCTCCTTGCTACTTTTTGATAACCTTGTCTCCTCTTTTAATCTCCTCCTTAAAGCTAACAATATCTGCTGCCGAAACCTCCTCACGGAGTTGAATTATTTTTATCTCGCCAATCTTCTCCTCATCCCGGTAAACAGCCAAAAGGTCCCCCTTCCTCAAGCCCTTGTTTTCTCCTAAATCAATTATTACAAAATTATATTGCTTATTTACCTTGAGAATCTCTCCGTGAAACTCCCTCTTATTAATCAAGTTTGTCTCGTGATTATCAACCAACCTTCTTTGCTGAGTCTGAGCAGGCTTTTTAGCCCGAACTACCACTTGCGGTAGTTCAATTCCCTTCAGTTCAGAAGCGAGAGAACCTTTTATC
>JAGGUG010000029.1 GCA_021158625.1 Candidatus Omnitrophota bacterium | reverse complement strand
TACGAAGTAAACCCCGTTAGAAAGGTATAATTTTTCTTAATCCTTCTCTAATTTTATCTGTAGCGGGCATAAATTGAGTGCCGATTTTACCTATCTCTCTAACCAAATTTTTTGGTAAAACCAATTCTCTCTGCATCTTCTGCATTTCTCTCGCCTTCCTTTCATTGCTCCGACGAAGTCGGAGAGCCCCTGCCCGCCTCTGGCGGCTCTTCTTCTTTAAGTATCTCCCGCGGTTTGCTTCCCTGCAGAGGCCCAACAATACCCTCTTCTTCCATCATATCAATAATCCGAGCGGCACGGGAATAACCAAGCCCTAATCGCCTTTGCAACAGAGAAACAGAGGCATGTCTCGTCTCTAAAACAAGCCGAACTGCCTCCTCATAGAGCTCATCCTTCTCCAGGCTCACCCTACCTTCTTTGGTTTCTTTTCTTAAAATCTCCTCATTATAGACCGGCCTGCGCTGTTTTTTTAGAAAGCTAACCACCCTTTCTATTTCTTCATCAAAGACCAGGGTTCCCTGTGCCCGTGTGGGTTTTGCTGAACCGGGCTGGAGGAAAAGCATATCTCCATTTCCTAACAGTTTATCCGCTCCATTGACATCGAGGACAGTGCGTGAATCAACCTTGGAAGCAACCTTAAAAGAGATGCGCGCCGGGAAGTTTGCCTTGATTACTCCGGTGATTACATCTACTGAAGGACGCTGGGTGGCCAGAATAATATGAATCCCTACTGCCCGCGAGAGCTGGGCTAAACGGGTAATTGCCCCTTCTACCTCTTTGGGAGCAACCATCATTAAATCGGCTAATTCATCAACAACAATAATAATATAGGGCAAAGCATCTTTGCTATTCTCGCCTAATTTTTGATTATAGACCCTGATATTCCGCACGCCCACCCCTGCCAATAGTTGAAATCTCCGCTCCATCTCTCCCACTGCCCAATTCAGCGCCAACCCGGCCTTTTTGGCTTGGGTAATCGCCGGGCAAAGAAGATGGGGAATATCATTAAAAGAGGCAAGCTCGACCATCTTGGGGTCAATGATTAAAAGTTTTAACTCATCAGGAGAGAACTTAAATAAAAGATTGATAATCAGGTTATTTACGCAAACCGTCTTACCGCTACCGGTGGTCCCGGCAATCAAGAGATGAGGCATCTCCCCTAAATCAGCAATTAGAGGCATTCCAGACACATCCTTTCCCAGACCCAGAGGGATAATAAAATTGCTCTCTCGAAACTGTTCGGAGCTCAAAATCTCCCGGCAGTAGACTAGCGCTGTTGATGAATTGGGAATTTCCAACCCCACTGCTGCTTTGCCCGGAATAGGGGTAATAAAACGCACACTCCCTGCCTTCATTGCCAGAGCAATATTGTCCGCAAGAGTTACAATTTTATTAATTTTTACCCCCGGGGCGGGCAGAAGTTCATAGCGGGTAATTGTCGGGCCACGGTCTATGTTGGTAACCTTCGCTTCAACCCCAAAGTCAAGGAGTGTCCCTTCTAAAATCCGGGCATTTGCCTCCAGGTCATCTTTAATTTTTCTTTGCTCAAGAGGAGGGGGAGACTTGAGCAAACTAAGTGGAGGGAGTTGATACGCTAAAGTCTGAGGTTCCTCTCCCTGAATTGGCTCAACTTTGACTTGCTCGCTCTGCCTTCGCCTCGACGAGGCAAGTTTCGGTGAAGCAGGCAACTCTTCTCTCTCAGGCAATTGCTTCTTAGATAAATCCTCAGCAACTCTTTTCTTGAAGGAGGGCTCAGGAGAAATCTTTATGTGTGGTCTCTTACTTTTCTTTTCTCTAATGGGAACAGTCTTTGCCCTTTCTTCCCTTCTTTCTCTAATCTTAGCAGTTAATCTAACTAAGCCTCTAACCAATAAACCTCCTGCTTTTTTGGCTATCTTTAAAAGAAAAGGGAGCTGGAGAATATCTTTGATTAAAAGAAAAGAAAGGATGAGAAAGATAGCAATTATAATGTAGGTGCCATTGCCAAAATATCTGCTTAAATTAGAAAAGAGATAAACCCCTAAAATCCCTCCTTTTCTAACATTGCTCTCTCCGCCTAATACTGAGGATAAACAAACAAGAAAAATAAGCAGGGCAATAGCCTGAAAAAAAAGGGAACTCTCTTTCTGAGAAAAATCTCTTTTTGACCTATCTATTCCTAAAAGCAAACAAACGAGAGGGATTAAATAGGCAGAAAATCCTAACGCCGAAAGAAGAAAGAAGGAAAGATATGCCCCTACTATTCCCCCATAATTCTGGCAAGGGGAATTGGGTTGGGAAGTAAAAAATGGAATATCTGTCTCCTCAAAAGAAAATAAACAAAGAGCAGTAAATAAAGCAATACCAAAAAGAAGCAAACTAATTACTTTATTTTTATAGCTTTTGTCCATTTTATGAAATTGCTGAAAAATCCACCAATCTCTGATTATTCACCCCGTTAAATAGCGGCTTCGCCGCTCCCCGACATTATGTCGGGGATTTAACGGGGCAAGCCGATTAAAAGCCGATTACACAGATTAAATAAGGTCGCTGAAGCATTTTTAGCGACCTCTATAATGCCAAAACTCCTATTCCCACTACAAAACAATAAATAGCAAAAATATAGAGTTTATTCTCTTTTATTACACTAAACAGAAACTCCAGAGAGAAAAATCCCACTATTGCGCTTATGAGCATTCCCACAATTAGGGCAAAATCGCAGGATAATTGGAAATCCCTGATTTTAAATAGGAGCGCTCCCAAAACAGCAGGGATAGAAAGCAAAAAAGAGAATCTAAATGCCGATTCTCTATTTAAACCGGAGATAAGCCCTGTAGAGATTGTTGCTCCACTGCGGGAAATCCCGGGAATAAGAGATATCCCTTGAGCAAAACCGATTAAAAGAGCAGAAAAAAACCCGGGTGTCTTTTTTAGTCTTTTATTATGCCGAGAAGCAGCATCTCCACCTAACAACCAGAGTCCGGTAATTAGAAGCATCCCTCCTACACTCTTAACATTCGCAAACAACTGTTCAAATATACCTCCACAGCAAAAACCAATTATAGCCGTAGGAATAGAGGCAAGGATGAGCAAAAAAACTAATCTTTTTTCTCTGGAGAACAAAGCGATAATCTCCTTATGAAAAAACACCAGCAAAGCAAGCAGGGTTCCCAGATGCACAAAAATATCAAAAAGAAAATCCTGCTTTATTTTAAAAAGATGATGCAGGATTATCAGATGCCCGGAACTGCTTATTGGCAGAAACTCTGCTGTTCCCTGAACGATGCCAGAAATTATTGCCTGAAAAATGGTCACAGGTTTTAAATTCCAAATCACAAATCCCAAATTACAAACAAGCACCAATTGACCCTGTTAAATGCCACTTCGTGGCAATTTCGCCTCTGGCGAAATTATTTAACAGGGTGAACCAAAATTCCAATGACCCAAACAAAGAAAAAGAAAAAAATAGATATTTTTAGGTGTTTTGGTCATTCGGTCATTGAGATTTGGAATTTGTTTGTGATTTGTTATTTGGTGCTTGGAATTTTGTTTTCTATCCGTATATCTCTCGCGTAATCGCTGTCTGACGGGCACGATTAAATTGCTGGGTTAATTCCTCCACGAGTTTATCGGCATTATCTGCCGCATATTCCATCGCCTTTATTCGCTCCAGCTCCTCAGCGCACCTTGATTCTAATAACGCCTGTCGGATCTGCGTTGAGATACACTCCGGAAGCAGGTCGTCAATAATTTCTTCTCGAGCAGGTTCGAATAGAAATTCCTCCTTAGGAGTGCCTTTTTGTTCCAAATTATCCTCTAAGGGCAATAATCTGACTAAAACAACGGCATCCAAAAGTCCGGGTTTTAATTTGTAATAAATTAGATAAACCTCTCTCCATTTATTCTCTGAATAAAAAGAGAGGACATCCCGGGTTATCTCTTGAGAAACTCTCTCTAAATCTTCTCGCGAAGGCTGAGGATACTCCTTGATTATCTGATATCCTTTACGCTTAAAATAATGGATTCCCTTTTTGCCAAGGACAATCAGCTGAGAGGAACGAGATTCCAAAAAATGCTCACTCCTTTGAATAATTCTCGTATTGAAACTGCCGCATAAGCCGCTTTGGGAGGTAATAATAATTAACCCCGTTAAATCCCGTGAAACGGGAGTTTCGCTTTCAGCGAAATTATTTAACGGGGTAAACCCTGCAGTATTATTGGAACGGCTCTTGCTAATACTAAACTTATCTCCCTGCACCCTGACTAACAAATCTCTGAGCTTCTCTGTATAACTGCGTCCCTCCAGAGTTCTCCTTTCTATTCTCTTCAGCCGCACCACAGCCACCAACTTCATTGCATTGGTAATCCCCTCAATCTCTCTTATGCCTCTGATTCTTGCTTTTATCTCTCTTAGCTTACTCATCGCTCTTCACAAATTTTCCTTTAAACTCCTCAATTGCCTTTTTTAGAGCTAGCTCCAGGTCCTTGCTCAACTCCTTTTTTTTCTTAATTGTTTTTAGAATCTGAGGGTGCTCCCTGTGAAAGAAGCTAAGGATCTCCGATTCAAACCGGCTAATGTCTGCCAGTGGAATATCATCCAAAAAACCGCGGATGCCACAAAATATAATCAGTATCTCATCAGCCACATCCATTGGCGAATACTGCTTCTGCTTAAGGAGCTCTACTAAACGGCTACCTCGCTGTAATTGCGCCTCGGTGGTTTTGTCTAACTCACTCCCCAATTTGGTAAAGCTTTCCATCTCCCGATACTGGGCAAGCTCCAAACGCAGTTTTCCAGCCACCTCTTTCATTGCCTTAATCTGGGCGTTCCCGCCTACCCTAGAGACACTTAGTCCTACATTTATCGCTGGCTTCACCCCCTGATAGAAAAGTCCGCTTTCTAAATAAATCTGACCATCGGTAATAGAAATAAGATTGGTGGGGATATAAGTGGAGATATCGCCAGCCTGAGTTTCGATAATCGGGAGAGCAGTCAGCGACCCCCCTCCGGCTTCTTTGTTTGCCTTTGCCGCTCGCTCTAACAAACGCGAATGGGTATAGAAGATATCCCCGGGATAAGCTTCGCGTCCGGCTGGGCGACGCAATAAGAGAGAAATCTGACGATAACTCTGGGCGTGTTTAGAAAGGTCATCATAGATAATCAGAGCATCTTTTCCCTGGTCACGGAAATACTCCCCCAGAGCACAACCACTATAAGGAGCAATATATTGCAAAGGAGCGGGCTGATGCGCCGGGGCCGAGATTATGGTTGTATAAGCCATTGCCCCTTCTCTTTTTAGACGATGAAAAATACGGGCGATATTGGATTCCTTCTGCCCAATGGCTACATAGATGCAAAGAACATCCTTGTCTTTTTGATTCAAAATAGTATCGATTGCTAAAGCGGTTTTGCCGGTTTGACGGTCGCCAATAATCAATTCTCTCTGGCCTCTGCCGATAGGAATCATTGAATCAATCGCTTTAATCCCGGTTTGCAAAGGTTGGTTTACCGGTTCTCTTTCCACTACCCCCAATGCCTCATTTTCAATCGGGCGGTAATCTTTGACTCTAATTGCCGCCTCACCATCTAAGGGCCTACCCAGGGAGTTAACCACCCTTCCAAGAAGTTCTCTGCCTACGGGGAATTTAACTACTCCCCCGGTAGAAAAAACCTCATCTCCCTCCTTTATCAATCTATCAGAAGCAAAAAGAATGGCTCCAATGCTCTCCTCATCTAAATTCAAAGCCATTCCCTCTACTTTCTCACCAGAGCGAGAGGAGAAAACGAGCAATTCATTTGCCATTACATCCCTTAAACCATAAATCCGGGCTACCCCGTCACCAACTTCTACTACTATCCCTTTTTCTTTAAGTTCTAATTTATCCTCAAAATCCTCGATACTGCTCTTGATTATCTTGGTTATTTCCTCAGTTTTTATTTCCATAGCGCGCCCCTGCTATAACTTCGTTATAACCAACAATCGCTGTAATTCTGTTTCTAATCTGGGTAATCAAGCATCCGCCAGACGGAGGCCTATCCTTTCTAATCTCGATTTAACTGTCCAATCATAAACCCTGCCGAGATATTCAATCCTTATCCCGCCAATTAATTCATCATCAAGCTTTTCTTTTATCTCTATTTTCTTATTGGTAATTCCCTCCATTACCTTAACGAGCGTTTCTCTCTCTGAGGGGGATAAAGGAAAAGCCGAAGAGACAACTATCTCAACAGTATTATAAAATTCTCGGCGAAGAAATTTATATCTCTCAAAAATTTCTCCCAAATTCTCCATCCTATTTTTTTCCACTAATCGCTTCAAAAAATTTATACTTTCTTTGCTTATGGAACAAAAAACCTCTGTGAGAATTCTCTGCTTTTTATCCTTCTCAATCCCGGGATGCAAAAGTATGTTTCTTAAAAGAGGGTGAACCTCAAAAATACGGTTGACAAAAGCCAAATCCTTCTCTATTTCTTCCACGAGCTTTCTTTCTCTGGCTAAAAGAAACAGAGCGAGGGCGTATCTTTTAGAAATGCGGGTATCCATTTAGGCTAAAAGTAGTAAGTAGAAAGAATACCATAAATGTCTAATGACTAATTAACTTAATGTTTACGAATAATGTTTTATAATCTACGAATTGCGAATCTATTTACGAATAAAAACATTCGTATATTCGTATAGATTAGTGAATTCGTTGATGTTGCAATTAGATATTAGATCAATTAGAGCAATTGGACATTTTAAGCTTTTCTATTCCATCTCTAATTAGTTTTGCTTTATCCTTTTCGTTAATCTCTCTTCTCAGTATCTTCTCGGCAATAGCCAAAGAAATAGTAGCGACCTCCTTCTTTAACTCTCTGCGGGCCTTCACTATTTCTCTCGCAAACTCCTCTTTTGCCTGAGCCAGAATCTGCTCCTTTTCCTCCTTTGCCTTCTGCAAAAAGGCTTTTCTATTTTCTTCTATCTCCTTCTGGGCAAAATCCTTCCACTCCAATACCTGTTTTTGTGTCTTTTTCAAATTCTCCTCTGCCTGTTTAAATTTCTCCTCTGCCTTAGTTCTTTCTCTCTCGGCTTTTTCAAT
>JAGGUG010000035.1 GCA_021158625.1 Candidatus Omnitrophota bacterium | reverse complement strand
GCGGGCTCTCCAGCCTCTCCAGTTTTATCTACATCCGCGGATTTTCTCAACCGCGGGCAGTTGTGCTTATGCGCGACGGAGTGCCGATAAATCGGGCTGTTTGCGGAGGAACTTTGTTTAATGAAGTCCCTATTGGGACAGTGGAGAAAATAGAGGTGGTGCGCGGAGCAAGTTCCTCTCTCTATGGCTCAGGGGCAATGGGGGGCGTAGTCAATATCTTTACCAAAGAGCCCACAGAGGAGACAAAGGTCACTATAGATAATAGTTATGGCACGCACAATACCTATAAGAGCAGTACAACCCTGAGCGGTCCCCTCGGTGAAGACCTTGGTTATGTTTTGAGTTATGGTCATCTAAAAACAGATGGCTTTGTCGCCTTTGATGGAATGCATAAGGAAAGAGCCGGGGAGATTGCGGCGGTGACAAAGATGCGCAAGGCGGCAATCCCTAACTACCGCACTGCTGACAACACATTTGCGAAATTGGTCTATAAGCTTGACCCTTTTTCTTCTTTTTCGCTCAGTCATTCTTTTTGGAAGGATGATATTGGGCAAGGGAGAAAATTTTTTCATACTGATGTTGAAAGAAATAGAACAATCCTGGGATACAGGAATAAAGGATTGGATCTGGATGTCTCGGCTAATCTCTTTTATCTGAATGAAAAGATTGTTCATTATCTTGATAATGCTCTCTGGCCCTCGGCGAGCCAGCCCTTTGAGGAATTAGCCCAAATTCGCTATAAACCGGGTAAGGATACCGGGGGGAATTTGACCTTTAGTTTTCCCTTGAGTGAGAATCAGGTTCTTACCACCGGCTTAGATTACCGCTGGGCGGAGATGGAGGATAAACTGAATACCTTTGGTCCGCCGGCAAAGAAGGGCGAGGAGAAAGCAGTTGGCCGACAGCACAACGCTTCTCTATTCTTTGAAGATGAGATTAATCTTGGTGAAGTTGGTCCCGGAGAATTGTCGCTTAATCTGAGTGGACGGGCTGATTGGTATAGGACCTATGGCGGCTATCATCATAAAAAACAGTGGAATCCAAAGCAGAAAAAGTATGTAATAACAGAAGATAGTTACTCAGCAAAGACGAGCGGGGCGTTCAATCCTAAATTAGGAGCGGTCTATCACCTTTCGGATTCAACTACCTTACGGGCTTCGGTAGGAAGGGCGTTTCATATGCCCTATCTCTATTCTCTCTATGGCACTACCGAGTGCCCGCCCGGAAAGATAAACGAAGGGAATCCGGATTTAAAACCCGAGTATGTTATTGGTTATGAATTGGGTCTTGACCAGAGGATTGGCGAGAATCTTGTTCTGCGTCTGACTGGTTTTTACAACGACATCCACGATTGGATGGACAAGAGTTATCTTACCAAGAATACAAATAAGTGGTCAAATATAGATGAGGTAAGAACCGCGGGCTTGGAAATTGAAGGTGAATATAATCTCTTTGACGATTTAACATTGTTTGCTAATTATAATTATCTCTATACTGAGATTGATAAATACAGCAATCCTCCGTGTGCGGCTAAGAAAGGAACCTATGAAGGCAAACGCTTGAGCGACCAACCTGAGCATCGGACAAATTTTGGTTTGACCTATGCTCCTGAGAGTTTGACCTTTAGTTTAAGGTGTAGATATGTTGGCTCGCGCTATGATGACTTGGAGAACACCAAAAAGTTAGAGGAATACCTGACCGCCGATTTACTAATTTCTAAAAAGATAAGGGAGTTTATAGAAGTAGCCTTAGAAATCAATGACCTCTTTAATGAGAGTTGGCACGACGATGCCGATTGGCTTGCCTCTCCGGGAAGGACATACATCGGGAAGGTAAGGATGGTTTTTTAAGGCGAGCCTAGCGAGGTAATCTTATGTTTACATTTTTTGCAAAAGGCGGAATTCTGATGTGGGCTATTTTTCTCTGCTCCATAATAGCCCTTGCTATTATCTTAGAACGATTATACCACTTTCAGCGAGCAAAACTTCATCTGCCCAATTTTGGGGCGCGAATAAAAAAGTTGTTATCCGAAGGCAGATTATTGGAAGCAGAGAAGTTCGCCGAGAATTCGCCCGGACCAATAGCCCATATCTTTGCTATCGGTATTCACATTCATAAACGGGCCTTAGAAGGCAACGAAGTAATTACGGAGCAAGTAAAAGAAAGAATTCTTGCCCGCGCCGGTTCAAGAGAGTTGAGAAAATTAGGGAAGAATTTGCGCACCTTGGGTATTATTGCTCATATTTCCCCTCTGTTAGGTCTGCTGGGGACAGTTACCGGGATGATCAAGGCTTTTATGAAGATACAAGAATTGGGAGGAAGTGTAGATGCGGCGGTTTTGGCCGGGGGGATATGGGAGGCACTCCTTACTACTGCCGCTGGTCTCTGCGTGGCTATTCCGGCGATGGTTGCCTATCACTATTTCGAAGGGAAGATAGATGATTTCTCGGCTCAGATGAAGGATGCTGTTCAATCCTTGAGCGACTGGATAGTAGATAGCAGTGGATAGATAGTGAAACATTTAAGTCTGACTTGATTGTTTCATTAGAATATGGAATTTGATAAAAGAAAAAGAATAAGTATGCATCTGGAAATTGCGCCTTTGATTGATATTGTGTTCTTACTGATTATCTTTTTTATGCTCACGGCAAATTTCATAATTCAGCCAGGGATAAAGATAGTTCTTCCTAAAGCTCAGGCGGCTGAACCTCAGAAGGAAGAGGATATTGTCATATTTATTAGTGAAGAGAATAAAATTTTTCTTGATAATCAGGAAATCAAGATTGCCGAGTTAAAAGATGCCTTAAGGAAGAAGGTAGAGGTTAGCAAAAAGAAAAATGTAATTTTAAAGGCCGATGAAAAGATTAATCTTGGACTGGCAGTTGAGGTAATGGATATTGCCAAACAGGCAAAGGCAGAGGGATTGGTGATTTCTACCAGAACAGTTAACAAAAGACAAAAATAAAAATGAATAATGAGCAAGAGACCTCTAATATTTGCATTGTTGATTTCTCTGTTTGGGCATTGTTTATTTTTGCTTATACCAAGATTTGATTTTATTCCCCCTCAGCTAAAAGAATGGAAAGATGTGTTGGTTGAGGTTGAAATAGAAAAAAAACGCCGCACGCTACAGGCTGCACGCCACACGCCACAAACCACAGAGCAGAAAACAAAAGAAACAAAGGCGAGAAAACAAGAGATAAGGGAGAAAAAGAAAGAGAAGTTTATTACAAAGAGAGTTCCAAAAGTAAGTAAAAAACCTCAATTCAAGAGAAAGAAGGTTGGAAGGCCACAAGCTGCAAGCCACCCCGAAGGACCCCGAAGGACAAGCCTACGGGGCAGGCAAGCCTACGGGGCAGGCATATTGCAAGCCACAAGACAAAAGCCACAAAAAGCAAAATTCACAGAACCCAGAGAAAAAAAGAAAATAGAAAAGGAAAACTATGGAGGGCTACCCTCCATAGTTAAGGACAATAAAGCATTGCTTCGCTATCAGGACCGGGTGAAGCAAAGGATTGAGCAGTGCAAGAAATATCCGAGATGGGCAAAGAGACAGGGTTT
>JAGGUG010000081.1 GCA_021158625.1 Candidatus Omnitrophota bacterium | reverse complement strand
TCTGGTTTCTGATTGATTTTAGGCAGTTCTCGATGTTCTTTTCTTCATTCTTAGTGGTTATGATTACTGATACTATGGGCATAGGGCAAAGGGCATAGAGCATAGCGCAGAGCGCATGTAAATGGGGTCGGATTTATTTTTCATTATTGGCGATGTTGTGTTCTTGGTTTCCGGTGATGATTACGGAGACTTGTTTATCGTCCATCGGTTTGGGTTTCGGTCAGGTATCGGTTTCGCCTTTGGGTTTCGTCTGTCGTCTTTGCTTGATACGCAAGGTAAATGGTGTCAGATTTATTTTTTTCCGTCTGGCATTCTAAATCTGCGTCCTTTAAAGTAAGTTTAAGTGCATTATGGTATATTTTCTCATTACAACCTGGACCTAGCTCAGAATGAACCTTGAAACAGGAGGCAATTATTCGCTCAGTAAGTGGATCTCTTTTTTTCAATCTCTGGAATCTGCGTTTTAAATCTCTGGAATCATATCTCCTCAAAATCGATATAACCCTGTTTTTCATTAAAGATTATTCTAAATCTGCTGAATATATCTAATCTTCCTAAAAGAAGTGGAATCTCCTCAATCAGTGCCCAAGCAATCTTTGCCTTATACCTATGATTATTTAAAATAAAGATAGCTTCTTTTAGAATATAAGGCACGCCGCCCGAAATGCCTCTTGCTTCGTAAATAACGTCAGAGGGTATCTGTTTAAAACCTAGCGCCTTGCCTAATCTTAATGGTATCATTGATACATCTGCTCCAGAATCTATATACATCGGCACCTCTACAATATTACCATTTACTTCTAATTTTATATCGGCTACTGGTCTAGATATTATACCTAAACTTGAGTTTTCTTTCTGAAATCGATATCTTACCATAAGATTAGCACCTCCTCGCTAGGAATCTTGGCTACTAAAGGCGTTTCTTGTGGATATCTTCTTTTTGCGATAGAAAGTATCCTTTCAATATCTCTACCTTTACCGACAACCCTTCCCTTCACAATAACCACATATTTATCCTCTAATCCAGCCTTTTTCAATTTAAGATATGCTTGAAAATTCTTAGTCATTTATGCACCTCCATTTTACATTGCACTACTGTTACCCTAATAAATGGTAAATGGGGTCAGATTTATTTTTCATTATTGGCGATGTTGTGTTCCTGGCCTGCGGTGATGATTACGGAGACGTCCATGGTTTGGGATATTGGATTATTGGGTAACTGGGAACTGGATATTGGGATAGTAGAATATTGGGAACACTTTGTCCCGAATCTCCTAATCACCTATTTCCCCTTTTTCTTCTCGCCCTCTCTTTTTTCAAAACATACTTCACAAAACCATTAATTGTGTTTCACCTGCCTCCTTACGTGCTGTATGTATACATATCTAACTTCATAACTAAATGTCCGATAAATGTCCGATAAATGTCCGATAAGTCTAAACCAATACATAGTACCTTCCCTTCTTTTTTCCTATACCTTTTATCATGCCTAATTTTTCCATTCTTTTCAAATCTCTGTAAGCTGTTTTTTCTGTCGCATTCGGGTTAAGATTTCTATATTCACTTAGAGTTATCCTTCCGTGTTCTTTTAGGAATTCTACGGCTTTTCTCTGCCTTTCGTTGAGTTTCTCTAATTCTTCGTCTGAAGTTCTATACTTTCTGAATGTTACAACCAGGCTTCCTGCAGCTTCTTCAAATTTTGGCTCTGGCAAGCCGTGTTTTAAGCAAGCTTCAATCATCCTGTTAGTTCCTGTTCCCCATTGTTCTATAAATTTAATCAAAAAGAAACACTTTCCAATTAAAGGATTCCTTAAAATTGATTTGTGTCTTTTCTTTAAATCTTCTGGTGTTAGTGGCTCAGGCAAAGGGCCTACTCCCCAAACTTCAATCCTATCATCAAAAATTCTCACTTGAACATTTGAAGCAACAGAGTAATTGCGATGGCAAATTGCGTTAACTACAGCCTCCCTTATAGCATATGGAGGATATTCGTACTTTTCCTCTCTTTCAGGTTTTCCCTTAATCTCAACTCTCATTGGAATATGATCCAAAACAAAGTTCAATGCTTTTTCTACTTGTTCGAGAATAGTTCCTTGAAAAACTTTCATATCGGTAAATTTAATCGGTTCTGTTCCCTTGAATCTCGCACATCTCGTTTCTGCCTGATAAAAGAATTTTTGTGGGTTTTTACCAAACAATAAAATAGCTGCATTTGTCAATTTTACATTTTTCATTAATTCCAATCTTCCCAAAACTTCTTTAACTGGAGTTTCCGTCTCAATATCAAAGTTCCTTTCGTATTTTGCTTTTCTCAAAAACCATTTCACTTTTTTCTCATCAATATCTTTTAAGCTCGCTCCCTTACAAATTTGTTCATCCCAATAAATCTTCTTCCTTTCCAAAATCAACTTTTCTATCTCCCCTTTACTCATTTTTACAGAAGATTTCCCTATTCTTTTGAATGCTCTTCCAAAGACAAAATAAGGTTTGTTCTTACTTTCCTCCACTTCTACGATAACAATTTTCTTGTTTTTAATTTTTCTCACGGAAATTTTTGGATATATCTTTGGATCTATAGTTTGGAGTATTTTATTAGTAATTCTCTCTACAGTGTCTTTTCCTATCTTTATTCCTCTAACTTCACCATTGTCAGAGACCCCAATTAAGATTATTCCTCCTTTAGCATTTGCGAATGCAACCACAGTTTCTATGGTCTCATTATCAAATTTTTCTTTAAATTCCGAAATTTCAGACTCACCTTGTTTAATTAGCGCTTTTATATCCATCTTCTTACTTGCCCTACTCCAAAATTCCTCTGGGCTGAGCGCTCAGGACCCCGGTTGAATAGTTGCACATTCAACGGGGTAAACCTTTTCTTAAATTCTTCAACAATTTCTTTTGTACGATCAGTTGAATTGTTATCCACTACTATTATTTCAACTGCACTTTGTTTCGTTG
>JAGGUG010000015.1 GCA_021158625.1 Candidatus Omnitrophota bacterium | reverse complement strand
GGAACAAATAAAAATGACTCTGTATCCCTGGCTAAATGTTTGAAATCTAAATCCTTGCATTTCAACAAAAGCCTGTTTTTCAAATCAGCCCTGTCTCTAATTTTTAATTTAAACTTTAGATAATCGAAATTGGGAGCTGTCTTGCCAAAAAGAAAAACGGCATCGTAAAAATCTCTACCCATTGCTCGCTTGCGTCTAAAAATAGCATATATTTTTTGAGACAACAATATATCAACCGGCACAACATTTATCCGCAAAAACACATCAAATTTATTTACGATAACCTTCTCCGGCTGATATTCAAATCCTTGTGGTTCAGTATCAAGTTGAATTAATAACTTTTCTTGTTTGTGATTAGATAGCCCATTTTCGAAAAGCACATCGGCAATCCTTATATAACAGCGATACGCGCCCTTAAAAACATTCCTCACCTCTGTTGCGTAACCTTCCAATTTCAGTTTCCTCTGTATCAATTTTGCTAAATGCTCAAAGTCCTTTTCTTTTAAACCTAAATTATCAAAATCTAAATCCTCTGAGAATCTATTGTTGGAATGGATAATGCGAGTAGCCGTTCCTCCCATAAAAGATAACTTATCAGCAAATTTTGAATCAAAAATGATTTCTAAAATCTTATATTGTAGATATTCGCGTAAAAGATTTCTCTTAAACCCTCGCAAATATCCTGGATAAAAAGATTCTATCTGTGTTATATCAAGCATTCTTTATGAGATTTCTGAAAAAGTCCAGAAATCTCTGATTAAAAGATTAAAACAGATTACACAGATTAAATAGAGGTCTCTGAGGTGTTTTTCAGGGGCCTCTTTATATACTCCAAAAAGCATTTTATCCTTTTTGTCAATGTCTTTTGAGCAAACTTTTCAAGAAACTTATATAGTTTTTTCTTATTAACCTGCTTAAGAAATATATCCTTATTTATGCGTATGCCGGCAAAATCACTATCTTCCTTTATATCCGGGTTAATATAGAAATAATCCAAAATTGCCTTTTCTATACTGGCTATCTTAAAACATTTATGACCATAGTTAATAAGATTGTAGCCAAAGAAAAGATTGTGTTTTATCGTTCTATAACTAAATTCCGCTATCGGTGTTTTAAATTTATAAGTTCGCCGAGTTGAAGCAGAGGTTATACCATATACGCTCTCAGGGATTAAATGGTAATAAGATAAAGCCATTTCAAAGGAGATATATGACGGGCTATATATTCTATTAGCAATCTCAAAAAGAATATTCTCGCTAAGTTCTAAATCAGAGAAGATGTAATAACCTTTAATGATCTTCTTAATATAGCCCTTATCCTGCCATTCGTTTAATCTTCTCCTGTAGAAATTACTATCGATTCTTTCAATATCAGCAAGAGAAAAAATGGTAAATTCTTTTAAGGATTCTTTTAATTCGATATACTGCATTTTATTTCTCCAAAGTGCGATTTTTAGCACTAATACGAAATATCATAACACAGATTTGCTCAATAAGCAATAGTTTTTTTGAACACCTTCTGGGGAGCAAATTCCCGTTCAATCTCTCTTTCTATCCTTTCTAACTCCTTTTTAAAATTATATATCTTTGAAGGACTCTGCGTTTTCTTCTCCATCTTCTCTTTTATTTCTGATAAAGAAGAGATATAAGCATCCAGTTTTTCTTTTTGCTCCTTCTTTAAAAAACTGCTCATCCTTTCTAAGTTCTCTATTGTCTCTCTAAAGCACTGTTTGTCTTTCAAGCTATTTACTCCCAATCTTTCAATCAGTTCTTTGTGCCAGGATTTCCAATAGACATAAGCCGCTTGATATTGGCTGAAAGGAGAAATTTCTTCCTGTAAAGTTTCAATCTCCGGCTCTTTCTTAAATTCGGCTTTTTTGGGTAAAATTTGGCAGCCAATGAGATTAATGAGAAAAAAGAAAGCAGCTGCAATCTTTATTCCTTGAACTTGTAACCTGCCTGTGCCCGTTAGGGTATAACCTGTAGCCTGTAGCCTATCTTTCATCTTATCATCTCCTTAAATTCTCTCTCGGTTAAAATCTTAACATTCAATTCCTTTGCCTTTGTATATTTTGAGCCGGGGTCTCTGCCTACAACTAAATAGTCGGTATTTTTGCTTATAGAAGAAGAAACAGAACCGCCCAATTTCTTTACTAAATTCTCGGCTTCAAAGCGAGTATATCTTTCCAGAGTTCCTGTAAATACAAATTTTTTTCCTTCAAGTATTTTTATTTCTACTTTTTGCTTGCTCTTTGCCCTTTGCCCTTTGCCCTTTGCCTCCTGTTTTTCTATCACCCCTGCTCTTTCTAACTTTCTCAAAATTTTTAAGTTGTGTTCGTTGTGAAAAAAATTATAGACGCTCTGGGCGCCAATCTCGCCAATTTCAAAGATGGTCGTTAATTCCTCTATGGTTGCTCTTTCCAACTCCTCGAAACTGCTATATCTCTCGGCTAAAATCTCGGCCGAGTGCTCTCCGATATGTCTAATCCCCAGGGCATAAATTAATCTCGCAAATTCTTGGTTTTTGCTGTCTTCAATCGCATCCAAGAGATTCTGGGCGGACTTCTTTCCCATCCTTTCTAAATCTTCTAATTCCTCCTTACTCAATTCGTAAATATCAGCATAGTCGTTCAATAGTCCTTTATCTACTAATTGATTGATGAGCGCCTCTCCCAATCCTTCAATATCCATCGCTCTGCGGGCGGCAAAGTGTCTAATACGCATCTTCAGTTGCGCCGGACAGGCGGCATTGTTGCAACGCAGGGCGACCTCGTCTTCTAATTTTATCAATTTTGACTTGCACGCCGGACAAACTTGCGGCGGAGAAAATTTTTTTCTTCCTTTTTTTCTGCTCACCACCTCAACCACCTCAGGAATAATCTCCCCCGCCTTTTCAACCTTTACCTTATCACCGACATTAATATCCTTTTTTCTGATATAATCATAATTATGCAGAGTTGCTCGAGTTATTCTTGAACCGGCTAAGGGAATTGGTTCTAAGATAGCCACCGGTGTTATTACGCCAGTGCGACCTACCTGATTTCTAATCTCCTTTATTTGCGTTACTGCCTGTTCAGGGGAAAACTTATAGGCAATTACCCAGCGCGGAGAACGAGTGGTTGCCCCCAAAGCCTTTTGTTGAGCAAAAGAATTCACCTTTATTACCATTCCATCAATGTCATAATTCAGTTCCTTCTTTTTCTTCTCCCAATAGTTGCAGTAGTTTAGAACCTCTTCAATAGAGCAGCAGAGTTTGAAATGGGGATTCACCCGCAGGCCCATCTTACTTAATCTCTCTAAAAAAGCATATTGCGTCTCGGGGAATTTGCCTTCTCTTTCTAAATACCCCAAACTGTGCATCCAGATACTCAACTTCCGTTTAGCCACAATTTGAGGGTCAAGCAGTTTTAATGAGCCGGCGGCGGCATTGCGCGGATTAGCAAAGGTCTCCTCGCTGTTTTTCTTCTTCTCCTCATTCAAACGGGAAAAATTTTGATGGTCTAAATAGACCTCTCCCCTTAATTCTATTAGAGGAGGAAAATCGCCCCGCAGTCGCAGAGGAATTGCCTTAATTGTCTTTAGATTCAGGGTAATATCATCGCCATAGAGCCCATCCCCGCGGGTTGAACCCTGTTTTAAAACGCCGTTCTCATATAACAGAGAAACCGAAACCCCATCAATCTTGAGTTCTACTACATACTCTATTCTCTCACCGGGCAAATTCTTGCGGATGCGCTCATCAAACTCTCTTAATTCCTTGGGGGAATAGGTATTTTCTATACTCAGCATCGGTGTTCTATGTCTAACAGTGGCAAACTCCTTTATCGGCTGGCCAGCAACCCTCTGCGTGGGAGAATCAGGGGTAATCAAAGAAGGATTTTCTTTTTCTAATTTTATCAACTTTTGCATTAACAGGTCGTATTCATAGTCAGATATCTCCGGTTTGTTCTCTACATAGTACTTATAATCGTGTTCACGAATCAAATTGCGCAGTTTTTCAATGTCCTGCATTTTACCCCTCTTATTCTAATACAAACTTACCAAAACAAATCCTAACCAGAGAATTATATTAATCAAAGTGGTTTATCAGAAAATAAAAGTTTTATTGGTTCTCCGCCTTTCTGCTCGTATACCAGATAGCCCATTTAATCAAACAACTAAAAAGAGAGATTATTTCTCCTTGGAGTTACATAATTAAACTACTAATTAAAATTAAAATACAGGACAAATGGGAAAAAGTCAAGAATTTTATTATTTTAGGCTAAATACAATAGAAACTCCCATTTGAACTAGAGAGGTGTTTATTTCCTTGGGGATTGGTGGGAAGGGATTGGCTTTTTTTATAGTGGCAATTGCTTCTTCATCAAGAATTTTAGAGTTAGAGGAACGAATTATCTTAATATCCCTGCTCAGTCCATTTGATAAAATAGTAAAGTTTATATAAACTATTCCTTCTATCCCTTGTTTCTTCGCCCAAAATGGGTATCTTCTTACTTCTTCAATTCTTTGCTTTACCATATCTTGATAGCGAAGCATTGCTTCTCGGCTTGAATCAATCACTTGCGTATCGTTCATCACTACTTGCTTATCGTTAATTCTCTCTTTTGATTTGTAATTTGCTATTTGTCTGCCCCCTGTTTTTTTATTCGGTGAGTAGGCAGGGGCCTGGCAAGCGGGCAATTTGCTATCTGGCAATCTCTTCTTTTGCCCCATTATATCTATCTTAGGCAAAAGAGAGGGTTTTACTATCTTTATATAAATTTTCTCTACATCCTCAAACTTTTCTTCTGTTATCTGAGAATTTGACTTCACCCCAAAAGGCATCTTTAAAAGTAGCAGATGCCCGGCCAAAGACAAAAGGAAGCTAACCCTCATTGCTTTATCCATAAACATAACAGTTAAAAAGTTGCTTTAGCCCCACCATAGAAAGACCTGCCTGGAGTGGCGTATCCGTGAACCTCCTGATATTTTTTATCAAAGAGATTTTCAATCCGGCCAAAGATTTGAAGATTTTCTGTTAAATTGTATAAACAAGATAGATCAACATCGGTATAATCTTTTTTGGTAATACGCTTATAGGGATAACTTGTATAATCCATATCTTTGCGGCTACCTACATAGGTTATCCCCAAATTAAGATTACCCTTCTCCAGGAATCGCCAATTTATACTGAGGTTAACCTGCCTCTTGGGCCGTCTTAGTAACTCAAGACCTGTTTCCTTATCCTTGGTATCCATATAGGTAAAATTAGTCTGTATGGTTATATCTTGAACAGGCAGAAATTTAGCTCCAGCCTCAAAGCCTTTTGTTTCTGCTCTACCAATATTTTTATATTTCCAAGTGGCTGAATCCCAATCAACCATATTTTTGAAGTCATTGTGAAAATAGGCAAGGTCGAAAGATACCTTGCCGTCAAAGAAATTCTGTTCAAATCCGAAGTCATAACTTTTACTCTCATCAGGATTTAGATTGGGATTTCCATAACTTGAATAGAGTTGATAGAGGGATGGTGCCTTAAATCCAGTTCCCCAATTAGCTTTAAGGCGAGTCCCTGTTTGGGAAATGATATAAGCAGTAGATACTTTATAGGTAGTTTCTGTGCCAAAAAGTTCATGGTCGTCTATCCTTGAGCCACCGGTTATGAAGAGATTTTCCCAAAGATTAAGCTGATTCTGGAAATAGTAACTTTTATTATCTACTGTTTTTCTATCAAACTTACTTATATATGACCCTGAGCGATAATAAGAAGAACCTCTTTCTTCTTCGTACTCAAAGCCTAAAGTGAATGTATCCCAGCCAACAGGATAAAAGTTATTCTGCCACTCAAATTTTTTATCATTGCCTTTATACCAGGACCATCTATCCTCTGTGGTGTCAACACTATCTTTTTCATCCCGATATTTCCGGCGAACATCATTATAAGAAAAAGAAAGATTATGGCCCCACCAGGGATTTATTGCCTGATTAAAAGAAACTTTGCTGACAAAATTTCTCCACCAGGCAGTATAATTAGGATCGTCCTCATAACCGCCATCATCAAGATCGGTCTGGCTATCTGTAAAACGTGCAACAAAGCTTAGCTGGCTATTATCAAAAATCTTCCAATCTATTTTTGATGAAAGGGTGGCATTTTCATACCCATCCTTTTCAGAACCATCCGCTGCTTTAGAAATACCTTCGGAATCCAAACGTGAAGCAGATACAGAATAACTTAAGTTTTCTGCCTCGCCAGTTAAACCAATAAATTCTTTAAATGTTTTATGTGAACCTGCTTCTGAAGAAATGCTGAATTTCGGCTTGCCTTTACCTTTCTTAGTAATAATATTGATTACGCCTCCTATGGCATCAGAGCCATAAAGAGTAGACTGTGGGCCACGCACTATTTCAATGCGTTCGATATTATCTGTAGTTAAATGAGCAAAGTTAAATGACCTATCAGTTGCCATTGGGTCATTTACTTCAACTCCATCAATTAAAACCAGGGTATGGCCTGGTTTTGAACCCCGAAGGTAAACCGAAGTCAAGCCGCCAAATGCGCTATTTCTAACAACAGATATACCTAAAACATCCTGCAAAATCTCCCCAACTGTTCTTTTACCTGTTTTTTCTATATCCTTTGTCGTAATTACCGTAGTTGAACTTCCAACCTCCGCCTGATACTGCTCTGTTTTTGTCGCTGTAACCACAATCTTACCGAGTTGGTAAGTAGGAATTTCTTGAGCAAAAGCTACCAAAGGAATAAAAAATATAGCGAGACTTAAAATAAACTTCTTCATTTCCGCACCTCCTTTTTAGTCTACCAACAAAAAAAGCCGACCCCCTGGGTCGGCATAAATAATAACATTCCATCCATTTACCCCCTTAGAGAAGGTTTATCTCATTAGAAATAAATTTCTAATGGAGTAAAAATGAGGTCCTCTAACAGGGTTCACTTCCCTTTCCCAGAAGGTACTTCCCAAAACAGGCAATAGACCGGGCTTAACCACAAAATTGTGGTATCACCGTTGCTGGACAGCGGATGGAATTCCTGTCCGCCGAAGCTTAACTTCTATGAAGTTTCTGCTCTGGCGAAGGCGGGTCACCATCACTTCCTTTGCCTATCCGGTTAAAATACTTTAAAGAGCAAATGACAAACTAAAATTTTGTATTTAATATATACCCATATTTTCTTTTCGTCAATAGACATTTTAGGACATAAATGGTCACTTTTCTCTTAATATCCTGCTTATCTGACGGAGGCTTAAATTAAATTCATATGCCAGCCATTTTAAGGATTTGCCCTGTTTCCTTAATCCAAAAATTTTTTTATTCCTTTCATTTAGATATTGTTTATATACCGAAGTTCT
Organism: Candidatus Omnitrophota bacterium; assembly: GCA_021158625.1. Taxonomy (GTDB): domain Bacteria; phylum Omnitrophota; class 4484-213; order 4484-213; family 4484-213; genus 4484-213. The sequence goes on along the minus strand of JAGGUG010000015.1, from coordinate 3,828 downwards.
TTTCTTCATAATTAATATTCTATTCCTCTCCTCCCTGTTATCCCCTTATCAAAGGGATGTTTTATTTTCCTTATTTCATTTACATAATCTGCCTTATCAGTTATATTCTTTGTCAGGGATCTACCTGTTAAAACCAATTCTAAATTTTTTGGTTTTAAATCCATTATTTCTAAGATTTCTTCTTCTTTTAAGTATTCCTCCCGGAAAGAGATAAGTATCTCATCTAAAATAAGCAAGTCATATTTTGCTTTCTCAAATATTTTCTTAATAAACTCAAGTGCTTTAAGACATTCTTTTCTCATCTCTTCTTTTTTTACATTCTTATAAAAATGAGGGTGTTTTTTAGCAAATCCAAATGTATCTATCTTTAATCTTTTAAGAACTCTATACTCCCCATATTTCCATCTCTTAGGTTCTTTATGAAAATAGATAATGCAAACTCTAAATCCCTGCCCCTTTGCTCTTATAGCCAGACCAATACTTGCGGTTGTTTTACCTTTACCATCGCCAGTATAAACCTGAATTAGTCCTTTTTTCATCCTTCCCTCCTTATATAAGATTACAATATATAAGATTAATATATAATTTCTGACATTCCCAATCTGTGTAATCTTTTTTAATCTGTCTAATCATACTTTTTTCTCTCTTCTTCTGAAACCAAAAATACATAAGGTTTAGAAGTAACGGGATTCTCTTTCACAATTACCACTGTCTTGTAAACCTCTTCAATGGTTTGATAAGTTAAAACCTCATAAGGTGTACCCATTTTATAAATTTTTCCTTCCTTAAGCAGAATCAACCTATCACAATATTGACTTGCTAAATTTAAATCATGTAAAACTATCAAAACAGTCAAGTCATATTTTTTATTCAATCTCTTTATCAAATCTAATATTTTTATTTTATGCGTTATATCTAAATGAGTTGTGGGCTCATCCAATAAAAGTAATTTTGGCTCCTGAGACAATGCCCGGGCAATTAAAACAAGCTGTTTCTCTCCTCCACTAATTTGCTTTAAAAATCTGTCTTTGATTTCTATTATCTCTGTTAACTTTATAGCTTCTTCCACAATCTTTAAATCTCTACTTGTTTCTAAAAACTGGAATTTTTTAAAATGAGGAATTCTTCCTAAAAGCACAAAATCTTTAACTTTTATTGTATCGGAGAAATAAGCGTCTTGAGAAACAACTGCAATTTCTCTTGCCAGTTCTTTAAAATTTAATTTAGTTATGTTTTTCCCCTGATAAATTATTTTTCCCTTTATTGGCTTAACCAACTTAGTTATTGCCCGTATCAATGTAGTTTTACCTGAACCATTAGGTCCAATTATCCCTACCAGCTCAGAAGAATTTACTTTAAAGCTAATATCTTTGAGTAAAAAATTGTCATAGCCACAAGTTAAGTTTCTTATTTCAAGCATTATCTTCCTCTTTTAGTTAGAACATAAATAAATAAACTTCCGCCTATAACTCCTGTAATTACACCCACAGGAAGCTCTAAAGGTGAAATAATTGTTCTCGCCAGAGTATCAGAGAAAATTAAAAAGCCTGCACCACATAAATAAGAAGTTAAAAGCAATATTCTATGGTCTTCTCCTGTAAATATACGCATAAGATGAGGAACTAAAAGTCCCACAAATCCAATTATCCCCGCAACCGATACGCATACACCTGTAAGAATAGATGCCAGAATAAAAAGTATCTTTTTCGTTTTTTCAACATCTACTCCCAGATGATGAGCCTCTTCTTCACCACAGGAAAAAGCATTCAAATCCAGAGAGAAAAAATATGAAATCAATAATCCCAGAATAGATATTAAAAGGGCTATTTTAACAAGAAATGTATCTGGCTCCTCCAGAGAACCCATTATCCAGAAAATTATTCCATGTAAATTTTCAGCTCTGGTTATTGCCATAATAAGCATCATTAAGGAAGATGAAATGAAACTTATCATAACCCCGGTCAATAAAAGCCCCCTAATTCTTAATATCCCTCTCTTGACACTTAAAATATAAACCAAAATAATTACTAATCCCGCGCCTAAAAAACCTGAAACTGGAAAAGTTATTACTCCAAATTTTTGATAAACTTTCAAAACAATATTTAAACAAACTAAAACTCCTGCTCCCCCGGAAATCCCCAAAGTATACGGCTCAACTAAAGGATTCCTAAATAGCCCCTGCAAGATAACTCCCGCAATAGCCAGTGCCCCTCCAACTGCAAAACCTAAAATAATGCGGGGCAGGCGAATTTTAAATAGAATTTCCTTAATTATCTTATCAGAAGGATGGAAAATTTGACTTAAAGGAATTTTTACAGAACCGATACATAATGAGAGAAACATTACAATAAATACAACCAATATTAGGATTAACGACCAGCTAAGCCAGTTTATTAATTTCTTATTCAATTTTTGCCTCCGGATGTAAAATCTTAACCAATTCTTTTAATGTCTCCACGAAACTTATTGGTGTGGGACTGCAAATCTTATAAGAATCAATAATATATATCCTTTTATTTTTAACTGCATTTATATTTTTATATCTTTGCCAGATTTCTTTCTCTTTTACTCCTCTAATTCCCATGGTCACAATAATAATTACATCAGGATTCTTCTCTAAAACCTTCTCCCGAGAGTAAATACCAACTTCTACATCCTTAGCGATATTTATTCCTCCTGCAAATTCTATAAAATCATTCACAAAAGAGTTTTTTCCAGCAGTAAATAAAGGCTTTGCTCCTATCTGAATAAATACTTCTGTCCTTTTTAAATCTTCTGTTTTATCCCTTATACTCTTTACTTTTTCTTTCATCTCTTTAATTATCTGGCTTGCTCTTTCTTCCTTCCCTATAAGCTTTGCCAATTCCAAAAATTGGTCACATAATTCTTGAAAACTTCTTGCCTGAGAGAAGACAACAACTCTTATTTTTAACTTTCTTAGCTTCTCTACCTGTTTGGGGTTGACCAGAGATGTAGCCAGTACTAAATCTGGCTTAAGTTTTATTATCCTTTCCAGATTTATATCAATAACTGTCCCAACTTTCTCTTTATCTTTGGCACATTCAGGCGCATAGATTGTGCATCCAATAAGTCTATCTTCTACTCCTAAAAGATATAACTCCTTTGTTAAGGAAGGGCCTAAAGAAATAACTCTTTGAGAATAAACCTTATTAGCACATTCAACCAAAACACTATTATATGAAAGTAGAAAAAAGCAAGCAAAAAATAAGATTCTCTTTTTCATTTAATATACCCTCTCCACTTTATACCTTACCTTCATCTTAGAGTGTAAAATGGAAACATTTTTTAAATATCTCTCACTTATTCTTTTAGCTTCTTCCATCTGATTTTTAGTTGGTGGTCTGAACTTATCCTTACTTGAATAGGGTATATATCCATCGATACGATAAGGGATTTCTGGGTTTATATTAGCAATAAATTGGGAAATCTTTTCTATCTCTTTACTCTCAATATAACCAGGAATAAAAATGCTTTCTGCCCGCACTTTAACTCTGGATTTGTCTACATATCTTTTAAAATTTATCAAGACTCTTTCTGGGTCATCTTTTCCTGTAAAATTCTTAAATAACTTTTTTGATATAGCCTTAATACTTACACAAACCTCATCAATTACCTCCTCCTCTACAAATCTGTATCCATTGGTAAGTAAAATGTTAAAACTGAAAAACCTTTTCTTTAAAAATCTTGCCAGTGGTAAAAAATCCATATCTTCTGTTGGTTCTTTCCCCAAGAAGATAACTTTTCTAAAATCAAGGGGTGTTAAAAAAGAGATAGTCTCTTCAATTTTTAAAGTTCTATTCTTTTCTT
>JAGGUG010000009.1 GCA_021158625.1 Candidatus Omnitrophota bacterium | reverse complement strand
TTTGTCAACCCTGTGAAATCCGCCAAAGGCGGAATCCCGACTTATTCGGGATTATTTAACAGGGTCAATGGGATAACCTATTCTCCCTATCTATGCTCAACAGAAGCCCGATAGCGGAGAGGGTCGTAATCAGCGAAGAACCGCCATAACTTATCAGAAGCAGAGGGAGCCCGGTTATCGGCATTATCCCGATATTCATCCCAATGTTTATAATAATATGAATTAAGAGTAGCCCGGCTATCCCTGCGGCGATTAATCTCCCATTTCTATTCTTACTCAAACGGGCGATACGCAAAGCCCTCAAAATGAGAAAAAGATAGAGCAGAATTACTAATAACCCTCCTAAAAATCCCCATTCCTCGCCAATTACACTGAAGATAAAATCGGTATGGTGCTCGGGCAGGAAATTCAGCTGGCTTTGAGTGCCTGCGAGCCAACCTTTCCCCAGAAAACCGCCTGAGCCAATGGCGATTTTAGATTGGATTACCGTGTAGCCTGCCCCCAGAGGGTCGAGGTCGGGATTTAAAAAAACCAAAAGGCGCCTCTTCTGATATCCTCTAAGAAGATGCCAGAAAAGTGGAAGAGAAACTAACCCACAAACAGCGATAAAAATTATGTATTTTATCCTTGTCCCCCAAACATAAATTATTATTAGAAAGATAAAACCTAAAACAAGGGCGGTTCCTAAATCAGGTTGTTTTAAAATCAAGAGTATTGGAAGTAGAGTCAGGCATCCACAAACTGATATCTTCTTTAACTCATTCCTTTTTAAATAAAGAGAGCGAGGATAATATCCTAAATATCTGCTTAAGAGAAGAATAAGCACAACTTTAAAAAACTCAGAGGGCTGAAAAGTAAAAAATCTGAATTGCAACCATCGCTGGGCGCCTAATTTAGGGTCTCCTATGAGCAGAATTAAAACAAACAAAAACAGACCTAAAATATACAAAATAGGAGAGAGTTCTACCAGGCGGAGGTATCCTATTTTTAAAACAGCGATTAAAACCAAAATCCCCAAGATTAACCAGATTGTCTGTTTGGTTAAGTAATCCGTAGAATAAGTGTAAGTAGCGCTCTTTAAAAAAAATAGCCCCAATACCGAGATAATTAGAGTAACTACTATTAAAGGGATATCTAATGTGCGTAGAAAAGAATGTTTAAGGTTCATATCTCCAACAAGGTTGCGTCAAGAGGTTTCGGTTGCGGTTACATATCGTCTATCGTTAATCGTCATCGTCTATTAGGAAACCCAAAGACGAAACCGATACTCAACCGAAACCTAAACCGACAGACGAAAACCTGTTTAATTTGAAGCCTGTAGCCTGCAGTTTATCTCCCTCCACTTCTCAATTAGTTCTTTAGCAATGCTCACTCTGCGTGTTGAAGTTCCTCCCTCTTCGATGAGGATAACAAAGACAATCTCCGGGTCTCTCACCGGACAAAAACCAACAATCCAGGAATTTGCCTCCTTTCCTTCTACCTGGGCTGTGCCGGTCTTAGCCGCGATATTTAGATTGTCTATTTTAAGACCATGGGCAGTCCCATTTTTATCCTCAACAGCTTTAACCATTCCATCTCTAACAATATTAATATTTTTCAAAGAAATGTCTAACTTGCGGGGTACGGGGTACGGGTTGCCTTCCCCCGCTTCCCGTTTCCCGCTTCCCGTTACCCGCTTTATTATCCTCGGCCTTACCAAATACCCTCCATTAGCAATTACCGAAACCGCCCTTGCCATCTGCAAAGGAGTGACCAAGATATATCCCTGGCCAATAGAAAAAAGAGCCGTTTCTCCCTGATACCACCTTTCTCTCCTGGTCAGATATTTCCAACTTCTCGTTGGAACCAACCCTCTCTTCTCGCCGGGTAGATTAATCCCTGTTTTTTTCCCCAGACCAAAAAGCAAAGCAAACTTGCTTAAATTATCTACTCCTAATTTCTCTCCTAATTTGTAAAAGAAAACATTGCAAGAGTAAGCCAAGCCTCCTTTAACATTAAGCCAATGATGCCCGCTTCTCTTCCAGCAATAAAAGAATCTATTTCCTATCTGATGTCTTCCCGAACAGTAAAGATAACTATCTGGAGAAATCTTCTTTGTCTCCAAACCAGCAATAGCAACTAAGGGTTTAAAAGTTGAACCCGGGGGGTATAAACCAGCAATTGCCCGATTTAGCAAAGGAGAACTCCGACTATGCAAAATTCTTCTTATTCTTTTTCTATCCCCTTCTACAAAATCATTAGGGTCAAACGAAGGACAACTCACCATTGTCAGGATCTCTCCTGTATGCGGCTCCATCACAATAATCACTCCGCGCAAACCCTCTCTTGTTAATAATCGATAGGCAACTTTCTGCAATTCAATATCAAGGGTCAGGTAGATATCCTTCCCCCGGCGGGGTAATTTAATCCCTAATTTTCTTACCTGCCTTCCTAAATGGTTTACTTCAATTTGGCGACCACCATCCTCTCCCATTAAATAAGCGTCTGCAGATTTCTCCACCCCGGCCCTGCCAACCCAACCCGGGGGATGATAACCATATCTCTTCCTCTGCCCGACTTCTTTTGGGCCGACTTTACCTATATATCCTATAACATGAGCGGCAATGTCTTTGTAAGGATAACTCCGCCTGGGGATAACCTGAACAACTAAGCCCCCTATGCCCAGGCTTTTTTCCTCAATGGCTAGCGCTTTATCCTTGTCAAGATTGCTTAAAATAACCACAGGGACAAAGGAAGGCGTTTTTCTCTTATTCAATCGCTCTCTGATCTGAGCAGCTGGAACCCCGGAAATCTCGCTCAATCTCTTCAAGATTTGCTCAATCGTAGCCGAGTCCTGTCTGAAAAACTCATCGGGGGCGAGACTCAAGACAAATAAAGGTTTGTCCTCGGCTAAAATTCTTCCATAACGGTCATAGATAGAACCACGGGCAGCCGGCAGAGGAACCAGCCGAATTCGGTTTTTATCCGAGAGTTGTTTGTAAAAGTCATACTTGTTGAGTTGAATATTGGCTAAGCTAATGATTAAAACTGTAAAGGAGATTAAAACTATAAAGGAGAGACTCTTAAGACGCATCTTGGAAGTAGCAAATAGAGAGAATTCTCATAATATCTAATTCTAATTGACCTAGAATATCCACCCTGCCGTCGGGCAGGGGGCAGACAGGGATTAGACATTAGAGCAATTAAAACAATTAGACATTTTCATTCTCATCACTTGCTACTCTCTATGGACTACAAACAACCTTTTCAATAGATAAAAATACGGAACTGAGAAGAGCGCCGTATATATGCTAAAGGGAAGAATTATGGCATATAAGGACTCCCGGAAAGGAGGCAACGGCCGAATGAAAAAATAATGAAAAAAAGAAACAAAAAGAGAAGAGAAGAAAGAGACTAAAAAGTAACTAATGAGATGCTCGCTATAAATTTTTTGCCGATAAGCCTCAATTACTAAAATTAAGATAACAAAAGAAGAGGCATTGATACCCAGAATGTTGCCGCTGAATACATCCTTTAACAACCCTGCTGATAGAGCAAAGATAAGGGGGCTGATTCTATTTTTTCTTCTTTGTAAGAGGGTAAAAAAAACAGTAGTGAGCAAAAGGAGGTCGGGCTGGACATTATGAACTCTGATGCGATTTAAAATGGTAGATTGGATAAAGGCAATAAAGAGAAGAATTACTAAGGGGAAACTTTTTTTAAGCATAAAACTTCCTCTAATCTGTGAAAATTGACTGCCGGTAAGATGCGGGCTTTAAGATAGAGCCGATTTATATCCTCGTTTAGCTCATCTACCTTTCCGATTACTAAACCCTTGGGATATATTCCCCCTCTTCCTGAAGAAATAACTATATCTCCTTTAGCAACATCGCTATCCTTATCGATATATCTCATCACGCAGGAACAAATATTGCCCTGGACAATCCCCTGGTCACGGGTCCTTTGAACAAGAGCGGCTACTTTGAAATTAAAATCAATGATGAGCATCACCCTGCTACTCCTCAAACCTACCTCAACCACTCTCCCTATCAGACCTTCTTTACCAACTACAGCCATATCCTTCCTAATTCCGTCTCTCTTTCCTTTATCAATAATAACTACCTTTCTCCAGCTATCTGAACTCTCTCCGATGACCTGAGCAGGGATATTTGTGTAACCTTCCTTTCTAAAAGACAAAAGGCCACGCAAGCGTTTGTTCTCCTGCATGGCCTCTTCTAACTCTACAATTCTCTGATTGAGTTCTTTTATCTTCTGTTTAAGTTGCCGGTTTTCCTCTGCGAGAGATGCCCCTCCTGCTTTAGTAATATAGGAGGAAGTCATCAACCTTAAAGGAAATCTGCTGATGTCAATTAAATAACTATCCAGCCTCTTTGCAAGCCCAAATTTATTTAAAGAAAAAAGAAGGAGGAGCAGAATGGCAATAAATATCTTCTGATTAGTCACATACTTAACACTACAAGCTCAGGTTGTGAGCTAATAATTTACAGGCTCCAAGCAACAAGCTGCAGGCTACAAGTAAGAAAAACCTGGAGCCTGAAGCTTATAACCTGAAACTTGATTATCTAACTCGCGAGGGAATGCTTACTCTCTTTAAAAAACGCATTTCGGAAAGAGCCTTGCCTGTGCCTAAGGCTACGGCAGTTAAAGGGTCATCAGCAATATGCACCGGAAGTTTGGTATCGGCGCTTAAAAGCTTATCCAATCCCCGCAATAAGGCCCCTCCACCGGCAAGAGTTATCCCGCGATCTACTAAGTCTGCAGATAATTCTGGTGGTGTCCTTTCTAAGGCAATCCTTATTGTTTCTAATATGCTGGAGATTGGTTCAGACATAGCCTCCCGAATCTCTTCAGAGGAAATGGTCAAAGTATTGGGGAGACCAGCTACTAAATCTCTCCCTTTAACCTCCATACTCATCTCCTCTTCCAGAGAATAGGCAGAACCAATTTTAATTTTAATCTCCTCGGCAGTTCTCTCTCCAATCATTAGATTATAGGTCTTTTTTAAATACTGAATAATCGCCTCATCCATCTCATCACCACCAATGCGAATGCTCTTAGAGAAAACTATACCGGCGAGAGAAATTACGGCTACCTCTGTTGTGCCCCCACCTATATCAATAATCATATTCCCGGCTGGCTCTTGCACCGGCAAACCTACCCCAATGGCAGCAGCCATCGGTTCCTCAATAAGATAAACCTCTCTTGCTCCGGCATGCTCGGCAGAATCCTTTACAGCCCTCTTTTCTACCTCGGTAATCCCGCTGGGCACCGCTATAACGATGCGCGGTTTTATAAAAAATCTTCGACGGTGGGCTTTTCGGATAAAATAACGCAACATACTCTCGGTAACCTCAAAATCGGCAATCACGCCGTCTCTCATGGGCCTCAAAGCAACGATATTGCCCGGGGTCCTCCCCAACATTCTCTTTGCTTCTTCGCCTACGGCTAAGACATTATTTGCGCCTTTTTGAATAGCCACTACCGACGGCTCGCAGAGCACAATCCCTTCTCCTTTGATGTAAACTAAGGTAGTAGCAGTGCCCAAATCAATTCCGATATCGTTGGAAAATAAACCGAAAAAATGATCCCAAAACATAATCGCTCCGCTTTTGCTTCGCTTGATTACGGCGATTAAGGAATGATTACAACGATATAATAAGGCATAACGATGTCAATTCTACTTTTTATCGCTGTAATCGTGGTTTTTTATCGCTGTAATCGCTGTTTATTATCTTTTAGTAAATTGGAATTTAGCCCGCGCCCCTCTCTGGCCGTATTTCTTTCTTTCCTTCTGTCGAGAATCGCGCCTTAAAAGTCCTTCCTTCTTTAATATCGGACGAAGCTCACTATCTGCCTTCGCTAAAACCCGACTAAGTCCCTGTCGCACCGCCCCGACCTGGCCTGAAACCCCTCCTCCTTTAACATTCACCACAATCTTATACCTATTTAAAGAGTTGGTCAATACTAAAGGTTGCTTGATAAGTTTTTGCCAGCGAAAAAGAGGGAAATAATCCTCCATTGGCCGATGATTGACAACAATTGGACCTTTCTTTTGGGGAATCAATTTCACCCGGGCAATCGCCTCTTTCCTCTTGCCAGTTGCCCAGTACTCCTCCTCTTTTTTTCCCTTAGTTTCATTGGAGGATTTAACCTCCTCCCTCTCAACCTGTGCTTCGGTTTTCTTATTGCTTTTGACTTCAAGCATTTTTATTGAGGTTGATTGAGGCTTTCGCCTCGTTCACTTCGCTTTCTACCTTTTCCAAAAATTTTAGAATATAACCGCAGTATTGGGTATACTGCTTGATTGCTTCGCCGACAGACTGATAAATAATCTTGTCATAGGGGCAAATTCCTTATAGGAACGATAAAGAAGTTGTTCCCATTTATACTTGATAGAGAAATTGTCCCTAAATTGTACCTTTCTAACGGGGTTTACTGATATCCTCTTGAATAAGTTTAACCTTTCTTTGAATAAAATTAGTATCCAACATATTTTTTGCTCAGAGAGTCCTGTAATCTTAAAATAAGCAATCTTTCTAAATTAAATACATCTTTGGCATCATAAAAAGAACAAAAAGCATATGCTCTAAACTCATTGTAATCTAACAATCGGCCAAAAAGGAGTTGACTATGTTTAGCTACCTGGTAACGAAACAAAGGGTCAATGTGGTGCAATGATTTAAGATCTACCTCCCTTTCGCTATCATCGCCAAAAACATCGGCTAAATCACTATGGATTTTCAGCAAGACATCAGACTCTATCGGTTTCTTCCCTAAAACCGCAATATCTAAGTCACTTCCCTTTCTAATTTTGCCGCTGGCATAAGAACTGTGGAGGATAATCAGTTTTAAATCATACTTTTTGCCAATCTCCTGAATTTTCTGTTTTTGGGACGAGGTAAGAGTCATATTTATTACTTTGCTATGAACCGTCTGGTTTATACCTCTGCCCTGCCCTGAACGCAACGCCATGAACCGTATGGTTCACGGCAAGTGGTTCAGGACGGGCAACACTTTTACGCCACACGCTAATGAAACATTTAAGTCAGATTTATCTGTTTCATTAAGCATTGGAATTGGGTTAGCAATACTCATCTTGTAAAGTAAGGAACTATCAAGCTATCTCCAATATCTCTGGCTTCTGAGCCAAATGCTTGTGCTCTTTGCCCGGATAAACCTTCAACTTCTTAACTATCTGACGGGCTAATTTATTTTTGGGCAACATCCCTCGCACTGCCGAGATAATTATCCGCTCTGGCTTTTTGGCAAGGAGGGTGGCAAAATTTTCTTCTTTCAATCCTCCAGGATAACCTGAATAACGGCGATATATCTTACTCTCTCTTTTTTTACCTGTAACCCTCACCTTAGCAGCATTGATTACCACTACATAATCGCCTTTATCCAGATGCGGAGCAAAATCAGGTTTATTTTTTCCACGCAGAATATTGGCAATCTGCGTAGCCAATCTTCCTAATACTTTTCCCTGAGCATCGATAAGATAAAATTTTTTGTTTATGCTTAAATTATCCTTCATAGTAACTTTACGATAACAAATTATTCAGATTTTGTCAAATAAATTCTTTCTTACCTATTTGACTCTCTTCCTTAGTGTCCTCGCCGGTTTAAATACCACTACCCTATGGGCAGGCACCAATACTCCTTCACCTGTGCGAGGATTCCTTCTTTTTCTCTCCCGGCGAGTTCTAAGCTTAAAAACCCCAAAGTTGCGTAACTCTACTCTTTCTCCCTTAATTAAACTATTCTTGATATTATCAAAAACCCCTTGTACAACCTTCTTTACATCTTTCTGAGAGAGATTAACCTCCTCACTAATCCTGGAAATCATTTCTTTCTTAATCATTTGATGCCTCCTTTCCTTCCTCGCGAAGCGAGAGCCGAAGTTCCCCGAAGGGGAACTGAGGATAGGAAATCTGCGAAGCAGATTTCCGCTTTTTATTTTTCCTTTCCTTTCTCGCGAAGCGAGAGCCTGAGCGAAGCGAAGGATAGAAATGGACGAAGTCCATTTCGCTTTTATTTATTACCTTTCCTTTCTCGCGAAGCGAGAGCCGAAGTTCCTCGTAGCTTTAGCGTAGACGGGCTGAGGATAGTCCCGAAACTTCGGGACGCTTTTTATTTATTATCTTTCCTTTCTCGCGAAGCGAGCCCTGAACCGTTCTGATACAGGGCGAGAGCCGAAGTTCCCCGAAGGGGAACGAGGATAGTCCCGACGCAGCGTCGGGTGCTTTAAGCACCTCAAATTTCGCTTTGGTTTTCAGGTCCTTCGTCGCCTTCGGCTCCTCAGGATCAAATTTCGCTTTGGTTTTCAGGTCCTTCGGAAGCTCCCTTTGGTCGCTTTCTCAGGATCACCCAGCACTAATTTTCTGCTGTGCCCTAAACCATCTGGTTTAGGGCTGTGGTTAGGCATCTCTGAAAAATTAGTGCTGGGTGGAGCGGGCGATGAGAATCGAACTCACGTATACAGCTTGGAAGGCTGTTGTTCTGCCACTGAACTACGCCCGCAAGATATGCCTCGCTTTGCTCGGCATATGATTACAGAGATTAAATCACGATTACGGTGATAAATTCATCGCTGTAATCGCTGGTTTTTCATCGCTGTAATCGCTATTTAATTTAATTGCTTCGGGGATTTTTTCTACAACATCGCTGGCAATCATTCCCTCCTCTCCCTTTTCTCGGACGGCTAAATCTCCGGCGGCCCCATGTAAATAGACCGCGGCCTTAGCCGCTTTAAAGGGAGAAAAACCGCGTGCCAATAAAGCCCCAAGCATCCCGCTTAAGATATCACCCATCCCGGCAGTAGCCATTCCAGGGTTTCCAGTCCTATTTATATAAATCTCTCCCTCACCATCAGTAACTATTGTCCGGAAACCTTTGAGTACAACTGTCAGTTTATACCTCCGAGCGAAATCAACAGCAATTTCTTCTCTTTTTTTCTGAATCTCTCCTGCATCTATTTTTAGTAAATGGGCAAGTTCGCCAGGATGAGGAGTAATAACCTTAATTGCCGGTTGCTGCTTGGCGGTCGGCGATAAAAGAAGACTGAGGTTACCTGCTAAGGCATTGATAGCATCGGCATCAATGACCAGAGGTTTCTTGACTGTTTTAATTAACCTCCTTATCAACCTTTGTGTCTCTCTATTCTGGGAAAGGCCAGGACCTAAAACTAAAGCGTCTATTTTTCTGATAAAGTTATAAATAAAAGAATAATTTCGCAAACTCAGACAGCCATCTTTGGTCTGCTTTAGGGGCTTACTAATGACTTCTAAAAGCTCTGTCTCTACTATCTGATTTAAAATCTGGGGAATTCCCAAAAAGACCAATCCTGCTCCTGTGCGCAGTGCCCCCTTGGCGGCCAAAATTGCCGCTCCACTCATCCCCAGAGAACCAGCCAGAATAAAAACCTTGCCATAGTCCCCTTTGTGTGAGTCTAATTTGCGGGGAGAAAAAATAGTAGTCATATATGATGCAATACCCTTACTTGCACTCCGGGGGTGCAAGTGGGGTTATTAGTTATAGGCAATCGCCTGAGCAACAGCGTAATCTTTAGTATGAGAAATAGTCAAGGAAATCCTTTTCTTACTCCGCCATTTTTTTTGATTAAACCTAATCTCCGGCTTTCCTTCGCTATTATTAACTATCTCAATATCTTTCCAGCCAATAGGTCTTTGTTTAATCTCCTCACCCAGGCACTTTATTGTGGCCTCTTTAGCGGCAAAGCGGCCGGCTAAATGCTGATAAACCCTGTCAGAACTAACCCCGGTGGTTTCCGGGATGCCCCGCCTACGGCGGGGATTTCTAAGGGGATAAAAAGAAGCCCCTCTTGTTGAGTATTCTATTTCCTGGAGCGTAAAAACCCTGTTTAATAAACGCTCCCCCCATCTTTCAACCGCAGTCTTCATTCTCTTTACCTCTACTAAATCAATACCGGTAGTCAAATGCATAAAACAAACTACAGTAGGCAACTTCTTGTCTTCCCCTTTGTCTACTGTAGACTGTCCACTGCTAACTGATTTTTTCCTTGCCTACTGCTTACTGCCTACTGCCAACTGTTATTATTTCCTTCATCTCTCTCACCGCTTTCTCCAGTCCTACAAAGACGGCGCGAGAAATAATTGAGTGTCCAATATTCAACTCCTGAATGCCCGAAATAGCAGCTACTGGCGATACATTTTGGTAATTCAGACCATGTCCGGCATTAACCTTTAATCCCAATTCTATTGCTTTATCCTTGGCTATAACTAAATTCTTCAATTCCCTCTCCTGCTCTTTGCCTTCGCTATGAGCATATCTGCCTGTATGTAGTTCAATAAAATCTGTACCAACTTCCTTGCTTGCTTTTATCTGTTCTAATTCCGGGTCGATGAATAAACTCACTTTTATTTCCTTCTCCTGTAATCTTTCTACCACCTTCTCAATTCTTTCCTTTTCCTTAAGGACATCCAACCCTCCTTCGGTAGTAACCTCTTCTCTCCTTTCGGGAACTAAAGTAGCGAAGTCAGGTCTCAAATCAAGAGCAATATCCACAATATCCTGAGCAATGGACATCTCCAGATTTAACTTTGTTCTTACACCCTCCTTTAATAGATAGATATCCCTTTCTTGAATATGCCTCCTGTCTTCACGCAGATGAACAACAATTCCCTCACAACCTGCGCGCTCGCAAATCCTCGCGCCTAAAACAGGGTCAGGCTCTTTTCCTCTTCTCGCCTGTCTTAAAGTTGCGATATGGTCAACGTTAACGCATAATTTGGGCATTTCTCAAGCTACAGGCAACAGGCTTCAAGCTACAGGTTTTTTATTTTCTAGCTTGCAACTTGTAACTTGGAGCTTGCAGCTTATGGCTTTTCCCCTATCGTAACCTTTGCCAGAGGAACATCAGAAAGCAAAAACACATTAGAGGGTAGTTTTATCTGGACAGGCAACTCATATCTTCCCGGATTTAAACCTGTAACATCTACAAACGCCAATATATCTTTGTTAGTTATCTTATCTAAATTAGGCCGAGAGCCTGTAAGGGTAATATCAATTGTTGAAATAGAACACTGCACAGAAAAATGCTCTGCTGAGGATAGTAAGAATTTTAAAGGAATACCCTTGAAATCTTTATTAACAAAATCTTCCTCGATGGGAACGGTTACCTCTATAATATCCAAAGAAGGCAATTGTCCCTTTATCAGGGGTTGCAAAGAAACCCGTTGGATAAAAGATTTAGTATAACCTTTAACCTTGATAGGAGAGGTATAAATAAATTCTAAGTTCTTGAGTAGTTTCTCAGGGCCTTCTACTAACGAGATATTGGGATTTAACTTAATTTTATCTTCTGCAATTCTATAGCCCTCGCCAACCTTCCCTTTTATATTTGGTTTAATTGGTAGCCATTTGCTAATCAATCTGTCTAAGTTAACTGTCACTGTAGAGGGCTTAATGGATACTATTTTTACTCCCGAGGGAACATCTATTCCCCTGGGAGAAATAGTAAAGCTGTATTTACCTGGTTTTTTTATCTCCTCTATCTTATAATTAACGGCTATGTCCGAGGAAATCAAGCTTAATCGATTTTTGGGTCCTCGGAATAAAACATTCACCTTGCCTGCACTCCGACTGCTGATGACCATCCCCGGCGGCGGTTCTATATTTAAAGTCGCTCTTTTCTCTAAGTCCTCGTTTTGCTCGCCGGCTACATAAAACCAAAGAATAATGGCTAAAAATAGAGAAACTAACTTCAGGGCTAAATTATGTAATAAAAACTTCTTTATCATTTACAGCACTGATTTCACTGATACCTCATCAGTGTTTAGTCAGTGTAATCAGTGTTTTTTAATATATAAATCATCTAATATCTTCGCTAACTCTTCAATATCTAAATTAGCTCTTAAATTTCCATCTACTGCCAGAGAAATCTCCCCTGTTTCTTCTGAGATGACAATACAAAGAGCATCACTCTCCTCGCTGAGCCCTATAGCCGCCCGGTGACGCGTCCCTAAATTTTTACTAAGATGCGGATTTTCGGTCAAAGGAAAAAAACAGCGGCAAGCGCTAATCCTTTCCTCCCGAATAATAATCCCTCCGTCGTGCAAGGGAGAATGAGGATTAAAGATTGCTAAAATAAGCTCCTTGCTCAAATCTGCATCCAGAGGTATTCCACTCTCAATATAATTTTTTAAACCCGTTTCTCGGGCAATAATAATCAGACCACCGACTTTTCGACGCGAAAGAAGAGCTATTGCTTTAATTACTTCTTCCAATGTCTTTTTTTGCCTTGCCAAAAAACGGAGCCAGCGGTTTTGCCCCAAATGAGCAAGCCCACGGCGAAGTTCGGGTTGAAAGATTATCAGGAGAGCGATAACACTGATAGCAAAAATCTTGGTCAGTAACCAATTTATAATATTCAGCTGAAATATCTGAGTAATAAAGAAGACAGTAAATAAAATTATTAACCCTTTTAATACCTGAACCGCGCGGGTTCCTTTTATAAACAAAAGCAAAAAATAAATTATTGCCCAGACAACTGCAATCTCTAATATTGGTTTCCAAAGGCTAAAAAGGTAATGCATTATTTTTCCCTTAAAGAAAGATTCTCAAAACGGGCATATTCTTTAATAAAGGCAAGTTTTATTGAGCCTACAGGTCCATTTCTCTGCTTACCAATGATTGCCTCGGCAATCCCCTTATTTTCTTCAGTGGGATTATAATATTCTTCGCGCAATAGCAAAAGCACAAGGTCGGCATCCTGCTCAATAGCCCCGGATTCTCTCAAATCGGAAAGCTGTGGCCGACGGTTGGTTCGTGCCTCCACCGCTCTGGAGAGCTGACTAATTGCCACAACAGGAATATTTAACTCTCGAGCCAATGCTTTCAAGGAACGCGAAATCTCTGAAATTTCTTGTTGGCGATTTTCAGCCTTTGCTGGTCCCTGCATCAACTGCAGGTAATCAACAATTACCATCTGAATATTATAATGTGCCTTCAGCCGCCTTGCTTTAGCCCGCAATTCCAAAACAGAAATCCCGGGAGTATCATCAACAAATATGGGTGCTTCGCTAAGTTTACTCGCGGTGTTGATTAAAATCGGCCAATCAGAGCGAGAAAGAAAACCTGTGCGTACCTTATGAGCATCGATGCGGGCGTGTGAACAGAGCATTCTTTGCACTAATTGCTGTCGGGACATTTCTAAGCTAAAAAATGCCAGAGGGAGTTTATTCACCACCCCTACATTTTCGGCAATAGCACAAACAAAAGCACTCTTTCCCATCGATGGACGACCAGCAATAATGATTAAATCTGAAGGCTGGAGCCCGGCAGTCATCGTATCCAGTTCGTGAAAACCAGTGGGAAGTCCGGTAATATTTTCTTTATTCTGATAGAGACGGTCAATGGTTTCAATGCTGTCTTTGATAAGTTGATTAAAAGAAAAGACCTTTGATTCTATTTTATACTGAACAACATCAAAGATGGCTTTCTCGGCTCTATCTAATAATATATCGGGATTTTGAGAGGGGTCATAACTCTCCTTTATTATTTGAGTAGAAGCAGAAATTAAACTACGCAGGAGGGCTTTTTCCTTTACAATATGAGCGTATTGCTCAATATTTGCGGCTGTGGGAACAATATTGGTGAGCGTCGTTAGATAACTCACACCACCAATTTCTTTCAAAACCTTCTTTTTTTTTAGCTCTTCCTTAAGGGTAACTAAGTCTACGGGTTTACCTTCTTCAAAGAGACCTATAATGGCAGAAAAAATCTGACGGTTTCTGTCTTCGTAAAAATAATCTTCTTTTAAGAGCTCAACCGCTTGAGAAATTGCCTCCTTGTCTAAAAGCATCGAGCCCAAAACGGCCATCTCCGCCTCTAAGTTCTGCGGGGGTATTTTATCTAAACTCTCAGCGCTCATCTTTTTTCTTTATCACCCATACTCGCAAATTTGCTATAACCTCAGGGCATAATTTAACCTTCACATTATAAACACCTAATTTTCTAATCGGCTCCTCAATTTCTATCTTCTTTTTATCAATCTCCAAACCCTTAGCAACTAAAGCCTCGGCAATATCTTTATTAGTAATCTCTCCAAAGAGTTTATCTTCCTTACCAGCCAGGGCAGAAATTGTGCAGGAGGTTTTGGAAAGCTCTTCGGCTAATTTATTCATCTTTTCTCTTTCTGCCTTTTCTTTCTTTAACTCTTGTTCTCTCTTTTGCTGGGCAAGCTGAATACTCCGGGGAGTTGCTGCTAAGGCGAGCTTTTTAGGAATGAGAAAATTCCGAGCATAACCATCCTTTACTTCTACGATATCTCCAGCTTTGCCTAATTTGGGAATGTTAGTCAGTAAAATTAGTTTCATGTGAAGTAATATAAATTACAAAACCGTCAATCGTTGAAGGCAAAAAAACACAACCGTTTGACGTTGGACGATTCGAGCTACGCAACCCTATAACGAAAGACAAGTTGATTACCCTGGTAGTAAAGCAATGTTCCTTGCTCGTTTAATTGCCTGGGTTAATTCCCGTTGATGTTTGGCGCAAACTCCAGAAATCCGTCGTGGGATAATCCTCCCTTTTTCGGTAACAAACCTTCTGAGCACATCAATATTCTTGTAGTCAATAAAAGGTTGCTTACTCTCACGGGATTTATGAACCTGCTCACAAAATTGGCAGACCTTCTTGCTGGTAAATGTTCCTTCTCCTCTTTTTCTTTTCTTTGCTTTTTTTGATGATCTTCTTTTCATTTTGCTTTGCAAATGATTACAACGATAAAAGCAAGACTCCCGCGATAAAAGCATCGCCGTAATCATTATTTATCATTATTTTAATCACTGTAATCAAAAAATAAATTTTTATTTTTTAAAACGGTGGTTTGTCTGTTTCAGGAATGCGGCCCTCGTCTGGAAACTCTTGCTGAGGTTCACTCTCTGAAGGTAAATCTGTTTCTAAGGGGGTCTCCTTATCTACTGGGGCAGAATCAATTCCTTCTGTTGTCTTCTTTAATCCACCCAAGAAATGAACGCGTCTGGCAATTACTTCTGTAACCGTTCTCTTTAGGCCATCCTGCCCTTCCCAGGAACGTGAAGATAATCTTCCTTCTACTAAGACTGAGCTTCCCTTGGTTAAATATCTGCTGCAGGTCTCTGCTTGCTTGCCCCAGACAACAATACGTACAAACTCTACCTCTTCTTTTCGCTCGCCAGTTTGGGTAGTGTAAGTCCTATTTATAGCAATACTAAAATTCACTACTGATGAACCCTGAGGGGTATAACGCAATTCTGGATCGCGGGTTAAATTTCCTCCTACAAAAACTCTATTTATTCCTGTCATAATTTACCCCCTTCAATGACATCACAATTTAGGCGACTGCCTGCCCCGTAGCTCGTCGAAGGCGATGGTACTGGGGCAAGGAGACTAAATTGTATGGCTGCACTAACCCAGCACTTATTTACTAAACAATGCTTGAGGGCAAAATCATAACTTTCAGCTTATAAAATAGTTTTACCCAAAACAACACTTTGTAGTAAATAAGTGCTGGGAAATTCAACTAAGGCTTTGCGAAGCACTTCCTGCTCCGCAAAGCCAAGTTTCATTTACATCTTCACAATAAGAAGTCGCAAAATGTTCTCCTCCAAGCGACAACCTTTTCTTATTTTATCTATTGTTTGCGGTTCTGCGGAAAAATGAAATAGATAATAAAGCCCCCTTTTCTCTTTCTTGATTTCCTGGGCCAATTTTCGTTCTCCCCAGAGTTGAAAGTTCTTTACCTTTCCTCCTTCTTGAGTGATTAACTGCTCAATCTTTTTAGTTATCTTTTCTCTGTCTTCTTCGCTTAACCGCGGTCTTACAATAAGCATCCCTTCGTATTTTTGCATAACTTCCCTCTTGTTTACCCCCTTAGAAGTCTGGCGCTTACTTTAATAAATACTAAACTTAATCTATATCAAATTTTTGATTAATACAAACTCTATTTAGTATAGAAAAAATTTTAAAAATTTTTTCTGTCAGGGACTTCTAACGGGGTTTATTTTCTTGATTTTACTTTTTTAGTGAACCTCCTTACACGTCAGGGGTGTAAGTGAGGCTGTATCAGCGTGAAGCGGGCAACCTGTAGTTTATTCTACCACAAACTCCCTATTTATACAACCCTTTTCTTAAAATGTATCTCCTTACTCTCTCGGGGACTAAATAACGAATGGATTTATTTTGTTTGACCCTTTCTCTAATTTGGGAAGAAGAAATAGGCAGAACTTCTCCCGAAATTCTTAATATAGAGCCATTTTCTCTTAAAGAAAATCCTTTTCTTTCCATAACCGCAAATCTGATTAATTTTAAGAGCTCGTCACTATCCTTCCAGGAAGAAAATTGCCCCCAAGAATCTGAGCCCAATATAAAAAAGAATTCATCCCGGGGATATCTCTTTTTTAACTCCCTTACCGTATCTATAGAATAAGAAACCCCCTTTCTCTTTATTTCTAATTTAGATACTACAAAAAAGGGATTATCGCTTATAGCCAGGCAAACCATTTTATAGCGTTGAGAGGAGGAGACAATTTCTTTCTTAAAAGGAGAGATAAAACAAGGAATGAAAATTACCTTTGCTAATGACAGCTTCTCTCGCGCCTTTTCTGCCAACAGGAGATGTCCTAAATGAATGGGGTCAAATGCCCCGCCCAAAATACCGATACGCATTCAGGCTTCAGGCTTCAGGCTTCAGGCTTCAAGTTTTTCTTTTTATAGCTTGCGACTTGTAGCCTGTAGCTTGTAGCCTTTATTTCCTTACCTGTCCTTTCCCATAAATAAGATATTTATAAGAGGTGAGCTCTCTTAGAGCCATTGGGCCGCGGCAGTGAATCTTGTCGGTGCTGATACCCATCTCTGCCCCCATTCCAAATTGCTCGCCGTCAGTAAAACGGGTAGAGGCATTCCAGTAAAGACAAGCAGAATCTATCCTCTTTAAAAACTCCTCGGCTCTCTGTTTATTCTCGCTAATAATAGCATCAGAATGTTTTGTACCGTATCTCCTGATATGCTCAATCGCTTCTTCTAAACTCTGGACAATCTTTATAGAGATAATCAGGTCCAGGTATTCCCTCTGCCAGTCATCTTCGTTTGCCGGTTTTATTCTCAACTTGCTTATTGAATCCAGTATTTGCCGCGTCTTCTCACAACCACGAACCTCTACTCCCGCCTCTTGAAATCTCTTTACCATAAGGGGCAAGAAACGCACAGCAACACCGGAATGGACAAGTAAGGTCTCCATTGCATTGCAGGTAGCCGGTTTCTGAACCTTGGCATTATAACATATCTCTTGAGCCATATTTAAATCGGCGTCTTCATCAACATAGATATGGCAAACTCCCTTATAGTGCTTGATTACCGGAATCCTGGATTTTTCTACCACTTTTTTTATTAGTGATTCTCCACCACGAGGAATAACTAAGTCAATATAATCATCTAAACCAAGCAGAATATCCACTGCTTCTCTCTCGCGGGTGGGAATTAAAGCAATTGCTCCCTCGGGTAAATACTCCTTGGTTGCCTCGGTTAATATATTGGCAATTGCTATATTGGAATTAAGCGATTCCTTACCCCCTTTTAGAATTACCGCATTTCCTGATTTTACACAAAGCGCAGCACAATCAGAGGTGACATCGGGGCGGGATTCATAGATGATGGCAACAACCCCGATAGGAACGCGCACCTTCTTAATATGCAAACCCTGGACCCCCTTAAATTCCTCTATTGTCTCGCCGATGGGGTCATCTAATTGGCTAATCTTCTCAATATGCTCACTGAGCTTCAAAACGCCCTTTTCTTCCAAAATCAGGCGTTGAATAAAGGCGGAACCTTTTCCTCTGGCTAATTCTAAATCTTTTTTATTAGCCCGGATAATTTCCTCTTTCCTTTTTCTCAGTGCCTTAGCCATCGCCAAAAGGGCTCCATTCTTAATCTCTCTTGGCAAATTAGCCAATGCCTCACTCGCTCTCTTCGCCTGCTCGGCAATATAAATTATCTCGGTGGATAACCTCTTCATAGTCCTTATACCCCAATTTCTCCTCGATTTGATTACTCTTGAGTCCCTTTATCTTACGAACCTCCTCGCTGGAGTAATTTATTAAACCTCGTCCCAACTCCTTTTTATCCTCGTCCAATATGCGTACAACATCTCCGATTTTAAACTTTCCATTCACCTCGATAATCCCGGAAGAAAGCAAACTCTTTCCTTTTTTAATCAACGCCTCTTTTGCTCCTTCGTCAATAATAACACTTCCACGAGGCAGAGAGGAAAAACCAATCCAGCGCTTACGGGCTTTGAGCCTTTTCTGGCAAGGCAGAAATAAAGTCCCCTTTTCTTCGCCATTGATTATCTTTTCTATAATTCTTTTTTCTCGTCCCGAGGCAATCACAGTAGGGATACCACTCTCAGTAGCTATCTTTGCCGCCTGAATCTTGGAAGCCATTCCTCCCTGGGTTAGACTCCCTTTTTCTTTGAAGGCCATTTTCTCGATTGCTGGAGTAACCTTCTCCACAGTGGGGACTACCTTACCGTTAAAAGAATATAACCCATCAACATCAGAGAGAATAAGCAAAAGGTCGGCACTGATTAAATTGGCTACTAAAGCAGCCAATTGGTCGTTATCACCAAACTTTATCTCTTCAGTAGAGACACTATCGTTTTCATTTATAATCGGAACCACATTCCACTGCCAGAGGGTCGATATGCTACTGTGTACATTTAGATAGCGCTGACGTTGGTTGAGATCTTCACGGGTAAGGAGAATCTGAGCGGTTAGATTAGGTCTTAAAAATCGGCTATATTTATTCATTAACTCATTCTGCCCGACGGCGGCTAAGCCCTGCTGAAAAGGAAGCAAGTCTCGTTTCTTTTTAAAACCCAATATTCCCATTCCCGCTCCAATCGCCCCTGAGCTCACTAAAATAACCTTGATGCCTTTTTTCACTAACCATTTGATCTGGTCGCTTATATTTTTAATCTGGCTCTCTTCCAAACAGCCGTCTTTGGTCAAGACCCTTGTTCCTACTTTAATCACTATTTTCTTCAGATTAATAAACCCTCTTAGAGAACTATGTTCTTTGACGGTATGCGCTGAGGGTGAGTTTAAACTACTATCAGCCTTAAAAGGTATTATGTCACTTTGATGTAATGTCGACATGGCTTTCTCTAACGCCGTAAAATGTTTTTGCGCATTGTCAGGGATAATCTTCGATTATACCTGATTTTTGTAATCCCCGCCTGCCAGGATTGACGGGCAGGCGCTTTTTTAATCGTTGTAATCAGGCATACTCATTAGTATGTCTAATACCTTCACCAATTCCTTTACTCCTTCGCCGGTTAAGGCAGAGATAGGATAAACCTTTCTTTTTATCTTCGATTTAAATAAAGGCAGATCTTTTCTTGCTTCCGGAATGTCTATTTTATTAACTACAATAATCTGCTTTTTCTTCAGCAGGTTTTTATTATATAACTCTAATTCCCTATTCAGGCAGTTAAAGTGAGATAATGGCTCTTTTTTATTCACTTGCGATAAGTCAATTAGGTGAATAAGAAACTTTGTCCTTTCAATGTGGCGAAGAAAAAATGTCCCCAAACCTTTACCCCTGTGGGCATCTTTAATCAAGCCGGGAATCTCGCAGACAATAATATCCCTTCTATATCCGCCTTGGCGAGTTTTCTTGCCTTTAATTACTCCCAGGACAGGTCTTAAAGTAGTGAAGGGATAATCAGCAATCTTGGGCAGGGCACTGGAGATTTTAGAAATTAATGTTGATTTTCCACTATTGGGATAGCCAACTATCCCTACATCGGCGATTAATTTCAACTCTAAACGCAATTCCCTCTCTTCACCCGCTTTCCCCTCTTCAGATGGCCTATTCAGGTTTCCACAGCCGCCTTTACCGCCATAAGCAACGATAACACTATCTCCCGGAGTGGTTAAATCACGCAATAGGTAGTTGGTTTGAGCATCAAATACAGTGGTGCCTGGAGGAACCCTAATTAAACAATCATCACCTCTTCTTCCCTGTTTATAATTACTACCTCCCGGGCCCCCTTTGCTGGCAGAGTAATGCTGCTGATAGCGAAAATCAATAAGGGTGGTTAAATTCGAGTCTGCTTGAATAAGAACATCTCCGCCTTTTCCACCACTGCCTCCATCAGGCACTTTTTTCCCACGGCGATTCCGAACCCAACTATTGCAACCGTCTCCACCCTTGCCACCTCGGACATAAATCTTGGCGGTGTCAACGAACATTTACTCTCCTTCCCGCTCCAAACTCCACAATACCTGAAGTAAGAGCGAAAAGGGTATCATCTCTTCCTCTGCCTACATTAAAACCGGGTTTAAACCTCGTTCCTCGCTGCCGGACAACTATACTCCCTGCTTGCACAAACTGCCCCCCATAGGCTTTAACCCCCAACATCTTTGGTTGGCTATCTCTGCCGTTTTGTGAACTTCCCTGTCCTTTCTTATGAGCCATAGTTTCCTCCTTCCCCCGAAACTTCGGGGTCAGTCGTCAGAAATCCCAAGCATCAAATAACAAACAAGCACCAAATTCCAATTTCCAAATTCCAAACAATTCAAAAAAGTATTGTTTGGGTCATTGGAATTTCGGTCATTGGAATTTATTTGTGATTTGGGATTT
>JAGGUG010000053.1 GCA_021158625.1 Candidatus Omnitrophota bacterium | reverse complement strand
ATTAAAGAATTAGTAAAAATTTTAGCTTGCCCGGCCTGCAAAGCAGATGTGGAACTGAGAAAGGAGGAGGTAATTTGCACAAGATGCAGACGGCGATATCCAATCCGGGATGGTATTCCTATTATGCTTATTGAGGAAGCAAAATATGACTCCATAGATTACTAATGGGGTTTAGGGGAATATGAGAATAAATTTTAAAGATGATTTTATAAAAGAGGGCATTATAATCTTCTTAGCCACTTCAGTGTCGGGTTTCTTTGGATTACTTTTCCAGCTGTATATGATTAGGGCCCTCTCCCCGGTAGATTATGGAGTTTTAAATTCTCTCCTGGCAATGTTGGCAGTGATTTCTATCCCCACTGCGGCACTGCAGACTGTAATTACTAAATCTGTTTCTACATTTCACGCTCATAAACAGTTAGGAAAGATAAAATTTTTGTTATTGAATTCACTAAAAAAGCTCACTCTTTTTAGTATTACCGCATTTTGTATATTTGCCCTTAGCAGTAAACATATAGTTTCATTTTTCCGACTTTCGACAGTTACACCAGTATTTATTGTAGGTATAATAATGGTCATTTCAGTTATTTCGCCAATTCCTCAAGGAGGATTGCAGGGGCTACAGAAGTTTACACGTCTGGGATTGACATCGGTTGTTAGCGGCGGTTTAAAGTTAATTTTAGGAATCATCTTTGTCTGGATGGGTTTTAGGGTCAATGGGGCTTTAAATGGTTTTGCCTTATCCTCTTTTTTAGGATTGATTTTAGGTTTTTTTCTTTTAAAAAAAGTATTCAAATATCCTCGGGACAAAGATATAGATTTTGCAAAAATTTATAACTATTTTTGGCCAACGGTTTTAATCCTCTTATGCACTTCCGCCTTAACAAATATGGATATTATTCTGGTTAAACACTTTTTCAAGCCCATTGAGGCGGGATATTATTCTATTGCTCAAATGAGCGGAAAGATTGTTCTTTTTTTACCCGGAGTTATCGGTATCGTTATGTTTCCTAAATCATCCAATCTTTTTGCTAAAAATGAAGATACACTCCATCTTCTAAAAAAAAGCCTTGTTCTGACCGCTCTTCTATGCGGAATAGCCAGTTTGGTTATCATTCTATTTCCTTCTTTGGTAATAAAAATTTTATCCGGTAAAGACTATTTGATTTGTATTCCCTTAGCTAGATTATTCGCCATATCAATGACATTTTTTGCTCTCCTCTTTGTGATTTTATACTATCATCTTTCCATCCACAATTTTAGATTTATTCCTTATCTAATTTTTTTCACCATTCTTCAATTTATTTCTATCAATTTATTTCACCAATCGTTAAGGCAAGTTCTTTATATTCTTTGCATTAACAGTATACTGCTATTTGCGCTCAATCTTTATTTAATCAAACCCAGAATTCAGCCACAAAATGAAAAATCTTGATGGAAAGGTTTCAATAATTATACCTACTTATAATGAAGAAAAATACATTGATTTTAGCATTAGAGAGACAGTGCGAGCATTCAATGATTTTGGCTGCAAGTATGAAATAATCATAATTGATGATGGCAGTTCTGATAATACTTATCAAAAGGCAGTAGAGTTTACCTCTCGATATAATAACATCATTGTTAAGAAAAATAGGTCAAACTATGGGAAAGGACGGGCTCTAAAAAAGGGTTTTCGTTATGCAAGTGGAAAATATATTGTTTTTTTAGATGCCGATATGGATTTGCATCCCGAGCAATTGCAGACTTTTTTTGATATTATGAAGTTAGATAACGCGGATGTAGTGATAGGCTCGAAGCGTCATCCCAATTCAAGATTGGATTATCCCTTAGGAAGAAAGATTATCAGCGATGTCTACTTTTTTTTAATCAATTTTTTATTCAACCTTCCAGTTAGAGATACTCAAACCGGGCTTAAACTTTTTAGGTATGAAGTTCTAAAGAGAGTTCTTCCTAAGATTCTAATAAAAAAATTTGCTTTTGATTTAGAAATATTAGTAAACGCCCATCGTTTAGGCTATCAAATAGCCGAAGCGCCAATTGTTTTGACCTCGCAGAGAAGATATGGAAGAATAGGATTGAGAGCGATATACAACACCTTTATAGACACAATAGCAATATGGTATCGGATGTATATTTTAAAGTATTATAACAGATAATGAGAGTTTCGATTATAATTCCCGTTAGAGAGCAAAATAAAAATTTGGAAGAGTGTTTAAGATATTGCTTAGAATTGGATTATTCTAACTATGAAATTATAGTTTTGCCGGATAAATCCTTTAAAAACGCTTTAGATAAAATCAGGATAATCCCTACCGGTGATATGGGTCCGGCCACAAAAAGGGATATTGGAGCAAAAAATGCTGAGGGAGAAATCCTGGCTTTTTTAGATGACGATGCCTTTCCAAGGAGGGATTGGTTAAGGAATGCAACTAAGTATTTTAATGATTTAGAAATTGCTGCTGTGGGAGGTCCGGCTATAACCCCCGAGAGGGATTCTTTTGCTCAGAAGGTCTCCGGGGCGGTATTTTTATCTCCATTAAACGGAAGAGCAGTTGAGCGCTACTGGCCGGGGAAGAAAGTAAGAGATGTGGATGATTGGCCTTCGGTCAATCTATTGGTAAGAAGAGGAGATTTTTT
>JAGGUG010000089.1 GCA_021158625.1 Candidatus Omnitrophota bacterium | reverse complement strand
TTCACCATGGGTTATGCGTTTTGGAATAGTAAGTGTAGGTCCCATTTCTTTCACCTCCAACCAGAATTCTAACATATCCTTAAGATAAAATCAATAGGAAAGTCTTATTCCAATCAAAAAGCAATCCAATCCCCCTACGTTTAACGATCATTCTCCTTTTCCTCTATGCTAACAGCTATGGGGCAACTGAGTTGCCATCAATCTTTTTTGCAGAAGACGACTTCGCGGTAGGGAGGTAAGGACTCAGTCGGCTCCGTGTTCCACCCGTCTAATGGGTTGCACAACCGGTAGCATTCGTCGCAGTTTTGAGGTAGCAAGCGATAGCAACCAGCACAACCTGAGCAGGAGTTCGCATATGCTGAAAAGACAGTAGGTAAGTAAGCAATTGCGTGGCTATGACTGTTACTCCCCCCCGTCTCCTCATAAACCGTATCCCCATCATCTCCTCTTGGGAATCTGTTCTCGAAGTTTTAGTCTTTCTTACAGAAGACGACCTCGCGGTAGGGGGGAAGTCGTCGGTTGACTTTGTGCTCAGTTACTTTATAATTTTTATTCCAACCACTTACGTGGCAACGACCGAAATAGCCACACCAATGATATGGTTCTGCGACGTTTAATATATAACAGCCTAGTACGGTACATGTAGACTCGCATAAAGGGGTCACACACCAAGCGCAACCGTAACACCCACATTGCGCACCATAGCACCTTAGCGAAGTGTACTCGTATGTGAAAAATCGACCGCAACCTGGGTCTCCCGTCTCCTCATACACCGCATCCCCATCATCACCTCTGGGGAATCTGTTCTCGAAGTTTTAATCTTTTTTGCAGAAGACGACTTCGCGGTAGGGGGGTAGATGGTTTTCTAGTTTCCACTCGCTCACTTGGTATAAACGCCGGTGACAGTAATAGTCCCCTATCCCGATTGCTTCATAGCTGTAGCAGTAACGACACGGGTAGCAGCTCATGTAATAGCACCTGGTACTTAGCAGTGTTGTAGTACACATGTCGGTGAAGGTGTATTGGCACCCGCTACAAGACCCTGTTCCCGAACAGAACCAATCGCAATAACCTCCACCGTAAGTGAAGTATCGCTCGCATCCCGGATCACCCTTCTCCTCATACACAGTATCCCCATCATCACCCCTCGGGAATCTGTTCTCGAAGGAACAAAGTTGATGTCAGTTTTTTTTGCCTTACTTGCACACCGGGAGGGCAAGTGGGTAATGTTCTCGAAGTTTTAGTCTTTCTTACAGAAGACGACTTCGCGGTAGGGTGGAAGATTCCTGTCTAAATGGTGCATGGAAACCCTAGATGTTGATAAGTAACACGAGCAATCGGAAGCCACTGATCCACACCATTTATGTCGCTCAGCTGTAAAAACCCAATAACAACCGAGTAACTGACATGTCTCAACGCACATATTTGTGGAGTGCCAAGCACAACCATAACATCCTGCGCAAGTTGTGTAGCCCTTGCATCCCACATGTTCGTATGTAAAGTACCGCTCGCAACCCGGGTTTCCCGTCTCCTCATACACCGTGTCACCATCATCACCTCGGGGGAACCTGTTCTCGAAGGAAAGAAGTTGAGGTTAGTTTTTTTGCCTTACTTGCACACCGGGAGAGCAAGTGGGTAATGTTCTCGAAGTTTTAATCTTTTTTGCAGAAGACGACTTCGCGGAAACGGGGAATATCGTATGACCGTGTGTGGCAAGTCTTAAACCAGACACCGTCAGACGCAGAGCCGGCACCGTCGGTGTTCTGCGTGAAGCTATGGCAGTGCAGACATTGGTCGCAAGGGACGCCTATACAAACCGGCGTGTCACTCGATGTTGGGTTTTCGCCGAGTGACCAAGGTGCGCAGGAGCAAGAGGATGTTGCACCGCTCCAGCATGAACCCCCGGGCCCCGAGTAACAGTAACTCCACCAGTGGCAGATGATTGCGG
This sequence comes from Candidatus Omnitrophota bacterium, assembly GCA_021158625.1. Taxonomy (GTDB): domain Bacteria; phylum Omnitrophota; class 4484-213; order 4484-213; family 4484-213; genus 4484-213. Next base: position 18,871 of record JAGGUG010000089.1, on the reverse strand, counting down.
CGGGGCCTCCCGTCTCCTCATACACTGTATCTCCATCATCACCCCTGGGGAATCTGTTCTCGAAGTTTTAATCTTTTTTGCAGAAGACGACTTCGCGGTAGGGCGGCAACGCCCGCTGAATGGTGTGCTCATATACAGAGTACGCCGCAGCGTCAGCACTACAAGTGGAACATTGGCCCGTGCACTTGCTGCAAAAGTGGTACTTCCCGCGTTCGGCGTCCGATCGCACTTTCGAAATTTGCGTGCACGTATGTACACACAACGACGTCGTCACGAACTCGCACCCCGTGCACACCGCATCTGTAGTACAATCACACACCCAATAGCCGTATTGGTACGTGAAGTACCTCTCACACCCCGGGTTACCCGTCTCCTCATACACCGTATCCCCATCATCTCCCCTGGGGAATCTGTTCTCGAAGGACAGAATTTTAATCCCGATTCCTCGGGGTTTTTCTTTTTGCAAATTTTCTAACGGGGTTGCAGATGAATATTACAGTTGCAGATGAATATCACATTTGATATAATTATAACACTGACATACTAACATGTTACTATAGTAAAGAAAAAGGTCAGGAAAGATTGAATGGGAAAACGGAGAGAAATGAAGTCATTAATTATTATTCCTACTTATAATGAGAGAGAGAATATTCAAAGTCTGATAGAAGATATCTGGGAACTAAAGAAAGGTTTTCATATCTTGATTATTGATGATAACTCTCCAGATGGCACTGGAGAAATATTAGAGAAATTAAGAATCAAATATCAAAAATCAAAAATTGAGGTAATACATCGGAGAAAAAAGATTGGTCTGGGAACTGCGTATATTCAGGGGTTTAGATGGGCCTTAAGTAGGGACTTTGAATACATATTTACTATGGATGCCGACCTTTCCCATAACCCGAAATATCTACCTCTTTTCTTAGAAAAGATGGCTGATGGATATGATGTGGTGGTGGGGTCGCGATATATAAAAACAGGGGGGAGGGAAGAGAAGGGGGTAGTTAATTGGCCGATATACCGCTTGCTCCTCAGTAGAGCAGCCAATCTCTATACAAGAATCATCACCAGACTGCCATTGGCCGATAGCACAGGTGGCTTTAACTGTTATCGAAGAAAGGTATTGGAGAGCATAGACTTGGATAGGATTTCCTCTGATGGTTATGCCTTTCAGATAGAGATGAAGTTCAAGACATGGAAGAAGGGGTTTCGTTTGAGAGAAATCCCCATAATCTTTGTTGGCCGTCGATTTGGACAATCTAAGATATCAAGAAAGATCATCTGGAAAGCAATTTTTTTAGTCTGGAAATTAAGAACGCAAAGAGCGCAGAATAGATGAAGATAGCGTTCGTTCATTGCCCATTTAATCATAAAAAATTTGCTGAAAATCTGAAAGTGGTTGATGAAGAGTTTTGTGTAGCACCACCGATTGTTCTAGCCTATGTGGCAGCAATTGCCGAAAGGGCTGGGCATAAGGTAGCACTTTTTGATTGTAGAGTCTTCAGGTGGTCAATGAAAGAGGCGGCAGAGAAAATTAAGAGGTTTGGTCCAGACCTTTTGGCTTTCCGTTTTGATACCTACAACTTTCACCAGACCCTTTCCTGGGCCAGATATCTAAAAGAGCGATTTAAAATTCCGGTTCTTGCTGGAGGAATAAACTTTTCTCTCTATCCTTTTGAGTCCATGACCCATAATACAATCGATTATGCCATTATAGGGGAGGCAATCTATTCTTTGCCCCGATTTCTTGAAGTCTTAGAGAGGGGGAGCGATTTCTCAAAAATTCCGGGCTTGGCATATCGAAATCAAGAAAAAGTAAAATTGAACCCTCCAACAGAAGAATTAGCCAATTTCGATGATTATCCTTTTCCTGCCCGCCATCTTCTGCCTAACGAGAGGTACTCCTCTTTTCTTACCCAAAGAAGGAACTATACCATAATGCTCACTACCACCGGTTGTCCATATGACTGCCCATTTTGTGCCATTGCTTCCTTACCCTATCGTGTGCGCTCAAGCCAAAGTGTCATAGCAGAGATAAGAGAGTGCTATGAAAAATATGGAATCAGAGAGATTGATTTTTTCGATGCTACCTTTTTTATGAATAGAGAAAGAGATTTCGCTATCTTTAGAGCGATTCAAAAGGAAGGCTGGGATATAGAATGGGCGTGTCGTTCGAGGGTGGATGTGGTTGATGATGAGATTTTGAAAGAGGCAGCCAAAGCCGGTTGTCGGAGAGTTTATTTTGGTATTGAGTCCTCCCAGCCAGAAGTTTTAAAAGCAATTCGCAAAAAGATCAATATTTCCCAAATTAGGAGGGCCATTGATACCTCCCACAGATATGGCATCAAGGTAATGGGATTTTTTATGGTTGGCAATCCCGGCGAGACAAAAAAAACTGTTGAGAATACATTGAAGTTTGCTAAAAGATTGAATTTAGATTTTGTTCAATTTTCAAGAGCCATTGCTAAACCGGGCACCCAATGGGCAAAAGACCTTGCCCGAGAATCAGGGGGTGATTATTGGCGGGAATTCATTCTGGGCAAGGTAGAAGAGAAGCGACTTCCCACTCCCTGGACAAACTTGAATGAAGAAGATATAGAAAAATATACCAAGCGAGCCTATTATAGTTTTTATTTTAGACCCCGACATCTGCTCAGGATTATTTTAAGGATAAGATCATTCGCTGAATTATGGAGGTATATCCGAGTAGGCTGCAGGATGCTTTTCTCTTACTTTTCTTTGGATATTAAGACAAAAGAAGTAATATAAGGATGAAACCCGGACCAGTAATATCAATAATTATACCGCTACATAACGGAGAGGAAACAATTAGCCGGTGTCTGGAATCAGTTTGTGATTCTAAGTATAGGAATTTTGAGGTTATTATTGTAGACGATTGTTCAACTGACGGGTCCGTAAAAATAGCACAGAAATTCCCTTGCAAGATTAAGAGACTTTATAGAAACAGAGGACCGGCTACGGCAAGAAATTTAGGGGCAGAAGAAGCCAGAGGCAATCTCTTATTTTTTATCGATTCCGATGTAATTATAGGAGAAGATAATTTAAGCATAATAGCGAATTCGTTTCAAAAAAATCCTAAAGTCGATGCTCTTCAAGGCATATATAACAAAGAGGTCAGGAACCAAAACATATTTAGCCAGTATAAAAATTATTACAACTACTATAAATTTCAAAAGGTCACATCAGAATTTTTATCCTCAATAAGTAGCTTCTGCTTCGCTATAAAAAAAGAGGTTTTTCAAAAGGTAGGAGGCTTCGATCCTAATTTTCCTCCAGGTTCAGCAGCAGAAGATGTAGAATTAGGCTATAGGCTTAAAAATTTTAATTACCGTATCTTACTAAATAAAGAGCTTCGGGTGACCCATCTTAAATCATATTCCCTTAAGAGCTTTATAAAGGCAGAGTTTATTAGGGTGGTTTCCAATGTCAAATTATTTTTGCGGATCAAATCAGCAGGAAAGAAAAAGGGTTCTTCTATAAGAAAGGAAGAATTCCCGATAAGCAAAAACAGAAAAAAAGATATGCTAAATGTAATTTTAAGTATTCTTATCTCTCCCTTAATTCTCATTAGCCTATTGAGTCTATTATTTACCCAAAACTATCCCATACCCTTGAGTATATTTTCTGGTCTAGTCATTGCATTTATTGTCCTAAATTATAGTTTTTTAAATCTGATCAGAAAGGATAAAGGAATTCTTTTTTGTCTTGGTTGTGGCTTTATAACCTATCTGGATATGTTAACTGCTCAGTTTGCTTTAATCTTCGGATTAGTAGAGTTTAAGTTGTTAAACAAAAGGTACTGAAATTATATGGTAGAACTTCAGAATGGATTAAGGTGGGCTAAGAAATTATTCATTAAACATAATAGTCTGCCGGAACAGGTTACTTTCTTTATAACCAATAGGTGCAACCTTAATTGCCAGCACTGTTTTTTCTGGAAAGAAATTAACCAGCCCAGAGAAGAATTGACCTTAAACGAAATAGAAAAAATATCGAAAACCATGGGCAGGTTTGCCTTTCTTTCCCTTACCGGAGGAGAGCCCTTTTTAAGGGCAGATATCGCTGATATCGCCAGCATTTTTTATAAAAACAATAGAATTTTAAGGCTATCTATTCCTACTAATGGTATATTATCTAAAGAGATTGTTAGGAGTACCGAGGATATATTAAATAAGAATAAGGGCTTAAATTTGATTATTAAGATTGCCTTAGACGGCCTGGAGAAAGAACACGACCAATTAAGGGGAAGGAAGGGATGTTTTAAAAGAGCAGTGAGTACTTATGGTGAATTGTTGAATTTAAAGAGAAATTATCCGAATTTAAGATTGGAGATATTAACTACTTTATGCTCCTTAAACCAGAATAGAATTGACCATTTTTACCGTTTTGTTAGTTCAAAATTAAAACCAGATTATATGGGTCTTAACCTTATTAGAGGAGAACTAAAGGATAACACGTTAAAAGAGGTTAATCTGGATGTTTACCAAAGGATTTACAAGCAGATATTGAATAGATATTTTGAAAGCCGAAAGAAAAGAAAAGATTATAGATTTCACCTTTTTTATAAGAGAGAGGTATTGAGGTTGTTACTTAAAATAATCCAGGAGGAAAAGTTTCAGACGAGTTGCTATGCCGGGGTTTTAAGCGCGGTTATCTATGAACAGGGTGATGTATATCCTTGCGAATTGTTAGATAGAAAAATGGGAAATTTAAGAAAATTCGATTATGATTTCAAGAGATTATGGGTAAGTTCGGAAGCGAGGGAAATCAAGAGAGAGATTAGAGAGTCAAGATGTTTCTGTCGTCACGAATGTAATCTTCCCATAAATATCTTTTTTAACCTGAAGTTCTGGGGTCGATTTTTATTTACCCCGTTAGAGATAGTTGCCAAAGGCAATCGTCAGACGCCTGTGGCGTCTTATCTCTAATGGGGTTTGACAGGAGGTGATAGTGATGGGAACCGTTCTATTTGCGATTCTTTGCCTGGTGGGGAAAATTGACACTCCCTACGATGTGGTGTTTCTCTGTTTTCTAATTTCACTGGATTCTTTAGTTGCCACTCAGGTGATTTCTCTCTTAGGGGCAAGAAAGAAATGAAGTTGGTTAGTGGTTAGGACGGCAATTTCGTTGCCTATAGTCGGTTAGTTAAAAGGATAAAAGGACGAGAGATGGGGAGAGTAGTATTAGTAAATCCGCCCTTGAGCATGGAGGAGAGACTCTACCCCGGGCTGGAGAAGATGAGGATTAACTATCCTCCTCTGGGATTATGCTATTTAGCGGCGGTCTTGAAAGAAGCAGGTTTTGAAGTAAGAATCTTTGATTTCCAAATCCAGGAGATAGATTATCAAGAAGCGGCCAACAAGATCCTTAATGAATCGCCAACCTACATAGGGATTACTTCTACAACGGTGGCCATAAATAATGCTGCCCACCTGGCGAAGACTCTCAAGGAAAAAGATACACAAACACAAATAATCCTGGGAGGTCCTCATGTTAGTGCTCTTCCCATTGAGACTATGAAAAGGTTTTCCCAATTCGATGTCGGAGTTATCGGAGAAGGAGAAGAGACTGTTTTAGAACTTCTGAATGTCCTGGAAGAGAAAGGGAATCTGGATGAAGTAAGAGGATTGGTTATCAGGAAGGATGGGGAGTTAAGGCTTGCTGAGAGGAGAGATTTTATTGAGAACTTAGATACCTTGCCTCTTCCTGCTTGGGATCTATTGCCCGATTTTAGCAATTATGGAGGTTCCCAATTCATTGGCTTTGAGACCCGACTTACCTTCAGACTGATTACCTCTCGGGGCTGCCCCTTTCACTGCACCTTCTGTGACCGAAACATCTTCGGCAATCGCTACCGAATGAATAGCGTAGACTATATTCTAAAGATGATTAAAGAGTTATACTTTAGGTATGGGGTAAGACATATCTATTTCTCAGATGACAACTTTACTACTTCGAAGACAAGAACCAGGGAGCTCTGCCGAAGATTGGAAGAGGAGCATCTGGATTTAACCTGGGATTGCAATACGCGCCTGGACCAGGTAGACCTTCAATTACTAAAAGAAATGAAAAGGGCTGGCTGCCAGCATATTGCCTATGGGATTGAAAGTGGAAATCAGAAAATCCTTAACCTTTTAAAGAAGGGAACTACCCTTAAGCAGATAGAAAGAGCTCTTCAATGGACAAAGGATGCGGGAATCGATGCCCGGGGCAATTTTATGCTGGGCAACCCGGGGGAGACGAAAGAAACTATAGAAGAAACTATAGAATTTGCCAAAAGGTTACCTTTGAATACCTTTAAAATGTCTTTTTTTACCCCCTTTCCAGCGACCGAGATATATAAAGAGATAGAAAAATATGGGAGATTCGATGAGGATTGGGAAAAATTAAGTAAGTATAGTCCGGTTTTTATTCCTCATGGATTGACGCAAAAGGATTTGGAAAGATATTTCAAGATGGCTTATAGGAGTTTTTACTTTCGGCCTAAAATGGTTGTTCATTACCTGAAGAGGATTAAAAATCTGAAGGCTTTGCGATTAGCCCTTAAGAACTTTATAATTCTATTAGGTATGTTAATTAAACCACGGAAGAGAGAAGCCCAGAGGGTATAGAATGCAGGAAAGGAAGTTACGGTTATTAAGATCGTTTTTCACTCTTATAGTTACTATTGCTATATTTTTCGCTCTATTTTCTAAAATAGATGCTAAGGGGACCATATCTGCCATTAAAGGGGTAAATCTTAAGTTATTTCTCTTAGCAACTATTATTGCCTTAATGAGTAATCTATTCCTTATGACTGATAGGTGGAGACAAACCCTGAGGATGTTGGGCAGTAGTGTTCCTTACCGAGAGTTATTATTCGTCAGAGTGGGCAGTTATTCTTTAAGAGGTATTTTACCCTTGAAGTCCGGGGAGATACTACGCGTAGCTTATTTAAAGAAATATAATAAGGTCTCCTTGCCTATAGGGACGGCTTCTGTGGGGCTGGGCCTTCTCTTAAATCTATTAGCCCTTTTTGCCTTTGTATTGGGTGGTTCTCTCTTTCTGGGCACTATAGAGATAGTAAAGAAATGTGGATATGTGCTGGTTCTACTACTTCTGGCATTCATTCTCTTCAGGTCTGCCTTGTCTCTTTTAAAGAAGATTAGCCGGAAAGTCTATAAGGCTATTGAAGAATACCTAAGGGCTTGGAAAAGGGTTAGCTTTTTGGGAAAAACAAATCTCTTTTTCTACTCCTTAGGGTTGAAGTTCTTGGAACTCCTCAATTACTACATCATACTTAGAGCCTTCAACATTATAGTTCCTTTCAAGGCAATATTGGTTTTTGTTCCTTTGGCTATTTTGGTAAGCGAACTTCCAATTACTATAGCGGGATTAGGAATAAGAGAGTCAGCGGTGGTTCTCTTCTTCTCCCAGTATGGCCTGGCAGAGGAGCTTTTGGGTGCCGGTCTTTTGATTTCTTTCGTAGAATATATTCTGCCCAATTTAATCTGTCTCTCCTTTACTAAACCATTTTTGGATAAGATGGCTACTATGCCCCAGAAAGCATAATGATTGAAGAGAATTAAGGTAAATAGATTCAAACGGATGGATGCGGATGCAAATGGATAAATTACTCCACAGAGAATTGACCTACAGAATTATTGGGATATTATTCAAAGTGCATAAAAAGCTTGGTTGTGGGTTCCCAGAAAAGGTCTATCAGCGAGCCATAGAAATAGAACTTGAGAGAGAAGGTATTTCTTATATAGACAAAAGGAATTCAAGGTTAAATATGAGGGTGAAAAGATAGGTTATTTCCGATTAGATTTGATAATTGATAACAAGGTCATCTTAGAATTGAAAGCAGTAGAACGATTGCCCAAGGTCTTTCGAGAGCAACTAATCTCGCAATTGAAGGCTGCACCTTACGAGGTTGGTCTCTTAGCCAACTTCGGTGCTCCCAAGTTAGAATATATCCGCATAGTCAGGAGTAAGTCCGTATGAATCCGCCCAAATCCGTATGCATCTGCGTTTTTCCGAGTATAACGAGGATTAGATTGTTAAATGGGTTAAAGCGAGGAAAAACTAATGAAATTAAAGAGTAAAATTCATTCGGCTTTGGCTTTAGCAAAGGTGAAGTTCTTGGGAAAACGTATTCCCTTAGCCGTGCGCTGGCAACTCACCAATCGTTGCCCCAATCGTTGCCTTTATTGTAACATCTGGAATGAACCAGCCGAGGAACTGACTACAGAAGAAATCTTTTTCATCCTTGATGAATTAAAAGAGTTAGGAACCCAGCGTATCTCCTTCAGCGGAGGAGAGCCTATGCTGAGGAAGGATATTGGAGAGATTTTGAATTATGCCCGAGAAAAAGGAATCTCTACCGGGATGAACTCCTGTGGTATTTTAATTCCGGAGAAGATAAAAGAGATAAAGAGTCTGGATTTGCTAAAGATCAGTTTGGATGGTCCAGAGGAGGTCCACGATAAATTATGTGGTCGTCCCGGGGGATATAAGCAAGCAATAACCGCCATAAAGATAGCCCAGGATAATGGGATTAAGGTAACCTTGGCCACCACCCTGACTAAGTATAATCTTCAATCTGTGAATTTCTTGGTAGAGACTGCACAAAGATTTCATACTATGGTGGCTTTTCAACCGCTAAAAGACATATATCGGGGAATCAAAGATTACAAATCCTTATATCCTGAATTAGAGGAATGGAAAAGAACAGTAGAGAGACTCATTGAGTTGAAGAAAGAATCACCTGAATCTATGCGCAACTCTTTGGTGGGCCTGAAGCATATTTATCATTGGCCGAGGTATAAAAGATTAAAGTGCTGGGCGGGCAGAATATTCTGTATCATTGAGACTAATGGTGATTTATATCCCTGTGATCGCATTGATTACCCCACTCCTGAATTGCCTAATGTTAAAGAATTAGGTTTCAAGAAAGCGTTTACCAATCTACCCACGGTTCATTGCTCTGGCTGTGGTTTTTGTGGAGCCCTGGAACTTAATTTTCTTCTTTCATTTAAATGGAGCACCATTCCTGTTTTGTGGAGAGTAACGGGCAAATAGGAAAGTAGAAAAGTAGAGAATGAAAAAGTTGATTAAGATAGGGAAGAGCAGGATCTTTAGTATATTGTTATTGATAATTATTTCAGCTGCTCTTTATTCCAATACCTTGAAGAATCCCTTCATCTGGAGCGAGACGAGCGTAATATTAGATAATGAGGACTTTAGAGACTTAGGAAACTTCAAATCCTTCTTTAGTCCCCGTTACTGGATAGATGAGCATCCCTTCAGGATAACCAATATCTATCGTCCTTTAAGGATTTTCTCCTTTGCTCTTAACTATCGCTGGGGAAAATTAAATCCCATTGGTTGGCATATATTTAATATTCTCGTGCATATTGGCTGTGTGCTCTTACTCTATTTCTTGGCGAACCTCCTCTTTAAGAATAGGTGGCTTGCTCTTCTCACAGGCCTTCTCTTTGCCTGTCATCCAGCTCATGTCGAAGCCATTACCTGGATAATGAGTCGGGATACAGCCATGGCAACTCTATTTTTTCTTCTATCCTGTTTTCTCTTCATTAAAAGCCAGACTGGACGATATAGAGTAGGTAATGTGGGATATTACGCCGGGGCGTTAATCAGTCTTATCTTAGCTCTTCTATCAAGGGAGATAGCAGTAACACTGCCCTTGATTCTGGTGCTATATATCTTTTGTTTTCTACCCAAAGGGGAAAGGAGACACACCTTATATAAAACCTCCCCCTTCTGGGGAATTACCCTTCTCTATCTTGGTATGCGCTTTGGGCTGCAGCACGAGTCCATCGCTGCCCGTGCTTGGGCAAGAACCTGCCCAGGCCTCGGGATTTCCTTACTTTCCAACATCCTCCTGGTACCCAAGACAGTTTTCTTCTATTTAAGACAGCTTTTACTCCCTATCTGGCTATGCCCCGACCATAATTTTTCACTTCCCGCAGCCATCTTTCGTAATATTCCTCTTGCTTTAGGTTTCTTCTTGCTTCTGGCAGTGGTTATCTTCATCCTTTTTAAATATTCCAAGGGGCTGGCTTTCTCCTTTGCCTGGATATTAATTACTATGCTTCCCGTAGCCAATATCATACCTATCCAAGGTAGGCTTGTGGCCGAACAGCGCCTCTATCTCCCCAACGTGGGCTACTGCCTCTTCTTGGCTTTAGTCTTAAAGAGAGTCTGTTTTTTAGGACCCTCTCTCCCTGCACCCTTCTTGCGCCTTCTTCGCTTTCCCTCTACGGCATTGAGCACTATTCTTCTTATTTCTATTCTTACTTTCTATTCTGTGAAGACCGTTCAGCAGAATAGCAGATGGGGAGACCCGGTGAGTCTCTGGTCGAGTAATATCAAGATATCCATTACTGGTAGAGCACTCAGCAATCTCGCTGCTGCTTATTTAGCAAGGGGTGAGATAGAGAAGGCGCAGGCAGAGTTCGAAAGGGTAGCTAAGTTAGAACCCGGAGTCTCTGAGGCCCATTCCATATTAGGACAGATTTATGCCCGCACGGGTGACGAGAAAAAGGCAATTGAAGAATATGAGAAGGCAATAGCTATGAGAACCTCCAATCCCGAGGTCCATAACTATCTGGGTATCGCCTATGAGAAGCAAGGTGATTTGATGCGCGCCGCCTATGAATACAATGTAGCTACTATACTCAATCCCCGATATGTGGAGGCCTATAATCGTTTGGGTGCGATTTATGATCAGGCGGGCTTTGGCACAGCGGCCCTCGTTAATTATCAGAAAGCATTAGCCATTGACCCCGATTATCCGCATACCTATTACAACTTAGCCCTGGTCTATGCCCATATGGGTAATAAGAGAGAGGCTAAGCGTCAATGGGAAAAATTTCTAGCCCTGGTTCCTGAGCCTCCCCGAGGGTATGTGAAAGAGATAGAGAGATGGATTCCCTAAACGAATTAGGGGGCAGGTGAGAAAGTGAGAAAAAAGGATGTGGGTTACTCAAAAAAAGACCTCTGGATTAGTATCCTATTATTCGTCCTTTCTTTTGCTGTTTATCTCAAAACCCTCGCTCCTACCATAACCTTTGGAGACAGCGGAGAACTCATCACCGCTGCTTATACTCTGGGCATTCCCCATCCGCCGGGTTTTCCTCTCTGGTGCCTTTTGGCTAAACCGTTTACCTTTATCCCGCTCAATAATATCGCCTGGCGAGTAAATCTATCCTCTGCCTTCTTTGCTTCCTGCGCTGTAGTTTTGGTCTATTTAATAATGAAAAGAACCTCTGCTTTTATCATCCCGGCTGGGGTTACGGCACTACTGGTAGCTTTTAGTAGGTGTTTTTGGTCAATAGCGGTTATTGCTGAGGTATATACCTTGCTCATTTTGTTCATGCTTATTACTATTTTTCTGCTATTATTATGGCAGGAGAAGCGAGAAGATAAATACCTCTATGGAGCTTGTTTTATCTATGGTTTGAGTTTGACCATTCATCTATCTCTGTTGTTTCTGGCTCCGATATTTATCTTCTGGGTGCTCTTGGTTAATTGGAGAATAATTAGCAAGGTTAAGCAATTATCCATTATGGTTATCCTTTTTTTATTGGGCTTAACCGTTTATCTCTATCTTCCTTTGAGGTCATTAGCTAATCCTCCTATAGACTGGGGCGATCCCCAGACCTGGGAGCGTTTCTTAGCCCATATTATGCGCAGGGCATATATTAAAGGTGATGTTCCGTTAATTACCGGACCATTAAGTTATTATGAAAATGTATTATCAAAAAGTACTATCCAAACTTCTTTAAATTCTGTAGGGGCATATTTTAAGGTGTGGTCAAAGGAAATACCTGTGTATATTGGGGGGTTAGCATTAGTAGGGGTAATAAGATTGTTCAAAGATAACAGGGTTTGGTTCGTAATTACTTTGATAATATTTTTATCTCTTGGATTAACCTCTGCCGTGGCAGGTAAATTAAGGGATATACCTGATTCCTTTCCCCGCCAACTTATTCCTTCTTTTATCGTTCTTACTCTATGGATCGGTTATGGAATAGAGCATCTCCTGAGTAAGGGAGCGCAACTCAGTAGAAGGTTAAAGATTAATCCGAAATTCTATGGCTATATAAGCAGTCTCTTAGTTTTATTAATCCCCCTGGCCCCTTTGAATAGTAATTATTCAGTCAACAACCGAAGTCAGGATTATTTTGCCTATGATTATGGAATGAACATCCTGAGGACCTTGGATAAGGACGCCATTCTATTTACCTTGGGGGATAACCAGACCTTTCCTCTAATCTACTTGAAGGTAATTGAGAAAGAGAGGCCGGATGTAACCGTATACGATAGGTTTGGTAATCTATTTGGAAGTGTTTATGGGGAAGTTTCAGAATTCAAAAAAAGGCAACTCTTTGATATACCCGATAATGTCAGATGGAATATCTTGGATGAAGAGGTTATAAGTCGAGGAAAACGCCCGGTCTATTATACTTTCAAAAGGAATATGGAGGGATTATCTGACTACATATTGAGGCCTACCGGGCTTCTCTATCAGATTCAAGAGAAGGGAACCTTACAGAAGAAAGGAAAGAATTACTGGAGAGATTATGAACTAAGGGGGATCAATAATAGGAGAATCTTTAAAGATGGGCCTACGAAAGAGGCTATAGCAGAATATTATCTCCATTTAGGGGAGCATTATTCTGCATTGGGGAAGACGAAAGAGGCGCAGGCAGAGTATGAGAGGGCGGGTCAGATAGGCTATGATAGGAAAAGAATAAATTATAAGTTGGGAGCCATCTATACCGAACGAGGCTGGGATAAGCGGGCGCTAAGATTCTTTCAGAGGGCCGTGGAACTCGATGCTAATAATCCCGATGCTCGTCAGTCTCTGGGGCTTTTATATTATGATAAGGAAAGATATGATGAGGCAATCATAGAATTTAAAAAGGCCTTAGCAATAAATTCTCATTTTGCCCCGGCCCATCTTGCTCTGGGAGTTATCTATGGAGAGAAGGGCTGGTATGATAAAGCTAATTCAGAATACAAAGAGGCATTAAGACTGAACCCCGATTACTCCAGATTTTATACTAAACTTAAAGAATTTGCTATAAACGACATAGCAAAAGCAGTTACTGAGTGTATGAAAGCCCCCAGTGATTCCAAAGCCCATAATTGTCTGGGGTTGCTCTATGAAGCCCTGGGTCATGATAAGCGTGCTATCTATGAATATAATGTAGCCATTATGCTTAATCCTCAATATAAGGAGGCCTATAGAAACTTAGGTAATTTTTATGATCAGGCTGGTTTTGTGGATGCTGCCATCTACAATTATCAAAAGGCTCTTAGTATCGATTCCGGCTGTCCTGTTACTCGCTGTAATTTAGCTCTTGCTTATGAACACAAAGGATGGTTTAATAAGGCAGTTGAAGAATATAAAAAAGTTATTCAACTCAATCCCGATTATGCTTCAGCCCATCTGGAACTGGATAGGATATTAAGGAGAGATGAATAGCGAAGTTAATCTTATTGAGACAGGTAAGGATTATAATATTAGCAAAAAGGATTAAAGGCAAGTAATACGGCTAAGATTAGGAAAAAGGAAACGCCGGATTCGGCCAGATAGATTAGTAAAGGATTTGCTTAGCAAGAAGCTTAAGCCGGTTTGGACAACCATTGCCTATTCTGTAAATGGTGGCTGGACGCCAATGCGCTATAAAATCTTAGGAGATGAATTGGCTTACCGCTTATCGCCAAAGCATTTTAAGGAGCATTATAGACAAAAGTTTATTGCCTCGGTCTTTTTTGAGCGTTTTGAAGCCAGAGGCAAGAAGGAAGATTGCGAAAAAGCCACAGAGATTGATCCTTCTTATAGAGTCGCTGATAACAATTACGCACCTCTCTATTTAAGCATCTGCAAATTTTCCAAAGCCAGAAAGGAATTTTTAAAGATTGCCAAAGTTGCCCCCAAAATCCCTATCCTTTTTATTGGTCCGGGCTCTTAAAAAATCTCTTGTCATCTTGAGGCAAAAGATGATATAATTAAGTATGTATCTGCAAAATATAAGGAGTTTAAAAAGGGATTTGATAGAACCAAGAGAGTGGCTTTGAGAAAAGCAAAGAGATTAGGGGTTTACGGAGGATTGAGAGGAAGATGGCGGCTTTTGAGAAGAACGCGAATATACGCAAATTAAACCATTAAGAAGAGGGAGTTAATATATGATTTAGAAAGGATTAAAGAAATCCACTCAGATTTTAAAAAGGCATTAGAAAAACTGCAAGAAGCCTTGAGCGATGATTTATCAAAAGGAAGTATAGTGATTGATGGAACAATTCAAAGGTTTGAATTTACATTTAAATTGGCATGGAAGCTTGCCAAATCTATATTAAATTATAATCTCTATAATCGGGTATAATCATATTTGATGATTATACCAGGGAGATGCTGCCAAAGAGGTAATCGAGAATGTCAAGTGCAATAGGCGTCTTTCTGAAATTTTTTGTAAATACTTCAACTTTGTGGTGAAATTTTAGTTAGAGGCACGGCTATGAAGGCAATAACGAATAAATGGTTATTGATGTTTATATTCGTAGCATTTAGCCTGGTCGCCCAGGCGGCAGTCATTGATACCTATAAGGAAAAGTTTGATGACCGGGCCGATGATGCTACAATCGATGGAGTAGATAAATGGTCGGTGAATCAGGGTGAAGCCAGCAAGGCAATAATCCAGGATACAACTACATATAGCGGGACAGGAAAGACGCTTGAGCTTATCGGAGCTGAGACTCCCGTGAGTCTCTCGAGGAAAACTGATTATGGGGACCTCACACCCTGCTGGGTGGAGTTCATTATAGAACCAGGGGTGGGGGCGGAGAGCAGAAGTTTGCCTTCCACAGGGATTGCTGCGGTCTCCTTTGATTATACGGGGAAGATATATGCTTCCAATGGCTCAAGTTGGCAGGATACCGGGGAGACCTTTAGTGAAGGTGAGTGGTATAGGGTTACTTTAAAACTTGATTTCAAAAATAAACTATACGACATATATATCTCGTCGGTAACAGTACCTGAGACGCAATTTATCCCGGATAAGACCGGACTTGCTTTCATTGACACAAGCATTGATTCATTGAGCGAGGTCGGGTTTGATGCTGCTTACAGCGTGGAGAGAAGTGATGATACCTACATAGACGACCTGGTGGTTCATTTCATAGATCGCCTGGAGGTAATAACTGCTTCTCAGACCCTGACAGAGGGGCAGCCTTCTGGACCGATTACGGTTCAACTCCAGAATTCGCATTCAGAGCCTCAGACCGCCTGGCGGGACCTGACCCTCGAGCTTAGGTCAAGTTCTCCTGAGGGCGAGTTTTCTCTCGATAGGGATGAATGGAAGCCGATAACGCAAGTTATCTTGAATGAGGATGCTCATAGCGCTACCTTTTATTACAAGGATACAAAACCGGGAAAACCGATTATTACCATAAAGGAGTACCCGGATAGGGGATGGGAAGTGGCTTTGCAACAGGAAGAGGTATCAGCGGCTGTTGCCTACTTTGAGGTAACGGTTACTACACCCCAAGTTGCCGGGGAGTATTTCAGTATGATAATTACCGCTAAGGATGAGGAGGGTAATATCAATGAAAGCTATACCGGTGAGGTGAAAATCTTGGTCAATTATGTATCTCCTGACTCGGGAACAATGCAGATTACACCCGAGACAATTTCTGGCTTTAGCAAGGGGAAATTAGAGGTGAGTGCAATGTATCCGGACTGCGGGACGGTTACTATAACCGTCCAGGATGTAGCTGATTCTTCTAAGGCTGGCACCTCCGGGCCGGTGCTATTTATTCCAGCATCTTTTGACCTTTCAGCCGATTCGCCGCAGGTGGTCGGGAAGCCTTTCTCAGTCGGGGTGAGTGCTCTGAACGCCCTTGGAGAGCTTGCGCCCAATTATGAGGGGTCAGTAGAACTCAGCGTTATAGGAGTTTTACCCCAAGATGTTAAGGATGGTGCAATCTCACCCTCCACTATTAATGGAGGTGGGTTTGTGGATGGTTTAGCAGAGATGATGGTTAGTTATAACCTCTGGGGCACAATAAAGATAAAGGCCAATGATCTGGCATATCCTGCTCAAACTGGATTAAGCGAGCCGATAACTTTCCAACCAGGTGGGTTGTTGGTTGATGTAATTCCGCCACCTTCTAATAGGAACTTTTTCTATATAGGTGAGGATATAGGAATTACAATATCTTTGGTAGATGAAGAAGGTTTTGCCATCACAAACTATCAGGGAACGGTTAAGCTCACTTCCACTATAGGCCTGAATTTACCAGATGAGTATCTATTTTCGAATATGGATGAGGGTAGCCATACCTTCCATACCAGCGTTGACTCGGCTGGGATATATGCTGTAAGTTGCAGAGAGGAACCGAGTGAACTTAAAACGGAAAGTCCTTCCATAGAAGTGAGAGATGCGTCGTTAGTTGTGGAAGATACAGTTGCTCCAATCGGAACAACGGAGGTTACGATTAAACTTGTGGACGATGAAGGAAAGGTGATTGACTCAGAGAGTGAGCTTAGCGTATTGATTGGGCTGGAGGAAGAGATAGATGATGGCTCGGCTTCATCTCCTGCTACTTCCACGCCGGTTACCTTTGTTGATGGATGGGCAAAGGTGTTAGTCAGCAATACCCAGGCCGAAACAGTTACCATTTTACCCTCTTCGCGATATAAGTTTAAGATAAAAAAGGGGAGGGTAACCTTTGGTAAAATCGCCAAGACTGGTGTAGGGACATTGATGTGGAGAGAAATCAAAGAATAGTGTTATAGCGTCCAACGCAATAATAGACAATGACGCTGAACACAATAACTGATTTAGGGAGTTGTTATGGTCAAAAAAACAAAGCAACTTGGTGAGATACTAATAGAGAAAGGTATAATTACCCCCCACCAGCTCAAAGAGGCGCTTGAGGAGCAAAAGGCCGCCAGCGGTCGCTTCTTAGGAGCAATCTTGGTCAGCCGGGGAGTTGCCAGCGAAGAGCAGGTAGCATTGGCTTTGAGTGAACAGTTGGGTTTTGTTTATGTAGATGTGAGAGATGTGGACATTGAGCCAAGGGTAATTGAACTTGTGCCAGAGGAGGTATGCCGCAGGTTAGCAGTTCTTCCCTTATTTATAACTCAAGGTATGTTGACCGTGGCAATGGATAATCCCTTGGATGTGAAGGCGATAGATGAGCTGCAATTGTTGACTAATTTCAGGATAAAACCTGTTTTTGGGTGTCCAAGCGCAATTTACGATGTGATTGAGCGGGAATACGGATTCAGTTCGGGGAAGCGCAAGGTTGAGGAGAAGGTAGAGATTAGTCGACCCAAGGCGAAAGTTAGTGATAAACTATCCCGCCTGATGCGAGAGGCAAGCCTCGGTCATGTTGTGGAAATGGTCAATTATATAATCACCCATGCAGTAGAAATGGGGGCTTCGGATATTCACCTTGAGCCAGAAGGGAAGAAATTTAACTGCCGATACCGCATCGATGGGGTGCTTTACTCAATGCCCCAGGTTCCTAAGGAATATGAAGCAGCAGTTATTTCAAGGATAAAGATTATGGCCAATATGGACATCGCAGAGAAAAGGCTCCCTCAGGATGGTCGGATACGGTTTCGGGCAGGAGATAAAGATGTGGATTTAAGGATTTCCACTTTTCCTACTATCTATGGCGAGAATGTGGTTGTACGCATCTTGGATCGCTCAAAGGCTTTACTGGAACTGGAAGAGCTGGGGTTTTCAAAAGAGGAACATAAAAAGTTCGAGGAACTTATAAGGAGGCCTCACGGGATAATATTGGTTACCGGGCCGACCGGAAGTGGAAAAACTACTACCCTCTATGCCGCCCTTAACAGGATAAATACTCCAGAGAAGAATATTATCACCCTGGAAGATCCCGTAGAATATGAGATACCCCATATCCGTCAATCTCAGGTGAATATCAAAGCCGGGCTTACATTTGCCAGTGGCCTTCGCTCCATTGTGAGGCAGGATCCTGATGTAATTATGATAGGGGAAATAAGAGATAAAGAAACTGCAGATATTGCTATTCATGCAGCCTTAACCGGACATCTGGTATTTTCAACGCTCCACACCAACGATGCTCCCTCTGCAGCCGCTCGTTTAATTGATATGAGAGTTGAACCATTTCTGGTTGCCTCTGCGGTTATCGGTGTGCTTGCTCAGAGGTTGGTGCGCACGTTATGTGAATCGTGTAAGAAGCAATATAAGTCCTCTGAGGAGCTCAAAGAGAAACTCGGTTTCAAGAATAACAGAGATTATCTGTTTTACAAAGAGGTGGGGTGTCAGAAGTGTCGGGAGACTGGCTATCAGGGCCGCACGGGGGTCTTTGAACTACTTATCCCAAACGATGAGATAAAGAAGTTGATTACCAAGAAGGTTTCTGCAGATACCATCCGCGATGCAGCCGTCAAAGCCGGAATGAAGACCTTGCGGGATGATGCATTGGAGAAGGTTATCGCTGGAGTTACATCTGTATCAGAACTTTTGAGGGTAACGGAAGAAGTGTGAGAAAATTAGAGGCAGGGCAACACTGAGCAAAGTGGTGAAGAAGGGTGATAGTATCCTTTCTCAGTGGGATCTGAGGCGTAGCCCAGGTATAATAAAATCCTGTTAGGATTACAAAACTTTTGTGATTAATTTAACAAAAGGAAATATAAGGAAGATTCTGGTTTTCCGCACCGACCGTATTGGTGATATCTTATTGAGTATTCCGGCTATTCGGGCATTAAAGCAAAGTTTTTTCAAAGCCCAGATTTCGGTTGTGCTGCAGTCACCTTATGCTTGTTTGTTGGAAGAGAATT
>JAGGUG010000023.1 GCA_021158625.1 Candidatus Omnitrophota bacterium | reverse complement strand
TTAGAAATATTTGCTTTATATTTTGGACTAAATGAAATTCGCAATTGGCTTACAGATAAACTGCCTCATCTTTCATCAGTTAAAGAATCAACTACAAAGTTATCTATAAAGAGAAGCAGTAAACTGAGACGGGTTGTTCATTATTTAATGAGTAGAAAAGATATTCATCCTGGGAAACACGCCCGGGCAATGTTTACCACCGGAATAGGGACTCCTATTTTTGCTGCTATTTCCTTTGCTGTTTTTTATCTCCTTCATCCTATTTCTGGAATCCTCTGGGTTTTACTGGCTACTGTTATTTTGGCAAACATTGGCGGTGCCTATAATGGGTATATGCGTGGAAAGCAGTATCCCGAGCCGAATATCCGGCGAGAAGAATATAAAAAGAACTATGCTCTAACCTTTTTGACCTGTATTTTAATTTATTATACAAATCAGATAACCAGCCTGAATTCTGGAGTATTTCATCCCTTTGTTCTTGCTCTCGCTACTTCTAATTCTGTAGCTTATTTAGTATTTAGAAGAGTGCTCTCTGAAGCCTGGCATAGTTTAATTGACCTAAAGGGTGGATTTAAGAAGTGCGAAATAGCTAAAGGTTTTGAGATCGTTGTCCCTCCAAAAATAAGAATATATGAGCCTAAAAAAGAAAGTGTTTTTAATATAAAAGAAAAAGGAGGTTTTTATGATGAATGGAGAAAAGAAAGAGAGAAGAAAGAAAGTGAATTAGCAGAAAGGATTTCAATTGATGAGTTGTTGCTGAGGATGAAAAGGGATATTGATAAAATTTTGCCCCAAAGTCTTGATACAAAGGAAGGATTAAAGGAATTTGCCGAATCTGTCTTGAGGGGAGTTAAATCATTTAGTTTGAGGGATGAGGCAATACTTGGTGAACTGGCAGAGGAGAAAAATTATGTTGCTACAATGGAAGGAACACATCGCATATTAGGAGGGGAATATGAGCCCTCGATTGAAGAGTATACACCCAGAGAAAGATTAGCCTTAGCCTGGTTTATTACCAATCCTGCAAAGGGCTGGGAGGAAATATTTAAAGAGAAGCAATTTGCTTTACAAGATGTAAAGGTTGTTATTTTGGAGAAAGAGGTAGCCAAATTGGCAGGATTTCCTGAAGAGAGGATAAAAGATGGGGTTTTTGGTGATGCGGATACAGGATGCATCATTATTATCAATAGAGAATGGGATAAGTTGGAGTTGTTACTGAGGCTGGAAAAAGCAAGGGCTAAATTGGAGATATTCACCAGAGTAGCACAAAGATTAAAAGGCAAAAATTTTGGAGAGAATCTTGTAACTTTCCATAATCAATGGGCTGGCTATAAGGAGGATATCTGGCACAGGCAGATTCGTCCTGTTCTTGAAGGGAAGGAACAGGCATTAATATTTGAATATATGGAGGAATTGTTTAGAGCGATTAAGAAAGAGGAGATGGGAAAGCCGGTGAGTAAGAGAAGATTGTCTAAGGAGGAATTGAAGAATTTAATAAAATTGCTGGAGGAATTTAAACAATGCTATGCTTTTCCTGAAAGGTTACCCGATGATTTATTTAATAAAAAAGAGGCAAAGAATTTTGTTTTGTATAATTTTGTTTTGAAGTTTATTGAATACAGTGAGATAGCTCAGATAAAGGGAATTTTAAAGAGAGGGGAATCTCTAAAGGTGAATAATGCTGAAGATTTTCTTGATGAGTTGCTCTGCACATACTCTACTAAACTGAATTTGGGCAAAAACATCTGGCGAGCGATAAGTGAGTATACAAAAGAAATTAGAGATAAAGGAGAGAGAACTTTTTCAGAAAGACTTATTGATTGGGTTGATGAAAAAATTCTTTCTCCTAAGGTTATTTTATCTTTAACGCTTCTTACCCTTATTGCAATCGCAATCTACAGATGGGGACTTTTTCTTCCCGGTAATCTCTCTCTTATTACTGCTGGGTTAAGCCTGGCAATGGTGAGTATGGTAAGAGGAGAAGAGAAGAGGAGAGTAAAAGAGGAAGTTGAAAAATTCGAGGAGTGGAAAGAGAAATTGCTTATCAGGGAGCAGGATTTTAAGTATATGCTCGGATTAAGACAGGGTCTTTCACAAAGGGAAATTAGTGAAATTTTTGGCATACCCTTGGGATCTTTAACTCATTCTATAGTAAGATTGGCAAAATTTGGGTTAAGGGAGAATAAAAGATTAAAGTTAAGTAAGAAGGGGGAGGAATTACTTGAGCATTTAGCAGAAGGCACTCTTACGTTGGATACAGCCTGGAAATTAGGAGTTTCCCGCTGGGTTGAGATTGAAGGTAAAGGGATAATGTTAAGAGAAGATACGCCTTTTAGTGATTTAAATGAATTTTTAGATGAATATCATCTGCTTTTGGAGGGGATTGAGAGGATAAAGACAAAACCCTATCAGGAATTATCAGAGAGGAGATTGAAGGTATTCTGTTTTTATTATTTAGGTATCCCGGTTAAAGATATTACCAGATTGCTTGACATCGGGCAAGGTTTAGTCTCTGCATATCTGAATGATTTAAAAGAGAAGGGGGTGATAAGGAAAAAGAGTGAAATAAGCTATGAGTTGACTGAGGAGGGAAAAGAGTGGATTTCAGCCATAAGGGAGAAAAGGTCGCCATTGATAGATAAGGAGCTTGAGGAAAAGATTGGGATGGTTTTAGAGGAGACAGGAGGGAATATATCCGATACAGCAAGAAGGTTAGGGATGACCCGAGGAGAATTAAGGGGAATAATTAGAAGGAATGCACAGCTTCAAGAAACTGTGGAGAGAAGCAGAATTGAAAGAGAAAAGAAAGATGAATTGAAAAGAATTGAACAAGAGGAAAGGCGAAGAAGAAGGGAGGAGATAAGGGAGGAGATGCTTTTGAAGGTTAAAGAAGCAATGGAGGAGGCAGGATATAATATTCGTGAAGCTACTCGGATTTTAGAAAGGCAAGGGATAAATATTGCAGTCAGACACTGGGTAGATCAACTTAAAAAATCTGATGAGCAATTTAGACAAAGGTATGAAGAGTCAAAACGAAAAAGGAGAGAGGAGACTTCTGTTTTTGAATTGACCCCTGAAGAGAAAGAAGAAATGAGACAGAGAGAGAAAAGGTGGTTAGATTTTAGACTTGAACAGGCAAGGAAACTGATTGAGGAAGGTAAACCCGGGATTGCCCTGAGAATATTAAAAAATCAATTAAGGTTTCATCAGGATAATCCTCAAGTGCAAGAATTAATTCAAAAAGCGGAGGAAGAAATAAAAAGAAAACAAGACCCTCTTAACAATACTCTTGCAAAGTTAAAACCAGATGAAAAGGAAGAGCTCAATCATCTTCAGCTTAAATACGAAGATATGCGGAGGTTTTTTTCTCTCTTCAAGGTTAAATTAAGTCTTCCTAATATGAGGAAATTTATAAAATTAGTTGTTTCTGATGGACTTATTTTTAGTCAGCTGGAGAAAAAGAAAAGAGAATTAGAGAAAATGGGGGTAATTATTGGTTCTGATTATCTTGATATTGCATGGTTAAATGAACCTGTAGAGAAGATAAGAAAGAGGTATATTAAAAGATTGGCAAGAGAAGCAAGAAAGGTCAAAAAGGAGTATGAGGAGATAGGTGAGTTTGTGGATTTTCCTGAGATTATTAAAGAGTTGGAGCCACAGATAGAGGAAGGAGGAGAGGTTTTTAAAGATTTGCTTAAAGAATTATCTAAAAGGGGGAGAAGGAGGAAAGGAAAAGATGAAACTTCAGGAGATTATCTTGATGGTGGCAAGAGTTTCTTAACATTTCAAGAGAGAAGAAGAGAGGCTATAGAGAATAAGTTGGAAGATAAAGGGAAATTTGGCGGGGGAGAAAAACTTGAAGAACCTGATTATTTGACTCGCCTTAAGGATTTAGAAATAATTACAGAGGAAGAGATAAGAAAGATACATTATCTTGCATCTCAACTTCCAGAAAAATTGGGCAAAGAAAAGATATTAACAGTTTTAATATGTGTATTAAAAGGAATAAATAGATATTCTCTAATTAAAAAATTCACGGGAATGAGAGAGACTGAAGTTCATTACCTCACTTCAAAATTAATTGAGAGGAACCTTCTTCTTTCTCAGCATAAAGAAGGTTATGAATTGCCTCCTGATTTAAAAACTTCCTTAGAAGGATTTTTATCTCCAGGAGCTTCCTTAGATAAAGGTAGAGCTGTAGTTAATCTCATTGAAAAAATCAGTCAAATAAAGCTACCTTCATATCTTAAGGCATTAAGAGAAGCTATTGGTTCATCAGATAGACTTAACCTTACAGAATTCAAAGAGCAATATCCTCAAGAATATAAGACTATTTGCAACAGGATAGATAAATTAGGTATTTCTTTTGTTGATTTTATCAAAAATAAAATTGGTGGGGATATTAAGATATATGAAGAAGCCCCTCGCTATGTAAGGGCAGTAAAAGAATATATGGAAAGTAAACAAGGTAATTTATTTGACATTGCTGAGTTTAGAAGGCTTCACAAAGAAGATTACAATACTTTGCGGAAAATGGCCAAAAGAAAAGGCGTTCCTTTAAATAGGATTATTGCCGATATACTTGGTAAAGAAGAGGGAGAGATTGAGATAAAGAGGCCTAAATATGTAGCTATTCTTGATGAATTTATCGGCGACTCCGTTGAATTTGATATTGCCGAATACAGAAAAAAACACAGAGAGGAATGGAAAACTTTACAAAGAAAGCTTAAGAAAGAAGAAATCAGTCTTGAGGAATTTCTTGAAGAACTAACGGGAAGGAAGATAAAAATAATAAGGAAGGAAGTTGAAAAGAAGAAATCTCCGAGTAAAAAGACCAAAAAGCAGGTTAAACAAAGGGATCCTAAAGGAATAGAGAAGCAAAGGATAAAGGAAAAGGGGCAAAAACAGAGGTCAAAGAGTAAAAAGCAAATAGCCAGAGAGAAAGAGTTTGAACGTATAGAGAGGGAAAAAGAAAGAGAAGAAAAAAGAAGAAGAAGGAAGGATGAAGCCGTTGCTCAAGCCAAGAAGCTATGCAAAGAAGGTAAGTTTGATGCTGCGCTTAGGCTCATAAGGCCATATAGATATGAGGAAAAGGGGTTATTTGAAGAGATACAGGAGAAAAGAAGAGAAGAAGAAGCAATTGAGGATGTAGAGGAACTCTGCGGGAAGCATGAATATGGCAGGGCAAAGCATTTAATGCGACATCGCAAGATTCCTTCTGAATTGAAGGAGAAGTTATTATCCCGCATAACGGAAGAGGAGAATCTCTGGAATATAGTTGGCTATTACTATCAAAAATTAAATAGATTACTCTCTGAGTTTCCTGATGGTTTTTCTACAGAAAAGGTAGCAAGAGACGCATTTGAAAGGGTAAGTAAAGCGAAAACAAAAGGGAACACACCCGAATTTGACTGGATGGTTAAAAACGGGATATTGATTCCTGAAGGTGAAGGATATAGCTGGAACGAGAAGGCAAAGGAGTTTATTAAAGAAAGAAGTGAAATAGAGAAACCTGTTAATGGTAAAAAAATCAATTTTAAAGATAAGAGAGCAACTATTGAGGAAAATCAGGGAAAAGCAAAGCAATCTTATGGGGAAGATTTTGATTATT
>JAGGUG010000071.1 GCA_021158625.1 Candidatus Omnitrophota bacterium | reverse complement strand
GCAAGTTGGTCTTGAGATATTTTTAATTTAGTTCTTAGCTCTTTTATTCTTTTTCCTAAATTTATATTTGACATATTTCCAAATATTGATATGATAATAAGGATAAGATAACTCTCTTATTCTTTGATTGATATTTTAACATTCGCAGGGTTCATAATCAAGAACTAAATAAGTTCTCTTTTCCGAAATAAAAAATTGGGGTGACTAACGGGATTCGAACCCGTACAAAGAGAGCCACAATCTCTTGTGCTACCTTTACACCATAGCCACCAAAAATTTTTGCGAAGCAAAAATTGGCACGCCCGGCGTGATTCGAACACGCGACTCTCTGCTTAGAAGGCAGATGCTCTATCCAACTGAGCTACGGGCGCAGAAATCAGTAGGCAGTTGGCAGTTAGCAGTAGGCAAAGAACCAGTAGGCAGTTGGCAATTGGCAGTAGGCAATTTTTTATCTTTTATTTTGCCTACTGCATACTGCCTACTGCTAACTGCTTTTCCTTGCCTACTGCCTACTGCCTACTGCTTACTATTACCTGTTGACTATCCCAAAATATCTCTAAATTCTAAATTAGATTTCACATCCTTGATTACTAATTGTATCTCCTTCCTTCCCTCCCAGATATTAACTGTTGGAGAATAGGCAATTTGGAATTCGCCGGCTGGAGGAGAAAAATCTCCTTCCTGATTAAACCACAAAGCCGGATAGGTAATTTTATCATCACTTACCCAAATTTTCAAATGATTGTTTTTCAATCTCTGAAAGGATTTTAATCTAACTTTAGAAGCGAATACCGGCTTGGGATTTCCAACACCAAAAGGGGCTAAATTAGTTAATTCGTCCAGAAACTTAAAATCTAATTGAGAAAGAGAGAGCCGAGCGTCAATATTTAAGCAAGGAATTAAATCTTCGCGAGAAAGTAAATTATCGGTAATCTCTTCCATTCTTTGTTTAAACTCCTCAATCTTCTCTACCTGAAGGCTTAGACCAACGGCGTATTTATGTCCGCCGCATTCATCTAAAATGTCTTTGCACTGGAGGAGTGCATCAAAGAGATGAAAATTTTTGATTGACCGCCCCGAACCCTTTGCTTTTCTTTCTTTAATCGCAATCAGGATTACCGGCCGATAATATTTTTCCACTAACCGAGAGGCAACAATACCAATCACCCCCGGATGCCAGCGTTCGTCAGACAAAATAATTATCTTTCTCTCTTCAACATCTATATCCGAAAGTTTTTTAAGTGCCTGCTCTAAAATCTCCTTCTCTACTTTTTGCCTTCTCGCATTTTCATCGTTGAGAACCCTTGCCAAATTTTCTGCCTCCGGCCAGGAAGAGGTAAGCAAGAGCTTCAGCGCAGATTGGGGAGAACTTAATCTTCCGCGGGCATTTATCCGCGGTCCTAAGATATAAGCGATGCTCGCTGCATTTATTTCTCTCTTCAAACCGGCTACCTTTGCGAGGGCACTCAAACCAATCCTGCCTTTACCTATCTTCTTTAATCCTTCCTTTACTAAAACTCGATTCTCGCCGACTAAAGGGACAACATCGGCTACTGTGCCCAAGGCAACCAAATCTAAGTATTCTTCTCCTTTTTCATCGGTTAGGGCAGAAGCTAATTTATAAGCCAGGCCCACTCCGGCTAAATTCTTGTCCGGATAAGGACAATCAGTCTGCAAAGGATTTATAACTGCAAAAGCAGAGGGTAATTCTTCTCCTAAGCGATGGTGGTCGGTGATAATTATATCTATTCCCAACTGTGCTGCATAGCGCACTTCTTCCACTGCGTTTATCCCGCAATCTACAGTAATAAGCAAAGAAACCTCCTGGCTCGCCGCTTTATTTAGAGCTTCTTTGTTTAAACCATAGCCCTCACTCAAACGATTGGGGATATAACAGCGAACATCGGCTCCCAATTTAGAAAGAAGAGACGACAGCAAAGCAGTGGCAGTTATCCCGTCGGCGTCATAGTCACCATAGACGATTATCTTTTCCCTCTCGGCTATCGCCTTTTTAATCCTTTGAACAGCAATGTCCATTCCTCTTAACAAAAAAGGATTATGCAAATCGCAGAGGTTTGCTTTATAAAAAAAATGTGCCTGCTGGAGAGAGACAATATTACGGTTAATCAACACCTGCGCGGTAATTGGAGAGATATTCAATTCATCAGCAAACTTTTTTTGCAGTTCTTTATCTTCGGAAAAAACATTCCATTTTTTGAGCATAACATAAAGAAAATCACAAATCACAAATTCCAAATCACAAATAAATTCCAAATCTCAATGACCGAATGACCAAAACAACTACTTAAAAATTTCCCTTCTCTTATTTTTTCTTTGTTTCGGTTCACCCTGTTAAATAATTCCGCCAGAGGCGAAATTGCCACGAAGTGGTATTTAACAGGGTCAATTGTGATTTGTTTGTTTTTGGTGCTTGGTGCTTGGAATTTTATTTTAATCTTCTCCTCCAGTCCACCAAAATCGGACTGGCGACAAAGATAGAGGAATAGGTTCCCACAATAATCCCGATTAGCAAAGTAAAGGCGAAGTTATGAATTACCTCGCCGCCGAACAAAAATAGGGAAAAGACAACCATAAAGGTAGTCAAAGAGGTAAGGAGGGTTCGGCTCAGGGTTTGATTGATGCTCAAATTAATTACCTTTCTTAAATCTCCTTTTTTTATTAATTTACGGTCTTCGCGAATACGGTCAAAGACAACGATGGTATCGTTTAGGGAATAACCGACAATGGTAAGGAGGGCAGCAATTATTGGCAAGGAAATCTCGCGTCCTGTCAAACTCAATATTCCAGTAGTAATCAGAACATCGTGAAACAAAGCCACAATTGCGGCAATGGCAAATTTGAATTCAAACCGATAGGAGATATAGGCACAGATGGCGAGCATCGAGAGCAAAAGGGCGAAGATTGCTCGTTTTTTAAAATCCTCGCCTACGGCCGGACCTACTCGCTCTATCCGAACCCTCTGAGGGTGGGCAGACGAAAACTCACTCTGAAATTGGTTTAAGATTTCATTAGAGATTTTATAATCGGATTTTACTAAAATCTCCTTGGGGCTGCCAAACTGCTGAATCTGCGGGCTTAAGCCTATTTTTTGTAAAGATGCGCGAATCTCCTCGGGCTTGATTGCTCTCTCAAATTTAAACTGCTGAAGCGAACCACCGGTAAAATCAATACCAAAGTTTCTCTCTCCCTTACCAATAAAGGAAATTAGTCCAACAATAATCATTAGAGACGAAAGAAGATAAGCAAACTTTCGCTTGCCGATAAAATTAATCTGACTATCTCTTATCAATTGAAGCATTGGAAGTTTCTGGAATCTTTTGCTCAAACTCAGGAGGTCAAAGATAATCCGCGTACAGAAGAGAGCGGTGAACATTGAAGCAACAATACCGATGCTCAGGGTTACGGCAAATCCCTTTACCGGTCCGCTACCAAATCTGAAAAGAACTAGAGCAGTGATTAAGGTAGTAAGATTGGCGTCAACAATAGTTAGAAAAGCACGCTTATAACCAGCCGAAATGGCCGTCCGCAAACTCTTCCCATTCTTTATCTCCTCACGAATTCGTTCAAATATCAAAACATTGGCGTCTATCCCCATACCAATGGTCAGAATAATACCGGCAATTCCTGGTAGGGTCAGAGTGGCTTTAAAATAAGAAAGCGCGCCTAAGATAAGAATAATATTTAGACAGAGGGCAAAATTAGCAATTAAGCCGGCAAGCAGATAATAGATTGCCATAAACAAAACAACGAGACCCCCTCCCCAGAGAGTTGCCCTTATTCCCCGAGCAATTGAATCCCGACCTAAACTTGGACCTACGGTGCGTTCTTCTTCAATGTGGATAGGGGCGGGCAGAGCACCGGCGCGGAGGATGATAGCCAAATCATTTGCTTCTCGCTGGCTAAAATTCCCGCTGATTACTGCTTCGCCATTAGGAATTGGCTCTCGGATTACCGGCGCAGATTGAACTTCCCCATCCAAGACTATTGCCAGCCGCCTTCCTACATTTTCCGAGGTGAGTTTGGCGAATTCCTCAGCCCCTTCACGGTTGAATTGCAGAGCCACTACCGGCTGATTGAATTGGCTCTGGTCAAAACGCATATTGGCATCCACCAAATATTTACCGGTTAAAGCAGGTTTTTTATGTAAAAGAAGTACTTCTCTTTCTGCCAGCGTCTTTAACTCATAACCCTCAGGAATGTTGCCCTGAGAAGCCGCTTTTAGTTTTTCGGGGTCGCTCTCTACTAATTTGAATTCCAAAAGAGCGGTTTTGCCTAATAGTTCAATTGCCCTCTCGCGCTCGGTTACCCCAGGGAGCTGGACAATAATTCTATCCTTTCCCTGGCTCTGGATAGAGGGTTCAGAGACGCCGAATTGGTCAACGCGATTGCGCACAATCGCCAACGCCCTTTCCAAAACCCCCTTTTTCTCTTGGGGAGAAAGCTGAGAAGTATCCACCTGCAAAACCAGATGCATCCCCCCCTGAAGGTCTAAACCGAGGTTTATCTTCTTTGCTAAAGGCAAACTAAGATGCACGGCTAAGCCGGTAACCAAAACCACCAAAATAATCTTCCATTTTAATTTTCTGAGCATTCTTTCTCCTGCTATAACTCCGTTATAACTGATTACGGTGATTAACAAAGGATTACGGCGATGCATTTATCGTTGTAATCGTATTTTTCATTATACCAAATTCCCCCTAAACTTGCAACTCTGTTAAATAGCGGCTTTGCCGCTTCACCTTCGGTGAATTTAATGGGGTTCACCCTGTTAAATTCCCGCAAGGAGGGAAATTCGCTATAGGCGAATTATTTAACAGGGTAAATAAAAAAGGGCAGGTAACGCTATCATGGCTTCCCTGCCCTTATTCCATAAGCTGGATAAGGAATGCTGTTTAATAAGAAAGCGATGGCTATTGTTAATCCTTGGTGACTTCCAATTTTAAGAAGTTCCCAGGAACCGGTTCCAGTCGCCAGAAAACCACTGGTGACTTGGTAACTGGTGACTTTCTTAAAGATCGCTACATTCCCCTTTTCTCTGCCAAGTGCTTTTTTTATTACTTTTTGAGGAACTTTAGAAAGCGGTAAAAATAGAAGGTTTCACTTTTTATATAACCAGACCCCATCTTTCTTTGCTTTGGCCATAATAGCACTTTCATCTTCAATCGTGGCGAATTCTTGGGGCGTATAACCAAAGACATCCATTGCTATTGTATCGGCAATACCTAATCTTTCCTTAGTAAGCCAATCTATACGTTGGTCAAAATTTTTTCTTTTAAAACTGGAAGAAATAACCACTAAATCGACATCGCTGTCTTTCCGAGGCCTCCCATAGACACGCGAACCAAATAATAAAACACCACTAACATCAATTTTTTTAGCAATAGCGTTTATATAATTATCAACTATTTTTTTTGGTATTTGGTTAATTTATTTTTTCTCTTATCCATAAACAAAACTCCTTGGCTTTGGAATAAAAATCTTTTGCTATTTGTAAACTAACGGCTGGATAATTAGCTCGCAATGGTGCATCAGGATTAACGTGGCTTAGCATAATATTTGTTGAGTTCAATAATAAATTTGCTATAATTTTTCTCGTCTTTTAAGTCTGAATATCTTAATAATCTCGGTAAATCGTGGGTTAATAAAAGCTCTTTACCATTTTCGATAGAATACATTTTTAAAGATTTCTCCACTGCTTGTTGGCAATGCCAGATAATCAAAAGACAAGTCCATTTATTGGCTCTTTTTCCCTTCAAGCCTGCTTCTGCCAAATTTAAATCTGCTTCAATATAAGGCAACCACTTTTTAGTGATTTTTTTCATTTTTCTTATCTTTAACTAAATATTACCACAAATTTAAAAAAACTGTCAATTCTATCTATTCCAATTGTCAAGGCAAAGTAGACCTGTAGCCTGTGGCCTGCAGTTTGAAGCAGTCCAGCGTATTTTTCATCAACATTGCCGTAGTTATCAACCCCACACCACCGGGCACCGGCGTAAGGAACCTTGCTTTTTTCTCTACTTTTCTATCCACATCTCCGACAACTCTATTGCCTACATAATTAATCCCCACATCGATTACTACCGCTCTCTTTTTGACCATTTCCGGCTTGATAAAATTCGGCTTGCCCACAGCCACAATCAGGATATCGGCTCTCTGGGTGTGCGAAATTAAATCTCTGGTAGTAATGTTGCAACTTGTAAGCGTAGCCATTCTGTCCAGAAGAAGATTAAAAAGCGGCTTCCCCACGCAATCGCTATTGCCAATGATTACTACCTCTTTTCCTCTAAGCTTTATCTTTGTCTCCTTCAATATTTCCATTATCGCTAAAGCGGTGCAAGGAACTACATCACTGCGGGGATGCATTCCCTCTACATCCTTTTCCAATTTCAAAGCCGCAGAGACCCTTTTGGGCTGGATATCCGCAGGTAAAGGAAGATGAACAATTATGCCACTGACATCTTTATCACTATTTAATTTTTGAATAAAACTAATTAAATCCTTCTCTGAGATATCTTTAAAGTATTGTGTAGAATACCTTATCCCTATTTCCTTACAGACCTTCTTCTGCGCATCGGCATAAATGCGGACGCCCTTATTGTCTCCCACTTGAACACTTACCAGATGAGGAACCTCTATCCGAAGAGGAACCTTTGTCCGAAGCGAAACTTCGGACAGATTTCCCAATTCTCGTTTAACTTCTTTTTTAATTCTTTCGGCAATTGGCCGACAAGGTAAAATCATCTTATCACTGATACACTGTCCGAAGCGAAACTTCGGACAAATCTAAACTTCGGACAGATTCTTCGGACAGATTTGATTGCTCCATCCGGCACCTTTGACTTTCCTTTTTGACTTTTAATGTCATTGGGATTTAATTGGGTCAATTAGAAATTAGGTTAATTAGACATTTCAGTTAGTTCCTTTGCCGCTTTTGCCCCTGCTTTAAGGAGAATACGGGCAATCCTCAAATCGTTGAGTAAATTTTTATTTCCTTTTTTTGCCAAATAAGGAATTAGCTTTAAGCCCTCTTCACAATTTTGAAAAATTTTAACAGGGATATTTTTCATTCTTTGTTTTGCTCTCCTCCGCTTTGAAAAGGAATTCTCTTTCTGAAAAAAGGCAGAAACTGCTTTTGCATCTTCATCAATAAGTTTGATTAACTCCTTTTTTATCTGCCTTGTTTTTTGCAAAATTTCTCGGATTTGAGGAGAATTTGCCCTGTTAAATAGTGGCTTCGCCGCTCCCCCGCCGTAAGTGCCGGGAGACTTAACAGGATAAACGCTAAAGTTAGCGACCATCTGCACCAAACTTATTCCCAATGCCCCGCTCAAAGCCGCCGCACTTCCCCCGCCGGGAGCAGATTTCTTCGCTCCTAAATCACCCAAAAAATCCTTTAACTTCTCTTGAACAATCCTCTTTTTTGGCTCCATGGATTTCCCCTTCTCACATTGTCGAACGGTTGCGGTTGCGTAGCTCGAATCGTCTACTGTCCTACGGTTGCGTTTATTCTTGCACGATTACCGATTAACCTTCAACGTTTCCAGCTACGCAACCGATAAACGATTAATGTTTGTCTCTCTCTACTCTCTCCTTGCTACTCGCTACTTCTTAATTAATGCCAATGCCTCCTGCCTTGTTTTCTCATTCTTCTTAAATGCCCCTCTCAGGGCGCTCGTAGTCACCAGTGTTCCCGGTTTTTTAATCCCACGCATCACCATACACATATGTTCGGCTTCGATTATCACTAATACCCCTTTGGGTTGTAATTTCTCCACGATTAAATCAGCTACCTGATTGGTTAATCTCTCCTGAATCTGGAGACGCTGAGAAAGCAAGGATAAAGTGCGGACAATCTTGCTCAATCCCACTACTCTATTATTGGCCGGAATATAGGCAATATGGGCTTTTCCTACAAAGGGGAGAATATGGTGTTCGCATACAGAGTAAAAAGGAATGTTTTTTAGGAGGATTATCTCGTCGTAACTCTCGGAAAATGTTTTTTTTAATTCCTGAGCGGCATCCTTTTCATAGCCCTGAAAAATCTCCCTGCACATTCGGGCAACCCGCTCGGGCGTCCCTTTAAGCCCCTCCCTTTTTACATCCTCGCCAATGGCTTCTAAAAATATTCTTACTGCTTGTTCAATTTTTTGTTTATTCATTCAATAAGCACGCAACTTACGGAACGAAGTGCTCGTAAGTTGCTGTGCGCATTGAACCCAGCACTAATTTTCTAATTTTAATGTTTCTTTAAGACGATTCCTAAGATGAGTTCTGGACTGTCCATAATTTTTTAACTTTCTTTCTCTTTCTCTAGCATCTAACTCTGATAGATATGCTTCATAGTAAATAAACTTCCAGTCTTGATTATGCTCATTGATGCGACGCTTTAAATCACCTGTATAACCATAATAAAATTCCTTGTTCTTTTTATTCCTCAGAACATACACATAATACATAAAATTAGTGCTGGGTAAATTCAGCCCCGCCTGACAACAGGCAGGCATACGATTTAGTCTCCCCCGAAGTTTCGGGGTCGCCTAAATCGTGGCTTCATTTATTTTCCTATACAAAATTTACTAAAGATCCTTTCTAAAATATCATCGCTGGCGGTCTCGCCGCTAATCTCTCCCAGAGAGTCAATTGCCTCTTTCAGGTCTATGGCTAAAAACTCTTCGCTTACCTCTTTCTCTATTCCCTGCTTAAAGTTTATCAGTGCTTGCCTCGCCTTTGTCAAACTCTCCTTCTGGCGAAGATTAGAAATCAGTAAGTCGCCTGCTGAACTATACACATCTCCCTGCCAAACAGAATCCGTAATCGCCTTCTCTAACAACGGCAAATTCCTTTCCTCGGTTGCCGAAATACTTACTACCTTTGCCTCTAAATCTAAATCCTGGCAGAGCTTTTGGGGAGAAACCTTCTGAGGTAAATCAATCTTATTGATTATCAGGAGTAACTTTTTATTCTTGACTTCTCTGGCAATCTGTTTATCTTCCTTCTCAATATCTCTAGAGCCATCAATTATAAATAGAACTATGTCTGCTTTCTTTAAAGAATTCTGACTGCGGATAATCCCCTCTTTTTCTACAAGGTTTTTGCTTTTCCTTATCCCGGCGGTGTCTACAAGATAAAAAGGAATCCCTTTTAAATCAATTACTTCCTCAACTGTATCCCGGGTAGTTCCCGGGACGGGAGTTACAATGGCACGGTCTTTTTTCAATAAAGCATTAAAAAGGCTCGATTTACCCACATTTGGCTTGCCGCAGATAGCCGTCAGAATCCCCTTTCGCAAAATAATTCCCTGCTCTGCTTTCTCTAAGACCTTCTCAATCTCTGTTTTTGCTCTCTCTGTCTTTTTTAAAACCTCTTCCGGCGAAACAAAAGGAATATCCTCCTCAGGAAAATCAATCTCAGCCTCAATCTGTGTTCTTATATCCAACAAAGTCTCGCGAATCTCCTTGATTTTAACTGCTAAATGTCCCTCTAACTGCCCTATTGCCGCCCTCAGAGCGGCCTCGGTCTTTGCCTCGATAATACCCAAAACTGCCTCGGCTTGAGAAAGGTCAATACGTCCGTTGAGAAACGCCCTTTTGGTAAATTCACCGGGTTCGGCTAATCGCGCTCCGTTTTCAATAACCAAATCCAAAATCTTCCGTAAAACAACAATCCCGCTGTGACAATTAATCTCTACACTATCTTCCCGGGTATAACTCCGGTCTGCAAACATTACGCTTAATAGCACTTCATCAATTATTCTGCCTTCTGAGTCTATGATATGTCCATAATGCAATTTATGACTTTCAAATTTGGATGGCTTTTTCTCTTGGGGAGAGCGAAAAACTTTATCGGCAATAGAAAGAGCCTTCTTGCCGCTTATGCGTACAATTCCAATTCCTCCCTCTCCTAAAGGGGTGGAAATAGCCGCAATGGTGTCAGACACAACTTCCTCACTTCCTTCGTCAGCTATAAGTCACCAGTTTCCAGTCACCAGTTCCCAGGTATAATATATCAGCAACTTCTCTATTGCTGACTATAAGGAATTCAGTGGTTTCTCTGGTGACCTGGCTACTGGTGTGCTGGTGACTTGGTAACTTGGAGTGCTTCTCCCGCTAAATAAAGCGAACCGGTGATTAAAATCAGGGTATTGGTTGAGGCACCTTTGCAAGCAAGTTCTAATGCCTCTTTTATATCTCCTGCTCCTTCTCCTTGCACGCCGGTTCTTTTTCTTAACTCTTTTATTGTCTCACAGCGCGGATTTTTAAAGCGGGTAAAGATTACCCTCTTACAAATGGGGAAAATAACCCTACTTATTCCCTCAATATCCTTATCTCTGCAGGCAGAAAAAATAAGGGTTATTTGTCTAAAAGGAAATTGTCTTTCTATAACCTTTTTCAAGAACTCTGCCGCTGAAGGATTATGGGCCCCATCCAATAAAATTTGATAGTCTCTATTTCTCTTTGTAATTGAAATTCTCTCTAACCTTCCCGGCCAATATGTATTTTTAAAACCCCGCTTTATCGCTTTCTGCGAAACCGGAAATCTTTCGCTTAATTTTTCTAAAACTTTAAGGGCTAAAAGAGTGTTCTCCGGTTTTCTTAGCGACACATCCCGAACCTCAAACAGTTCCGTTTTTTTCTCCCCACATCTCTTCTCAATTACCTTCCTAACCTCTTCCTTCTGGGGAGCAGAAATTACACAAGCGCCTCTCTTGATTATCCCGACTTTTTCCCGAGCAATTTTAGTCAAGCTATTACCTAATTCCTGATAATGCTCAAGGGCGATAGGACTAAGAACACAAATTAAGGGATTAAGCACATTGGTTGCATCCAATCTTCCCCCTAAGCCGGTCTCAATAACTGCTAAATCCACATCCTCTGCGGCAAAATAGAGAAAAGCCGCAGCGGTGAGTGTTTCAAAGAAGGTAAGTTTATCCTCGTTGGTTCTCTCTGCGAAAGCAATCTTTTCTATTAAATCAGCAAAATCTCTTCTGGAAATTATATCGTTGAATAACCCTTGCGAAGAATTAAACGAAGCACGAATCCTTTCTCTTATTGAAATTAGATGTGGAGAAGAAAAAAAACCAACTCTATAACCTTCTTCTTTTAATATACTGTAAATAAGATTTCCAACTGCTCCTTTGCCGTTGCTGCCGGCAATATGGATAGACAAAAATTCTCTCTGGGGATTCCCTACCCCTTGCAAAAATTTCTTTATTCTTTTGAGACCAAAATCATAATCCCTCCTATTCTGCTCGTAATTACAAAGAGAACCAAGATAGGTTATTGCCTCAGAGTAAAGCATAGCCTTGGTGCGGACGGGGAGAGTTGAACTCCCATCTCTTACCGAGACATGGTCCTAAGCCATGCGCGTCTGCCAGTTCCGCCACGTCCGCCTATCCAATCCCCTGCTTCATAAATTGGAGCAAAATAGGGCCGGCAACAATTATCAGAACTACCGGCAGGATAAATAGCATTAAAGGAATAAGCAGTTTTACTGGTGCCTGCAGGGCAAGTTTTTCCCCGCGCTGAAACCGCTGGAGTCGAACCTCCTGGGAAAGGTTATGCAGTGCCTCAGCAATGCTTGTGCCCATTCGTTCGGCTTGAACCAATGTGCGCACAAAAGAAGAAACATCAGGGATGTCTATTCTCTCTCCCATATGCAGTAGGGCTTCCCGCCGCGACCTACCGATTCTGGTTTCCTGCCACATCCGTCCTAACTCTTCAATGAAGGGATTGAGCTTGCTTTCCCTCACTACCCGATTTACGGCTAACATAAAATCAAGCCCTGCTTCCACAGAAAGAGACAATAAATCCACAACATCGGGGAGAGCACGTCTAATTTCTTGCTGTCTCTTTTGAATCTTATTTCTCAACCATAAATCGGGAAGGAAAAAACCAACTACAAGCGAAAGGATAAAATGAAGGGGGGTTATTCCTTTACTAATCAATAAATAAAACAAACCGCAAAGAACGCTTGCTATCTCTTTTAAGGATAAGAATTGGTCAGCTGTAAGTTCTACCCCTCCACAAACTAATCTCTTTTGCAAACCCTGCTTTAGCCCGGGAAGATTCAAACGTTTATTCAAAGGAATTAGAAGGTCCAGAATAACCTCTCTTTTCTTCTTTTCTCCTTCGGATTCGGAAATCAAACGCTCGCGAATTCTTTGCTCACTCCGTTTGGGAAAGAGGGAAATCACCAAAATAAAAATCGCCGTAAAGATAAATAGTAAAGAGATGAAATAGACCATAGTTTTCTCTTCTGGGAATGACTAATTTCTAATTAACCTAATTGACCTAAATTTATTTAGAAATTAAAGCAATTAGACATTAGAAATTCTATCTATATCTCTATCCGACAAACCCTTCTGATTAAAATCACACCGATAATCTCCGAAATCAAGGCGTAAATCAGCATCGCCTGTCCGGCCGGCTCTTCAAGCATTGTTTGAATCAGAGAGGGGTTAGTAGTCGAAACAACTGCCGCAAAGATAATCGGCAGAACCCCCATCAGCATCCCCTGCATCCTCCCCTGAGAGGTTAAGGTGTTTATCCGTTGCTCTAATTTATTTCTCTCTTTAATTGTATTCACAATCTGGGAAAAAACCGCAGTCAAATCTCCACCACTCTGGCGGGCAATAAGCACTGCTCTTATCGTCAGAGACAATGGCTCGCTCTTCATTCTGCGGGCTAACTTCTGAAGAGATTCCTCCAGAGGAATACCCAATTTGTTTTCTATCAATATCAAACTAAATTCCTGGGAGATGGGAGGCGGAAGTTCCTCTACCAATACCTCCACTGCCTGAAGAAAACTCAATCCTCCTCTTAAAGAACTGGAAAGAGAGGTTAAACCATCTACCAATTGAGCCTCAAATTTCTTCAAGCGCCTCTTTTGAAAATTTTTAATAAAGAGACTCGGCAAAGTTACTCCGAAGCCTACACAAATAAAAGCAACGAAAAAGCTACCGCTAATTAAAAAACCGATTACCCCCAAAATGAAAGGAGTGAGAAAGGTGATATAAACAAGGGTCGAAAGAGGGAGTTTAATAAACATCTGCCCTAAATGATTGGAGGTCTTTTTTATCCGTTGACTACTTTGATACTCTCTTAACCACTCCTCGATAGAAGGATAAAAGTAATAAGTTAGGAGGGCTATACTCAAAAAGAGAATGGAATAACTTAATATCTTTAACATCGGAATATAGCGATTACGGTGATAAAAGCACGATTATGGTGATAAAAGCATCACTTGCAATCGCTGTCTTTTTAATCGCTGTAATCATATTTCTCATCGCTGTAATCGCTGCTTTTATAAAAATGATTACGACGATTATAAATAACGATTACGGCGATTAACAACCGATTACGACGATACATTCATCGCTGTTATCACATTTTCATCGCTGTAATCGCTGTTTAAAAACAATATCTATAGGGACTCCCATAAAGCCAAATTTCTTTCTAAGCAGGTTTTTTAAATAAATAGAATAATGGGCTTTTATGGAATCAGGGTTGTTCACAAAAACAAGAAACCTGGGGGGTTTTGTCTTTATCTGAGTAAGATAATAAATACGAGTATGGGGAAAAGAGATATCTAATCTATTCAACAAATTAGTCGCTATTCTCCGCCTATTGCTCTCGGCTATCTTGGCGATTAAATCAAGGGTCTCATAGATATTTTCTCGCTTTAAAGCCGAAATAAAGACAATGGGGAGAAAATTTAGATGCCTTATTCGCTGCCGGAGCATCCTTTCATACTCTCTTAAACAAACATTTCTAAGCAGGTCTTTTTTATTCACAGCAATAATCCCTGCTTTGTTTTTTCTAATAATGAAATTTAGAATTGTAATATCCTGTCTGCTTAACCCCTCCCGGATATCAATTAATAACAGAACAATCTCTGCTCTATCAATAGCTTTGTAGGTTCTGAATAAACTATATAAGTTCAGGGTATCCCTGATTACCTTCTTTTTTCTTATGCCGGCAGTATCTAATAAAAGATAGCTTCTCCCACCTTTTTTAAAAAGAATATCCACGCTATCACGGGTAGTCCCCGGCTGCTCATCTACAAGCATCCTTTCATCCTCAAGCAAAGAGTTTATAAAAGAGGACTTTCCTACATTGGGTTTGCCCACGATAGCAACATTAATTGTTTCTTCTTTAATTGGCGGAGATAAAATAGGAGGAAGTTTGCTGACTAAACAATCGAGTAGTTCACCTATTCCTAAACCATGAGCCGCAGAAACAGGGAAGAGTTCTTTAAATCCTAATTGATAAAAGTTAGCCGCCTCATTCTTTAATCTCTCATTGTCTACTTTATTCACCACCAATACTGCCTCTTTCTCTTTTCTTTTTAGATATAAAGAGACATCTTTATCAAGAGGGGTGAGTCCTGTCTTAACATCAGTAACAAAAATGGCGAGTCTCGCCTCTTCGACGGCAATATCTATCTGTTTCCTGACCAATATTTCTATTTTTTTCAGAGAAGAAAAATGCTCAGGAGAAGCAATCAATCCGCCTGTATCAATCAATTGCGCAGAGTAACCCCGCCAGTGCAAATCACCGTAAATTCTATCGCGGGTAACACCATCTTCTTCCCCAACGATAGATTTCCTCTGCTTTATCAAGCGATTAAATAAGCTTGACTTACCCACATTTGGTCGCCCAACAATAGCAATTTTATCTTTCATAGCAACACTGATGCATCACTGATTACACTGATGAGTTATCAGCGATATTCTTTTCCCTCCAGATATAGGTTAAACCGGAGGCAATGGTGAG
>JAGGUG010000083.1 GCA_021158625.1 Candidatus Omnitrophota bacterium | reverse complement strand
GGGTAGCGGGGAGCGGGGAAAATACAGAGAAGAGAAGAAAAAGAAGAGCGATACCCGTTAGCCGTATCCCGTATCCCATATCCCGTATCCCGCTACCCGATGTTTCTAATCTCCTACCCCCCTTAAACCTTGACCCTGTTAAATAGTTGCTTTGCAAATTTAACAGGCTGGACAATTTGTCCTTGGTTATTTGCATTTCACACCTCATATTTACCCCGCCTTGGCGGGGATTTAACAGCGTGAACCACTTACACATCGGGGGTGTAAGTGAAGTTATTATATCATCTTCGCTGTCCCTACTGCCCGAAAGGCCTGGATAAACGCCCGCGCCTGGATTGTTGCCTCCTGTCTAATCTTTTGTCTGCACTCTTCATCAATGTTATCAATCTCTTCCTTAAAAACAGCAGTCGCTTTTTTAATATCCTGATTATTCTCCTTTGCCCAATCTTTCATCCTTTGCATTAAATCCGGCGGCAGATATTTATGGGCAATATTCTGCCAGAGGGTCCCGACATTCCCTTTGCGGATGCCATAATCAGCGAACTGTCCGACCAGATTAAGTGGAGTGCCGGTAATCCCGTGCTGGGCAATGTTTACCTTATAAGGTTTGATTGCTTCGTAAATCTCGCCGGTTCTCTTTAAATCAATATGCACCTCCTCGCCGGGGGCATAATTTCCGTGTTTTGAACCGTTATTAATCGCCAGTAGATTCGGATTTATATTTCGGCGATTTAATTCGGAAATATAGGTAGATGCCTCCTCTACTGTGGTGAGTTCGCCACCCTTGGATAACGCCTTTATCTCGCCTACCTCTACTTCTAATCCTGAACCGGTTTGCAATATCATTGGCGCCAGCTCGGCGGTTATCTTGATATTATCAGGAATTTCATTGAGAGACGCATCAATGCCAAATGAGGTATAACCGGCCTCTATCTGTGCTTTTATTAACTCGCGGGTAGATTCAATCTCTTCTGGAGAGGTATTCTTTACCTGTAGATGGTCGGCATGAATAAAAAAGGGCAGATAGAATTTTTCTCTCTCGGCATAATCAATAATGGTTTCAAAAAACATCTGGGGGGTTTGGCCGGTATAGCCCCCATCAAGCCCCCCTTCGGACTTTGCCAGTTCAAAGGCGACAATAGCTTCCAATTCCTTAGCCGCTTGCATTATCCCGGGAATAACATGCTTGATACGGGCATTGCAGGCCATAATAATTACTTTCTTGTCGATTATCTTTTTAAAGATAATGTCTGAACTCAACAGGCAGACCTTGCTGTCCGTGCCTAATTTTCTGAGAATTCGCTCATCTCTTTGCCCCAATAATTCATCAAAATTGGACATATTTAATAAGCACGCAATCCCGAAATTTCGGGATTGCTGTGCGCATTGAATCCCGCACTTATTTACTAAACAATGCTTGAGGGCAAAATCATAACTTTTAGCTTATAAAATAGTTTTACCCAAAACAACACTTTGTAGTAAATAAGTGCTGGGAAATTCAACTAAACAATTTAGCTTCGGCTCTCACCCTGTTAAATAATTCGCCTCGACGGCTCCCCTCTTTGCCGGGTTTAACAGGGTGAACCTCGCTAAATTGTAGTTTCATTTATATCGCCACCACCGCAATTCCTTTTTTATCTGCCAATCTTATTGCCTCCTTTCTATCGATAATTAAGGTTTTCCCCGCTTCGATAGCAAGAACCTTTGCCTTTGCTTTTATCAAAGACCTTATTGTTTGAGGACCGACCACCGGAATATCAAAACGCATATCTTGCCGCGGGCTGCTCATCTTTACTACTACTGCTCCTCTCTGGGCTAATCTTCCTCCGCGTCGGACTGCCGCATCAGTGCCCTCAATCGCCTCTATAGCTAAAATTGCTTTATCCTTTACCACTACGCTCTGCCCAATATCTAAATCACTCATTCTTTTTGCTAAGTCCTTCCCAAAGTAAATATCCTCCCATTCGGAGGTGCTCGGCTCTCTCTTGCTAAGCGTTCCCTTTATCGCCAGTAAATGAGAAAGAAAAGTAGTAGAATCAAGCAGTTCTATTCCCTCTTCTTCCAATTTATCAGCTATAGCACTAAGCAAAGAATTGTCTTTTTTATCGACTACTTTATCTAAAAGAGAGTTTATTCCGGTATCTCTTTTAAAACAGGGATTAAAAAGGAGTACCTTGGGAATCTTACCGGCCATTATCGCCTTTTCTATTCTATTTTGCTTAAAGAGTTCTAATAATTTATTTAACTCCCCTACATTTAGCCAGAAAATCTCATCTACATACTTCTTCAATTTCTTATCGGTGAGTTTCAAAAAAGCAAAACCACTTACAAAAACCCCTCTCATTTTAGCCGCCTGGGCAAATAGAAAGGGAAACCTCCCCTCTCCAGCAATGAGACCGATCTTATTCATAGCAAATTACAGTTGGCAGTAAGCAACTTTCTTGGGCATTTCTTTGCCTACTGCCTACTGTTAATTGCCTCCTGGTTTTATTTGCCTACTGCCAATTGCCTATTGCCTACTCTTTTCTGTCCTCTGTTCTTCTATTCTGTCGTTTCCCTTCGCTATTCCCCGCTGAGAGTTTTTGACAAACTCTATGAGATGCAGGACTTCCGAGGATAAAACCACCTCTTTTTTAACCCTTTCTAAACCCTCGGCGAGAGAAAGGGGAGAAAAGAATAAAATTTTGAATGCCTTTTTTAATTGAGCAATTAAATCACTTGAAAAGTTTCTGCGCCGCAAACCAACACT
>JAGGUG010000105.1 GCA_021158625.1 Candidatus Omnitrophota bacterium | reverse complement strand
TATTCACCTGTATACGCCTTTTTAATTCGCGTTTATTCGCGTCCTGGAGCTAACCGTGGGACTTGAACCCACAACCGGCGCATTACGAATGCGCTGCTCTACCAATTGAGCTAGGTTAGCATAACTTCCCGTAGGCAATTGGCAGTAGGCAAAGAAATACTAAAGAAAGTTGCTTACTGCATACTGCCCACGGCTTACTTGATTTTCTCTTGCATACTGCTGCTTACCTGGTATTCTAGAACTATATTCTCTTACTTGCCCTCCTCAGTGCCCAACAACTTATATTTAGAGCCACAGGCAAACCAGCAATATGGGTAGGATGAACGAGAATTCTCACCCTTAAAGCGGTTGTCTTGCCTCCTAATCCTAAGGGGCCAATTCCCAATTTGTTTATTCGTCTTAAGAATTCCTGCTCAAGTTTGGCTAAATCTAACCGAGAATTTACTTTATCTACTGGTCGAAGCAATGCCTGCTTGGAAAGAAGAACTGCCTTATCCAGACTTCCTCCTATTCCAATGCCAATAAATAAAGGTGGGCAGGCATCTGCTCCTTTTTCTTTTACTATTTTTACAACCCAATCTCCGATTTCCTCAATTGTTGCTGTGGGCTCAAACATATGAGTTGCGCTGGCATTCTCACTGCCGAACCCTTTGGGCATCAGCGTAATCTTCATCTTATCGCTTGCTGAAATATTAAGATGAATTACTGCCGGGATACTCTGCGGATTCTTTCGCAAAAAAGGATCCACAATTGAGTTCCTAAAATAGCCTTTTTGATAACCCTCTTTTATTCCTCTGTTTATTGCCTTTTCTAAATCTCCTTTGATTATTAGGTTTTTGCCAATATCAACAAAAACTATTGGTAGACCTGTATCCTGACACAAAGGGAGTTTCTCTCTTTCAGCCAGAGAACAGTTCTCGATTATCTTCTGCAAAATTCTTTTTGGCCTGCCCCTTTCTTTGTCAATGCTCTCTTTAATTGTCGCAAGGACATCTTTGGGCAAATTTCTGTTTGCCTCTAAACAGAGCTGGGCAACAGTATCTTCAATCTCTTTTGCTTTTATCTGACGCATCAAATAGGGATTACGACGATAAAGTTAAGATTGCAACGATAAATTAATCACAAATACATCTTGTGTCCATGAGGGCATCGGCGTAATCAATGCTGAGCGGTAGCGAGGCATATTTTATTTTTTCCCAAATGTTTTGCTTGATATAATGCTAAGTCTGCCTTTTTAATTACCGAATCCTTATTTCCTCCATCTTCGGGGAAGTTAGAAATTCCGATGCTGACTGTCAAAGGAAAGTTCTGTTTTATTACATTCTGCAGGCGCTCACCTGCCTTTAAAGCTTGCTCTTTGGTGGTCATTGGGAGAAGAACGACAAACTCATCTCCGCCATACCTGAAAACTGTATCTGCCGCTCGCACTGCTTTTTTTAAAGAAGAAGCTATTCCTCTGAGCAATCTATCGCCAAACAGGTGCCCTCGGGTGTCATTATATTTCTTAAAATCATCGATATCAAGCAAGAATAAAGAAAAGAATTGGTTGTAGCGTCTTGCTCTATTAATTTGTTTTTCTATAAACTCATGAAAATAGCGGTAATTATAAACATTGGTTAGACCGTCAAGAATGGAAAGCTTTTGATAATGCCTCTTTTGTCTTGCTTCCTGTAAAAGGCGCTGCCTTTCAATTGCTCGTTCGAGAACTATCCTTATCTTTTTAGAAAGAAAAGGCTTACTAAGATAGTCATAGCCTCCTTCCCGGATTATCTCTACTGCTGATTCTATAGAAGGATGAGCACTGACAACAATTACACAGCTATTTTCATCTATTTCTTTAATTTTTCTAAGAAATTCTAATATATCTACCTTTGATATCCTAAAATCAATAATTATTATTAAAAAGGGAATCTGCTCGATTATCCCTAAAGCCTCTTCCCGAGTAGCGGCAAACTTCACCTTGCGCTCATATTGGAGAAATAGCCTTTTAAATAAATCCCGCGTTGTTTTATTTTTACTAACAATTAGGGCATCTACCCCCTTAAATAATTGGCTTTGGCGAACTGTACCTTTGGCGGATTTAACGGGGTGAATATCTTTAGAGATTATCTTTCTTTCTTTCATAATATATGGCTTCTACATCCTTGTCTTCTTTTACCGACACCGCTGAAAGCCAGCACCCTCTTTTTTCAAAATCTTTCTCTAATTGCTCAAAGATATATCGGGCTATGTTTTCCGAGGTAGGGCTAAAAGGCAAAACCTCATTTAGATACTTATGGTCTAAATTTTCTAAAACTTTAATTAATCTCTCTTTGACTTCGCGGAAATCAACAATCATCCCATCTTTGTTTAACTTCTCTGCTTTAAGACAAACCTCTACCTCCCAGTTATGCCCGTGAAGGTTCTCGCATTTATTTCTTTGGAAAATTCGGTGAGCGGCGCTAAAGTTTCCT
The DNA here is from genome assembly GCA_021158625.1 of Candidatus Omnitrophota bacterium. Classification (GTDB taxonomy): domain Bacteria; phylum Omnitrophota; class 4484-213; order 4484-213; family 4484-213; genus 4484-213. Next base: position 7,665 of record JAGGUG010000105.1, on the reverse strand, counting down.
TTTACTCTAATTTTATACACTCTACTCTCCCGATACCCTTTTGCAAAAAATTCTTTCCCAGTTTTTTAAACCTCTGCGGGGAATCGCTGACATAAAACCTAATCTTTCCCTTTTTGTTTACCTCGCCTCTGCGAGGAGAAGGGTAAGCAGCAAGCAAATTCCTCTCCTTCAAAATCTCTCTTGCTCTCTTTGCCGTCTCACTAGCAGAATCAATCAAAACCACCCTCTTGCCAACCGCTTTTTTTATCACTTTCCTTAACAAAGGATAGTGCGTGCAACCTAAAATCAGGACATCTATCTTGTTTTTTAAAAAACCTAAATATCTTTGAGCAATTTGCTCGCTAATTTTGTTTTCTAACCAGCCCTCTTCAGCTAAAGGGACAAATAAAGGACATTCTTGAGTAAAGATTTCAACATTTTTATTTTCTCTTCTGCTAAATTTCCTAATTGTGCGTTGATATATGCCGCTTTCAATAGTCGCCGGGGTAGCGATAACCCCTATTCTCCCTTTGCAGATTTGGACAGTTTTTTCTACTATTGGTTCAATAACGCCTAAGACGGGCACACTGAATCTTCTTTTCAATTCGGGGAGAGCCACTGCTGATGAGGAATTACAAGCAACAATAAGCAGTTTGATATTAAACTTCATTAAAAATCGGGCATTGTGCAAAGAGAATTTCCTGATAATCTCTCTAGACTTTGTCCCATAGGGAACATGGGCAGTATCGCCGAAATAGATAATCTCTTCTTGCGGTAAAATTTTCTGAAGAGCGCCTACAACGGTCAAACCACCTATACCGGAGTCAAATACACCGATAGGCCTGTCCCGCATTGATACTCGGGTCCCGGCCCTATCTCGTAAATCCATTTGTTCTCTCGTATTTTGCTTTGTAGCTCATTATCCCCCGGGCTATCCCCCGGGCAATCTTATATTGATAGACAGGATTTTTTAACCTTATCTCTTCCTTGGGATTAGAAAGAAAACCTACTTCTACCAAAACACCAGGTAAATCTATTCCCCTCAGGACATAAAAATTACCCCCCTTTACACCTCGATTTCGCAAATTAGTCTCTTGAGCTAATCCCCGGCAAATTGCCTCTGCTAATTCCATACTCTCTATCCTATTCTCGCTATAGATGATATCCCATAAACTGATATTGGCATTTCTGGAAAGGAAGTAGTTTTTCTCAGGTGTAAATTGAAAAGCTGCGTTTTCTCTTTTAGCCACCGCCCGCGTCCAATCATCCATTTCTTCTGAGAGATAATAAACCTCAAACCCGCGAGGGGTCTGCCTCTTACCTCTCGCAGAGTTGGCGTGGATACTCACAAAAAAAGCATCTCTATTTTTATTAGCAATTTCCGTCCTTTTTTTTAAAGAAACAAATCTATCGCTCGCTCTGGTTAGAACAACCTTTAAGCCCTTTTCTGTCAAGACTTTTCTTAAATAGCGAGCAATCTTCAGATTCACTTCTTTTTCTTGCACACCCCGTCGGCCAATCGCCCCGGGGTCCTTGCCTCCGTGTCCAGGGTCAATAATAATGGTTTTAATTCTATAAATCTGTTTTTTAGAATAGAGACTTCCTGCGGCATGCAGAGACTTTTCCTTTAATTCTCGTTGATAAAAAGGCAAGGAAACAAATATTAGCCCTTGATGAAAGCGAGAGAGGTTATTTAAAAAATAAAGCCTTTTGTTCTTGAGATAGAAATTGTCTCCAACAATAAAACTTATTTTTTTATCTTCCTTATCTAAAGTTACCTTCTGGGTTAAAAAATCATAATCGCAATCCCAGCCCGTTGAAATGGATGCAGAAATTAGAGGCAAATAACTTTTGCCTCTGATAGTTACGAGCTTGTGTTTCCTTATACTCTGGCTAATGGGAGCGCAGGAGGTTAAACAAAAGATAAAAAAAAATATTAGGGAAAATATTTTAAGATTTTTTGTTTTTGGCATTTAAGGTATTTTAGGTCCTTCGCCAAATTTTCGAAGAAAATTTGATGCTGAGGACACGACCTATTAGGAGTGTCCGAAGCACCTTAGGTCCTTCGCCCCGACCTCCGTCGGGGCTCAGGATCAAAAATTTTTACGAAGTAAAAATTTTTGGTGGAGGCGCGGGGATTTGAACCCCGGTCTCTAAATACTTCCGTAAGAGCATCTACATACATAGCCTATTTTTTGAATTCGCTTCTCCTCTCTCCAATAGGCAGGATAAAAAAGAAGCTATCCTGAAAAGAAATTCGCCCTCTACCCTTCAGGAAAGGATAGTTGGCTATCCTGCTGCCTTAGTCTATCTTAACCCGCAGGCAGGTTAAGTAGACCGCTACTGATTAGACAGTAGCTAATGCCTCAGAAGCGAGAATCTCTTCTGCTTCTGCTACTGGATTGTAGTTGGCATTTGTATTTTGTCTGGTGTTTAATGAGGCCTCCAGACAACCTCAGTATGCCGCTCTCACCTCCATATTTAGATCGAATCCTTTCGCCCCCGACTAAAATTAAATTCCAAATTCCAAGCACCAAATAACAAAACAAAAATCACAAATTCCAAATTACAAATCCCAAACAAATCACAAATCCAAAATTACAATGACCAAAACATTGAATAAATTTTGTTTGTAATTTCGGTCATTTGTGTACTGCCCCCCATTTGTCAAGCTAAATTTTAGTAGTAAGCAGTAATTGTTCTTTCTCAAACTGAGAGGGTGTTTTATAACCTAAAGAAGAATGGGGGAAGTCTTCGTTGTAGTTCTTTATCCATGTTTTAAGTTCTTCTTCAATCTCAAAGGGCAAGTTCCACTCTCTAAGCCAGATTAAATCCTCTTTAATGGTTCTTATTACCCTCTCAGTATCAGCATTACCCTTGGGGTTGTTGTAGCAGGTAAATATCTGCTTAATTCCTAATAGAGAACAGGTTTCCATAAACTTCCTTGAGGTCGGTTGGGAGCCATTGTCAGAGATAAGAAATAGTTGTTTATCCTTTTCTCTTGACAATATCCCCTGAGGAAATTGATTATTTATAGCATTGTTTAGGGCCTCTAACCAATCATCAGTCCTGGAATGCGTCTTAAGAGAATAACCGATAATCTTTTTGGAGAACCAATCAAGGACAATGATGAGATACACCCAACCAAAGGATTTGGTCATTACCTTGGTCATATCTATGCCCCAGTATTGATTAGGTCTTATGGCCCTGGGTTTGCCTCTCTCAGGATGATTGGCTCTTACAGCTTTAAGCCTTGTATTAGGAAGAACAAGAAGACCATTCTCTTGCATTAGCCGGTAGATACGTTTCTTATTAACAGTAAGCCCCTGGCGGTATTTAAGATAGGCCCAGATTCTTCTATAACCCCAGAAGGGGTGTCCAGCTTTAAGATGTTCAATTTGGGTTAATAGTTCTCTGTTTTTTGCCTTTATCTTCATTGATTTAGCTCGTTTAATTCTAATTCGCTTTTTTTTAAATCAATAGTAAGTTCTGCTATAATAGCCTTTAGTTTCTTGTTTTCTTCCGAGAGATGCTTCTCTCTCTTTGATTGTTTTCTGGACTCAAAGACCTCATATGCTTTAGTCTGGAGTTCATTTAGCCAGTAGTAATACATACTCTGGGTTATCTGGTAGTGATTGCATAGTTGGGCTAAAGGAATCTTGTTTTCTAATCCTTCTAAGACTATCTTTGCTTTGGTCTTTGAGTCCCATCTGCGGTATTTCATTTGCTCCCCCTTTTTGGTGCTATTATAAGAGATTTTCTCCTAAATTGCACTTATTTGTTAATGGGGAGCAGTATATTTGGTATTGTGTATTGTTTGTAATTTGTGGTTTGTATATTGTAATTTAAAAACTGTGATTTGTGATTTTATCTTTTGACCTGAAGCTTGCAACCTTCTTTATCTCCCTTTCTACTTCTCTTTTCTTTATCTTTTCTCGTTTATCATAAGCCCGCTTTCCTTTGGCAATGGCCAATTCTACCTTTGCTAGACCCCTCTTAAAATATAACCTTAAGGGAATCAAAGCCATTCCTTTTTCGGCTACCTTTCCTGCCAATCTATTAATTTCTCTTTTATGGAGTAGGAGTTTTCGCATCCGCAGAGGGTCATATTTTGTATCACTACTCTGCGAAAAAGGACCGATATAGAGATTGGACAAAAAAACCTCTTCTTTTTCTATATGAGCAAAGCTATCTTTTAAGCTTACCTTTCCCTCGCGTAAAGATTTTACCTCACTGCCCTTTAGTTCAATCCCTGCTTCTAAGCTTTCTAAAATAGTATAATCATATTTTGCCCTGCGGTTGGTGGCTATTACTTTCATATTTTACCATATAGAACCAAAATAGTCAAAGTTAAAACTTCTTTTTACGCCAATTTTTTTCTATTTTTTCTAGACTAAGATAGCATTTTTGTCGGAAGGCATCTTCGATACTCTCTCCTTCCTTTAATTTCTCCAATATCTTCTTAATCCGCCACATTCCGTATTTGTCAATTATATAACTTACAAAGCAATAAGATTGCTGGTAAGCACGAGTAACGAGCTCGGGAGAAGCACAGGAAAAAGCAATTTCCAAATCCCCAAGAGAAAAAAGGTCTCTTTCTTTTAATATTTTATAAAAGCGCTCTAATTCTGCTGAAGAGCCCCGATATTGTTCATATTGGGCTAACCCCTCGTTAAGCCAGATTGGGCAATTTCCTCCTGTCAAATCGCGCACCAAAACATGGGTATATTCGTGACGGAGAACCTCTTTGAGTTTGCCTTTTATATCCAAAACCTGGTCAGCGGAGATTCTGATTTTACCGTCATAGACCCCTAAGGACCTTGTATTTACTAACTTTTGATAATTATCGGTTGAATAAACCAAAACAATTACTTTGTAGCGAGGAAAATAATTAAAGTCCTGGCCAACCTCCCGATATGCCTGCTCTAAATAATCCCTAATTTTATACTCCTGATTTCGGACGGCACTTTCCTGATAGCGAATATCAAAGTGGTAATTGCTGACTTTATCCAACTTACTCTCTACCTCAATCTCCTGCGAAATTTTTTCTAATCTTCGCTTTATTCCCTCCTGTTCGGGGTCTATTTCTAAACACCTTTGCCAATACTCCTTCGCTTCCTTTACTTTCTGGTTATCGTAGCAAACATCCCCCAATAGAGAAAGAGCATCGGGATTATTCTTATCGTAAGATAATGCCTGCTTTAAAAATCTTTCTGCTTCTCGGTCTTTCCTATTTTGAAAATATTCATAACCCTGGTTAATGCATAAAGCAACTATGTTTTTAATCAACAAAGGAGTCCTTTGCAACTCTAGCGCCTTCTTTAAAATATCAATTGCCTCTTCTGTCTTGCCCTCCTCGGCTAATTTCAGGGCATAATTATTATAAGCAGTGCAGAGATTTCTTTTGATAATCTCATTATCGGGAAATTGCCTTGAGGCAATTTTAAACTGCAAAATTGCCTCGCGATATTCTCCTCTATTTAATGCCTCTATTCCCTTTTGATTATGGTTCTCCCTGGCAGAGACATTGCGAAAAAAAAGGAATAAAAAAAGAAATAAAACTAAATAAATCTTTAGTTTTTTAGGCATAACATAGCCTTGCTTGTCGGAAGCGAAACTTCGGACAAAACCTTCTTTAGCTTTGTCGGAAGCGAAACCTCGGACAAAGCTTTTTTGCGTTTTGCGAAGTCTTTGCGTCTTGGCGGTTCTTTTTTGCGTCTTGGCGGTTCTGGTGCCGAAGCGGGGATTTGAACCCCGATGAGATTGCTCTCACTAGCTCCTGAAGCTAGCGCGTCTGCCAGTTCCGCCACTTCGGCAAGTTATAAAATATGCCTTGCTACGCTCGGCATATGATTATACAGATTAAATGCAGATCACACAGATTTTCCATCGAATTTTAACTTGTGCCCGTAAGGGTATCGCTGTAATCGCTTCTTAATCGCTGTAATCAATATCGGATTGAAAATCCGATATTAAAATCCAATCTCAAAACTCTCAAACTCTCCTCGTGGTTCCTCCCATGCGACCTCTACATCTCTAATATACCTTCCCAAAAAACTTTTCTGAATCTGCTGCATAAAATCCTCTAAGAGATCTCTCTCCCCCTCAGCAACTACCTCTACTCTTCCGTCTCTGAGATTCTTTACCCGCCCCTTCAGACCTAAAGATAGAGCAATCCTCTCGGCAGTAAACCTAAACCCTACTCCCTGAACATAACCTGAATAAAAGAGATGAATACGGGAATGCATATGCGCTCCGCGCTTCACGCCGCACGCTACACGCTAAAATCTATAAAATACAATCAGCATCACCATTACATTTAAACACAGTTTATCAGTTTATTTGTCCCCAGCGTTATCAATATCCCGGCAATGATAACCCCGCCAGTCATTGCCGCAAAAGCCAAACGATGTTTCATCCCCAACAAAAATGCGGCTATTGAGCCAGTCCAGATACCCGAGCCGGGTAGGGGTATGGCTACAAACAGCATCAGGCCGAGCCAACCATATCTCTCTACTATTCTCGTCTTTCGCCTGGTGCGATAAAAAACCCATTCTAAGACATTGTGCCCTATCTGGGAATGCCTGCTGAGCCAATCAGAAAAGTGCTCTAAAAACCACAAAATCGGAATTATCGGAATCAGATTACCTAATAGCGAGGCAACAAAAGCATAACCAGGCGGTAGGTGAAAATTGACAATCGCTATGGGAATTGAACCTCGTAGTTCGGTAATCGGCAGCATCGCCAATAAAAAGGTAAGAAATATCTTGCTTAACATTGTTAAAAGATTTCCAAATCTGAAGTTTTAACCCAGCCTGTCTTTTTATCGGAACGTTCAATTTTGCACCAGGAGTCTTTGAGTGAAACTACATAAACTTTCATACCTTCATAGAGAGTAAAATATGTTGTCGCTGTATCAAATGGTTCAAATTTAGCATCTGTCTTTTCTGCAATTATTACCGCTTCTTTACCCGCTACTGAGGCTTTCTCAAATAGTGCAATAGAAAATAGGACAAAAATAATAATCAAAATTGCCAATGCGCCAGCCCTGTATTTTCTGATAGAGGGAATATACATAGTCAGTGAAATAACCAAGAGAATCATTGTAAATATTACGGCTAAAGAAAAAGCTAATCCATCAATGGTAAACAAAGAAAATATCCGAGCAAAGGCGATTCTATACCATCGTGTTTTAGGCTTACTAATACCACTTTTTATTAGTGACTTTGCATATTCATAATTTGATTTTAAATCACTGTCTCTGGGGATGAGCCGCTTTGCTTTTTCATAATTGAGGATTGCCTTACCAAGCTCGCCCTTCTTAAAATAAGAATTTGCCAGATTATAATAAAGATTGCCACTTTCAAACCCTGAATTTAATACTTCTTCATATGCCTTTATTGCCTTATCATATTTTCCTTCGGAATAGTAGGTGTTTGCACGATAGAAGTTGCTCTGAACATCTGCATAAAGCATAGGGCAAATTAGCATAGCGCATAGAGCATAGCACATGGCGTTAAAGCGCATAGAGCATAGCACATGGCGCATGGCGCAGGGGGCAAAGAGCATAGCGCAAAGCGCATGGCGAAGAAAAGATTTATCGCTATGCCCTATGCGCTTAGCCCTTTGCTTTTTACGCTTAGCGCTTTGCTCTCTGCGCTTGGCGCTATGCGACTTCATACTTTC
>JAGGUG010000063.1 GCA_021158625.1 Candidatus Omnitrophota bacterium | reverse complement strand
TAAATCCTTTTGGATAGTCAAAATCATAATAAAATCCCTCTTCAATAGCCGGACCAATCCCCAGCTTTGCCTCGGGATAGAGCTCTTTGACAGCCTGAGCAAGGATGTGGGCTGTGCTATGGCGGAGAATCTTAATATTCATCGGTTCAATTGACTTTACAGGTTTTTTTATCCTCAGTTCACCTTCGCTAAAGCTTCAGCGGGCTTCCCCGCCCGACGGCAGGCGGGGCCTCGCCCTGCACCAGAACGGTTCAGGGCTCGCTTCGCGAGGAAAACCCTTCGCCTTACGGCGAAAAGGAAAATGGAACAACGCCCCAACGGAAGCGTCGGGGCTATCCTCCTCGCTTGCTCGCTTTGCTCGCGCACTCATCGGCTCTCGCTTCGCGAGGAAGGAATGGTGGGCGGTACAGGGCTCGAACCTGTGGCCCCTTCCACGTCAAGGAAGTGCTCTCCCAACTGAGCTAACCGCCCAATTTTTCCGCAGGAAAAATTGGATCCTGAGGGCACAGATCCTTTCAGGGTCAAATTCGCCAGAGGCGAATTTGATCTTTGGGAGCGCCCGAAGGACCTCATCATTTATCCTCTCAGCATCCCCAGGATGGTAGCAAAGACAGCAAGAATCAACAACAGGGGAATAAGTATTGAGATAATTACCGCCGCAATTGATTTCCCCAGAGAAAGATTGTGTTTTATCTCTCCTCCCCGGGCAGTAATATACAAACCATAAATTTCAGCAATAAGCCCTACAACTGGAATCCAGGAAAATATAGAGACAACCAAGGAGTAGGCTCGCACTCCTAAACTCTCTTTGTAACCTCCTTTACCGCCAAATATCTTAAAGAAACAATGCAAAATAAAGCTGAATACAAATAGACCTAAAAAGGTAAAGACAAAAACATCAACAAATAGTAGCAGAGGATTAAAGAAAAGAATTTTTCTCAAAATCTGAGTGATAAAAGCACTCCCTATTATGCTGTAGATAAGAATATTGATACCAGCAAACTTCAAGGCTTTGCCGTATTGCATTGTTGTTGTGGCAAAGAAATCCTTGGGTTTTATAAATACCTTCTTCCAGTCGCTGATAAACTTTTTAAAAAAGCCTTGTTTCTGTTCCAGCAATTCTTGTTCCATCTTTTACCTCTCTAGAGATATGATTATACTTAATCACAGAGATTACAAAAGATTGCGGGGATTTCTCTGCTCAATAGAGTAATCCCTGACTGCGGCAGGCAGGGGTCTTTTTAATCGTTGTAATCAGACATTCTTTATAGAATATCACCATCCTCCACTGGCTCCCCCACCGCCAGAAAGGCCGCCACCAAATCCGCCAAAGCCTCCGCCAAAACTTCCACCGCCGTAATCATCTCCGCTCCAGAATCCTCCCCTGCCGGCTAAACCACCCAAGAGCAAAAAAGGCAGCCAGCCTATGCGTCCACTTAAAAAAAACAGAACCAGCAAAAGGGTAAATAAACTATTTATTATTCCTGCGACAGAGGATTTCTTGAGTGTATAAGTTTCCGGAGGGAGAGACGCAAGAGATGAAATCTGGAGATTGTATTCTTTGGCAATTATCTGAGAGACCGCAGCTGTGCCAGCCAATAGTCCTTCAGCAAATTTATTCTGGCGGAAATAAGGGAGCATAATTTGCCGGATTATTCTCCCGCACAGACCATCAGGCAGAGCCCCCTCTAAACCATAACCGACTTCAATTCGCACTTTCTCTTCGGCTATCGCTAAAAGAATTAGCACTCCATTATCTTTACCTTTCTCTCCTATTCCCCATTTTTCAAATAACTCGACGGCGTAGTTTTCGATGCTCTGAGGAGCAATGCTTTCTACGGTAACTACAGCAATCTCGGCGCTGGTTTTTCTTTTTACCTCGGTAATTAAAGCGATAATCTTATCCTTCTCTGCCTGCGAGATTACCTCTCCAAAATCACTTACATAACCCTCTGGTTTGCGAGGAATATCTTGAGAAAGAACAGGAGGAACTGAACCCAAGAGTAAAAATAACAAAGCAAATATCTTAAAAAATCTTATCATTAGGTCAATCAGACATTAGAGCAATTAGTTATTAATTATTTATTTTTATATCTTATCTACAATAATTGCCAACTTCTCGAGTTCTTTCAGATACCTCTCCAGAAAGAGATGAGCATCCATCTTGCCTATCTTTTCGTCTCCTTGTTTATCTCTTAAGATAGCAAGAAAAACCTCTGTGTTCACCCCATATAAATTGCCCATTTCCTGAATAATCTCTTCCTTTTTCAGCGGTGGCATGCCCTCTTTTTTAAAACGGAGCATATTTCTAAAAGTAGGCAGAAGAGAAGAGAAGGAATTGTGTAATAATCTTTCTATTCCTTTTTTCTTTAACCCGAGCTCTAAATAAGATTGTCTTATCTTTATCAGTTTTCCTTTGAGATACTGCTCACATTGTAGACGAAGATTTTCTTTATTTATCTCAAGGTCTTTTAAAAAATCATCCCCATAGATTAATAAATAGTTTTCCTTCATCTCTAAAAATTCAATCGGAAAAACATCTTGGGAGGTTTTCATATGTTGAACAGTGAGGAATAAAGGAGCAACGATCTTTTTCTGCCGCCCCCGAACAACAATCTTTAAGCTCTTTCGGAGGTCAGAGAGTGCGAGGCTTTCTAAGATTATCCCTAAATTGATGTTTGACCTCTTCACAATGAAATCCTGGAGGACGCTCCCGTAGATAAATATGGATTTAAGATTGTCTCGGTGCAGGTCTATCATTTTCTGACAATAAGAGCTGATCTTCTTTTGCACGCTGGGTAGAAGTTTATCTATATTAATTAATTCCTTAGTCATAACAAGCCCTCCAGTCTTTCTAAAAGCCCTTGGCTATTTCTTGTTACCTCGCTATCGGGAAATTTTCGTTTAAGTAACAAGAGGATTTCTTTCCCTTTTTTGTATTCTTTAAGATTCAAATAACAGAGCGTTAAGCAATAGAGCAGCTTATCCGTTTTTTCAAAGTCTGGATATTCCTTCAATAAATTATTAAATATAGAGATTGCTTTTTTATATCTACCTTCTCTTGCGTAAATATAACCTAAACTAAATTGAGCATCGTCAGTAAATCCAAATCTATTTTTTTTATCTTGAGCAATTATCTGTTTAAAAAAAGAGAAAGATCCTTTGAGATTTCCCTTATCTATTCTTTTATCTCCTTCCTTCCATAAATTTTCTATTTCTTTGAGTTTATTTAAATATTCAATTTTATCCAATGCTAATTTTGCAGCCTCTCGAACAGGATAAGAGTTTTTTTCCCTTAAAAAAAAGGAATCTCTTGAGAGTTTCTTTAGATGAGTAATTGCTCTTTCATCCCCGATAATCCCTAAGGCAATACTTGCTGCTTGACGAATGCGCCAGTTTTTGTCTTTTAGTTGCGAATAAAGAATATCAAGAGATATCTTTCGTTTCTGGGGGTCGGTGTTTCTCGCTTCCAGTATCCCTAGAGCGATTATCGCTGTTTCTTTAAGGTCACCAGTATCTCTCTCAATCAAGGAAATAAATTCCTTTCTCGCTTCTTCTCCTCCTTGCTTTGCTAATTGGTAGGCGGCTTTATCTCTGATGAGTTTTTTCTCGCTGTAGAGTAATCTCAATGAGGATTGCAAATCATCGGCTTGAACAAAGGTCTGCCCAATGAGAATCGAAATTAACAAAAAGGATATACTGATACAAGATTTCATCGAGAAAGAGGAATTTTTCTTACAAACGGGTCCTTATAACGATTTTCTTTATTTATTTCTTTTAGAGCCGCACTTGCCTCTTTTTTGGATTTAAATCTGCCGGCATAGATTACCCATAAATTTCCCTGTTTCTCTATTCGGGGATCGTATCCTTGGAGTTCTTTTAGTTCTTGATTTGCATATTTCTGGCTTTTGTAGGTAGCTAATTGAATTGTATATAAAAAGGCGGTTGATGTATCTTTGCAACTTTTCGCAGAGCTTGTCGCAGGGCTTGACTTTGTTTCTTCCTTTATTTCTTTATAGTGGCTTCCCGGACCTTGCGCTAATTCAACTCTCTGAATTGGTTTAATTCTTTTGCCTCTCTCAATCCCCAAACAGAATGTCAGGACCAGGAGAAAAAAAAGTCCGATGAATAAAAAGATGGTTTTCTCGCCCGAGAACTCCAGAAGCGTTTTTCTTCCTATACCTAAAAACCTTCTTTTCTGGAAAGACGATTGGTTATCAAAAAGTTCCTTTTGTTGCGGAAAATTCATCATACATCCCTGATGACACTGATTCTTATCACTGATAATTCATCAGTGTAATCAGATTGCCGAGCGATAGCCAGCCAATCTCTAAGTTCATCCCGTTAGAAAGCTCCTTTCCTCTGTGGGCGGGGTTAAAGCCTCGTTTCCTTCCTTGTAGGGGTAATTCCTTATAGGAACGATAGGAACTACCCTCAAATCGCTTTCTGAAGGGGGATCGCTATTTTTCTTCTTCCTTTTCTGGTTCAACAAAAGAAGGCAGGGTTTCCGGAGAAATAACTATCTCTACCCTGCGGTTATTTGCCCTTCCCTGGGGAGTATCATTAGTGTCTATAGGACGATATTCACCATAGCCTACTGCTGAAAGCCGCTCAGGAGAAACACCCTGTTTGATTAGATAGCGCACAACTTCGCTAGCTCGACATGCTGAAAGTTCCCAATTAGAGGGGTATTTTGTCGAGTATTTAATTGGTTTATTATCCGTATGCCCCTCTACACTTATTAAATTATTCGGGCAGGTTTTATTGATTATTTCGGCAATCTTATTCAAACCTTCTTTTGCCTGCGGTTTAATAAATACTTGACCCGGGTCAAAGAGAATCTTATTACTAACTATGATTATCAAACCTCGCTCCTGGAGATACACTTTTAAGTCTCTTTGCGATAACTCCTTTTTCAATTTATGCTCTAACTCTATTTTTGTCTCTAAAAGTGCTTCTTTTGGTTTGCGCAGCTCCTCCAGTTGGAAATTTAATTGCTCAATAGTAGTGTTTAAATTAGCAATAACCCTTGATTGTTCCTCGACTTGGCTCCGCAGAGCTTTGCTGGTTGCGCAGCCAGTTGTAACGAAGAGAAGAAAAATAACAGAAAACAAGACTTTTCTCTTATGAGTAGACATCATAACCTCCTTTTCTCGGTTATCGGTTTGTGGTTCTCGCCAAAACCGAGCACTGAGAACCGATTTTCATTCCCCCACCAATTTTGCTAAGTGCTCCTCAGCTAATTTATGGCCGGGGTTTATTTCTAAAGTTTTATTAAATGCCTCCTTTGCTTCTTTCAGCATATTTTTAGCCTCATAGACAATACCTAAGTTGTAACAAGCCTCAGCATTTTGAGAATTCTTCTTTAAAATCCTTTGAAAATATTTTATTGCCTCTTCGTAATTTTCATTTAGAAAAGAAAATTTTCCTGCTTCCAATAAATCTTCTTCTTTTTTGTCCATCGTTATAATTTATTTATCCTCTTAACTACCTCTTCCACAAGAAACCTTGGCGTAGAGGTTCCTGTAATTATACCAATTTTTTTCTTATTTTTCAACCACTCTCGCCTTATTTCATTTGCACCTTCAATATGATAAGTTTCTCTTCTCGTGGCACAAATCTCGGCCAATCTGCAGGTATTAGCACTCTCCTTTCCTCCGATGACTAACATCAGCTCTACTCTTTTGGCTAATTTGATTGCTTCTTCCTGCCTCCTTTGAACAACTGCGCAAAGCGTATTAAATACTCTTATTTCCTGAAAGTCTTTTCTTAATAGTTCTTTTATTACTCTGATAAACCTCTCTTTCGTCTGGGTTGTTTGAGCAATAATCCCGATTTTATCAAAAGAAATTTTTTTGTCTTTGATTTCAGAGATATCCTCAATCACCTTTGCCTTATCAGCAAAACTCATCAATGCTTGCACTTCCCTGTGTCTCCTTTCTCCAATGATTACTACCTGGTAATCTTCCTGAGAAAGCCGAGCCACAATTTGCTGAAGATTCTTAACAAAGGGACAGGTGGCATCAATTAATTTCAATCCTTTCTCCTTCACCCTTTTGATTGTTGTCTCTGGAAGTCCATGTGCAGGGATTACTAAAATTCCCTTTTTCGCTTTTTTTAAATCCCTGATGATTTTCAATCCCTGTTTAACCAACAGGTCATTGATTTGTGGATTGTGAATGAGGGGTCCTAAGCAGTAAGCCCTTTTTTCTTTTCGCAACAATTCCTCGACTCTCTGGACTGCCTTCTGGACACCCCAGCAAAACCCATATTCTTTTGCCAGTTTTAGTTTCACTGGTTAAATTGAGATTACACTTAGAGAGATGTTTGCTATACAGTAATCGTGCTTAATTCCGCCAACTCTTTTACTTTCTTTAGTATTTCGGCGTTTATCCTCTGAATGTTCTCTTTTTTACTATTCTTAACAAACTCACTAGGGATTATCCTTTGCCCAAAATAAACAACTATTGGGCAGAATCTAATGAATTTAGCTCCCCGCGGCAAGGCTTTATCTGTGCCCTTTATGTAAGCCGGAATGATGGAAACATTTGCCTCGTGGGCTAAAAATCCTGCTCCCCCCTTGATTCTCTGCCAGTTCCCCCCGCGGGTTCCCTGAGGGAAAAGGACAATTATCTTATTTTGTTTTAATTTAGCCAGGGCGCACCTTAGAGCCCTGAAATCAGAGCTATTGCGCACCAGGGGGATTGCATTAAGCGAACGAAGAAACCTTCCAAAAAAATAGTTTTTGAACAAACTTTCGCGAGCTAAAAAATTTATCTTGCGGAAGGAAGCTGCGCCCATAACTACAGGGTCTAAGAAACTTATATGATTAGAGACAATGATGCATCCTTTTTTAGAAGGAATATTTTCTATTCCATGTACTTTTAGGCGAAAAAATATTTTGAAAAAAATCTTTGCCAAGCAGTGGAGAAAAGAGTAAAGCATTCCGAATTATCAACGAATTCACCCCGTTAGAAAGCCTCGTCCCCTTCTTCCTTATAGGGGCGGGCTCCTTTAAGAGGCGATAGAGGAGTTGCCTCTAATGATACCTATAATTCCTTAATAGGAAGGATAAGGAAGTTGTTTCTATTTATACTTGATAGAGAAGTTGTCCCTAATCCTATCTTTCTAACGGGGTTTACTAATCTATACGAATATACGAATGTTACGAATGTTTTTATTCGTAAATTCGTAAAAAATTCGTAATTCGTAGATGTTTACATTCGTAAATTCGTAAAAAATTCGTAATTCGCTGATATTAGGTTAATTAGTGGTTAGACACTCTAGAATTCTCTTTACTACCTCTTGGATACTCATCTCTGTCGTGTCAATATAAATCGCGTCTTTGACCCTTTTTAAAGGGGCAACCTTTCTTTCGCTGTCTTTTTTGTCTCTAATTTTGATATTTTGTTCAATTTTTTCCAGAGATAATTCTTCTCCTTGTAGAGCTCCTGATTGAGTAAGGAGCTGCTTGTATCGCCGTTTTGTTCTTTCTTCTATAGAAGCGTCTAAGTAAAATTTCTTTGCCTGTGGGAAGACAACACTCCCTATATCTCTGCCCTCAGCAACGATATCTTTCCCCTCGCTTATCTTCCGCTGCAAGATAACCATCCTTTTTCTTATTTCAGGGAGTTTTGCCAAATAAAAAACCTTATTGGTTATCTCCTCTTTTCGAATTTCCTTCTCTACATCTTTTCCATCGAGAAGCAAAACCGGTTTCTTCGCTTTTTTAAAGCGGAAATCAATTTCTGTTTCTTGGCACATTTTTATCAAGCGAGCCTTATCTCTCAAATCAATCCCCTCCTTTATTGCCTTTAAGGTAATCGCCCGATACATTGCCCCAGTATCTAAATAGTAAAAACCTAATTTGGCTGCTAATTTTTGGCTAACTACGCTCTTCCCCGCCCCGGCAGGCCCGTCAATAGCAATAACTATTCTCTCCTTCTTTAATTTTTTCTGCCTCGCTTTTTTAAATTCCTTTGTTATTCCCTGTGAATCCCCCTTCTGAATTAAATCTCGCATTATTATTAAATGTTCAATAAAACCCTTGAGGACCCTGCTAATTTCTTCTTTGTTGTCTATACAGATGTCCCTTCGCAGTAAGGCGTCACTTAAAGCAATGCGGGTTGAATCTTTCCAACCCTTAGCTGCATATTTTAGGTATTTCTCGGAGACGCAGTTCACCAAACTTACGGCGGCAATATGGGGCAAATGGCTTATCTCGGCTACAATTTTATCGTGCTGAGCAGCAGAGATAATTTTTACCCTGCTTCCTACCTCTTCCCATAATTGTTTAACCTTTTTTAAAGCGGCTATATCTGTTTTCTTTGATTTTATTAAAAAGGTGAGTGAGTTAGCAAAGAGATCTCTACGCGCAGCTCTCACTCCTCTCTTCTCTGAGCCGGCTAAGGGATGACCGCCAACAAAATGGATTTCCCGCGGGAGAATTCTTTCTATTTCTTGTGTAATTTTCTTCTTGGTGCTACCTACATCGGTTATCAGAGAACCTGCACGCAAAAAAGGGATGATCTTCTGGAGAGTTTGCACAACTTCTCCCACCGGGGTGCAGATAATTATTAACTCACTTTCTCGGACATCTTTTAGTTTTAAACTCCCTTTATCTATCGCTCCGAGTTTTATTGCCTCCTCTATTGTTCTCTCATGCTTAGCAATACCAAAGACTTGTCTTGCTAACTTTTTTTTCTTTATAACCAATCCTAACGAACCACCGATTAGACCTGTGCCAATAATGGTGATTTTATTGAATTTTTTCATTCAATAAAGCCACAATTTAGGCGACTGTCTGCCCCGTAGCCCCCGACGAACATCGGGGTGTATCGGGGTAAGGATACTAAATTGTATGGCTGCATTGAACCCAGCACTAATTTTCTGCTGTGCCCTAAACCATCTGTTTAGGGCTGTGGTTAAGCATCTGAAAAATTAGTGCTGGGTAAGTTCAACTTCCTTTCAATATCCCTAAAACTCTTTCTACCACTTCAGCCTTATTGCAAACTATCCTTCCCCCCCGTCTTAGACTTATCTCCACCTTTCCCTGAGCAAAGTTTTTCTTTCCGATAACTATTCTCAGTGGAATTCCGATTAAATCTGCATCGTTGAATTTAATCCCGGCACTTTCTGAACGGTCATCCACAAGCACTTCTATTTTTTGATTCCCCAATTCTTGCAAAAGGGAGTCAACATAGGAGACAATCCTCTTTTCTCTGTAGTCTAAGGGGATGATTAAAACATCATAGGGGGTAAGTGAGAATGGCCAGATAATCCCTTTTTCATCGTGGTTTTTTTCAATGCATCCGGCGATTATTCTATCTACGCCAATTCCATAACAGCCCATTACTATTGGCCTCTGTCTTCCCTGTTCATCGCTGTAATTAGCACCAAAAACTTCGCTATATTTTGTCCCCAATTTAAAGATATGCCCTAATTCAATCTCTTCTCCCGAGTTCAAATAAATTACAAATTCGTGAGAGAGTCTTCCGCCCATTATCCCTGAATCAGCTTCCTTCATCTCACAATGGGAAAGCCCGCAACGACTGAAGATATTCTGATAGGCTATTTTCATCTTTTCATAATTTTCGGCTAAGCCGGCATCGTCTTTATCAAAACTATATGCGTCTTTCATTGTGAACTCGCAAGTTCGGATTACCCCATAGCGCGGACGAATTTCATCGCGGAATTTGGTCTGAATTTGATAAAGAATTAAAGGAAGGTTTTTATAAGAATTGATTCTTTGGGCGACCAAATCTGTAATTATTTCTTCGTGAGTAGGTCCCAAAACCATCTGTTTCTTATGTCTATTCGTGAAAGAGATTATCACCTTTCCTAATAGAGCATCGCGTTTGGATTTCTTCCAGATAGATAGTGGTTGAAGCACAGAAAGAGAAAGTTCCTCTGCCCCCAATTTATTCATCTCCTCTCTGATTATTTCTCTTACTTTATTTAATACCCTTAGACCCAGGGGCAGATAGGCATAGACTCCCGAGCTAATCTTTTTAATTAAAGAGGAACGCAGCATTAACTGATGGCTGGCAATCTTTGCTTCAGCAGGAATCTCTTTATAGGTGAAGATAAAGGACTTGGAATAAAACATAAGGTTACAGGCTTCAGGCTACAGGCTTTAAGTTAGCTTGCAGCTTGCGGCTTGCTACTTGCAGCGTGAGGCGCGAAGCTTCTTCCCTTGCCCATTCATCTGCTTGAAGAATATTGTTAATATCACTATCGTCTAAAGGCTGATGCTTCTCAATAACCTTCTCGACAATTACACTGATGTCAGTAAATTTTATCTGCCCATCTAAAAACGCCCGGACGGCTACCTCATCGGCGGCGTTTAGAGCAGTAAGCGTTGTTCCTCCTTCTCTTTCTGCTTCCCGCACCAGTCTCAGAGAAGGGAATTTTTTTTCATCAGGAGATTTAAAACTAAGCGGAGGAATTTGGCTGAAATCAAGGGATTCTCCAAAGGGTAGTCGCTGAGGATAGCTGAGTGCATATTGAATGGGCAGACGCATATCTATAATTCCCAATTGGGCAATGATGGAACCATCGATAAACTCTACCATTGAATGGATAAGCACCTCCGGATGAATAAGAATCTCTATTCTTTCTATTTCTATATCAAAGAAGTATTTTGTCTCTATGAGTTCCAAGCCTTTATTCATCAGAGTTGCCGAGTCAACCGTGATTTTTTCTCCCATCTCCCATTTAGGGTGTTTAAGAACACTTTGCGGCGAGACAGAGCACAAATCTTCCTTTGTTGAATTATTTAAGGGCCCACCTGAGGCGGTCAGGAATATTCTCTTTATTTCCTGTTTATCTCTCCCTTCAAGACACTGAAAGATGGCACTCTGTTCGCTGTCAATGGGAAGAATTTTCACTCGCTTTTGTTTTGCTCTTTGAATAACTATTTTACCTGCGGCTACCAGAAGTTCTTTATTTGCCAAACCAATCTGCTTTTCATTCTCTATTGCCTTTAAGAGAGGAATTAAGGCTTTAATTCCGGACATTGAAAAAACAATAAAATCGGCTTCTTTAAAAGTGGCCAACTCAATCAGCCCTTCTTTTCCAGTACTTATTTTACATCCCTTAACCCTTTGTTTTAATTCTCTATATCTCTCTTCATTGCTGACAACAGCGAGGCGAGGTTGAAATTCCTTGATCTGCTGCTCTAAAATTCCAATATTAGAATTGCAGGAAAGCCCGATTATCTTAAACTTTTGCGGAAAATCTCGGACTACTTCCAGAACCTTTTTTCCTATTGAACCAGTAGAACCAAGAATGGCAATGCTTTTCATACATTCGCAATTTTAATTAGATAAAAATAAACTACCGGAGCCGAAAATAATAAGCTATCAATCAGATCTAAGGACCCACCCAGGCCAGGAAAAATCTTTCCCGAATCCTTCACATCGGCGTCTCTTTTAAACAAGGACTCGGCCAGGTCGCCTATCTGAGCGAAAATCCCAGAGAGGGCCCCCAAAACAAGGATATGGAAATAGGAAACATCTAAAAATAGATAACCAGAGATAAGGGCGATAACGATACTAAAAACAAAACCTCCGATTGCCCCTTCTCTTGATTTAAAAGGGCTGATACGCGGAATCAGTTTATGCCTGCCAAATTTCTTTCCAATAAGATATGCCCCGGCATCGCCTCCCTTGCAAACCAAAAGCAGAAACAAAATCCATGACTTACTATGCGATAGAAAAACTAATCTTGTCCAAAAGCTACCTAACCAGCCGATATAGACTATCCCCAAAAGAGTAGTAGCAATGGTAAAGATAGCCACATCCCTTTTTTTATGGGTAAATTGCAGGAGAAAGAGACTCAACAAAGAGATGAATAAAATGAGGAGCGCTTGTCCAAAAAGAAAGGGTAGACAAAAAGCAATAGCCGCGAGCATTCCAATGTATTTATGGACAAAGATGCCTTTGCGATGGATTAATTCGGCAAATTCCCCCAATCCAACCGCCACAAAGAAGATTACCCAAAAGACAAAGAAATGAGAAGGCAAGGCAAATAAAAATAAACAAGTAATGGCAATAAGAACGAGGGAACTAATTATTCTCTTCAACACTCAATCCTCCAAACCTTCTATTCCTTTTTTTGAAATCAGCAATTGCCTCTAAAAAATCGCTCTTCTGAAAATCGGGCCAGAATTTCGGTGTAAAATAAAGTTCACTATAAGAAATCTGCCAGAGCAGAAAATTGCTGAGCCGCAGCTCGCCGCTGGTGCGAATCAAAAGGTCAGGGTCGGGAAGCTCTTTTGTGTAAAGATACTTAGAAAATAGACGCTCATTGATTTTATTTATCTTTACCTTCTTTTTTTGTATATCTTCAGCAATTTTTTTCACTGCGCTGATGATTTCCTGGCGACTGCCATAACTTAAGGCAATGTTTAAAATCAACCCTTTGTTATTCTTGCTCAGTTCCTCTGTTTTGCTCAACTCTTTTTGCACCGCCTTAGGCAATCTTTCTCTTTCGCCAATAGAAATAAGATGGATATTTTTTTCTTTCAGAAGTTCTCTTTTTTCTATCAGAAATTTTTTTAAAAGGCGCATTAAGCCCTGAACCTCTGAAGACGGACGTTTCCAGTTTTCCAGAGAAAAAGCATAGAAGGTAAGCACCTCTATTTTTTGCTCAACTGCGGCTCTTATTATTTCTTCTACTGTCTCAATTCCCTTTTTATGGCCCTCAATGCGCGGCAATCCCCTCTTTTTTGCCCAGCGCCCGTTTCCATCCATTATAATGGCAATGTGTTTTGGATCTTTGGATAACTTCTGCATTTTTTAGTTTTCGTTTATCGGTTGCGGTTTCGGTTAAGTATCGGTTTCGGGCATTCGGTTTCGTCCGATAAACGATGACGATCTACGACAGACGATACCCAACCGCAACCTTTTAACACAACCTTCTATAGCCTGCGGCTTAATTATATCAATCCATACTCTTCCAACACTTTCTTCAGCTTCTCTTCACTTTCTGCCTGCATTTCGCACAGTGGCAGGCGGAGTTCGCCGTTTAGTCGCCCGAGCAATTTCATTGCTGTCTTTACCGGAATTGGATTTGTCTCAATAAACATCGCTTTGCAGAGAGGAAATAATCTGTAGTGCAGGTCTTTTGCCTTTTGAATATTCCCCTCTAAAAAAGCAGAGGTCATCTGGGCAACCTCAGCCGGAACAATATTTGCCACCACCGAGACTACCCCCTTGCCCCCTATTGCCATCATCGGCAAAGTTAAAGAGTCATCGCCGGAAAGAACAGTAATATCGCACAAAGCGAGGATTTTACTCACCTGCTCCAAACTCCCGCTTGCTTCTTTGATAGCCACAATATTTTCAATCTTGGACAATCTTGCTACTGTCTCGGGCAACATTGAAATCCCGGTGCGTGAAGGGACATTGTACAAGATAATCGGAATCCCTATTTCGGCGAGTTTTGCATAGTGGCGAAACTGCCCCTCCGGTGTAGGTTTGTTGTAATAAGGCGTGATTACCAGAGCGGCATCAGCCCCGGCTTCTTTAGCATATTTAGTTAAATCATAAGCCTCAACAGTGGAATTGGAGCCGGTGCCGGCAAGCACCGGAACTCTTTTATTCACTGTCTCCACCACAATTTTGATTACTCTTTTCTGCTCTTCGTGAGTAAGCGTAGCCGCTTCGCCGGTGCAGCCGCAAGGGAGAATTCCGTTTGTTCCCTGCTCAATCTGAAACTCTACCAACTCGCGCAGCTTCTCCTCATCAACCGCACCATCTTTGAACGGCGTAACCAGAGCAACATAAGAGCCTTGAAACATTTTTCACCTCTTTAGCTTGTTAAGTAATCCCGACCCAGTCAGGATTCCGCTTTTGGCAGATTTAACAGCGTGAACCCATTTCCACCCCTGGGGTGGAAATGCGGTT
>JAGGUG010000090.1 GCA_021158625.1 Candidatus Omnitrophota bacterium | reverse complement strand
GAGTAGGATGGAGATACTTAGAGAGGATAATCCCGCTGATAAAACAAAGAACTATCCATACAAAGGGAAGGGACATAAATGCGCTTCAGGCTCCAGCTTTATGGGTTTCGTCCTTGGGTTTCGTCCTTGCCTGCGGTAGGCAGGCGATAAACGACAACGATTAACGACAGACGATAGTAACCGCAACCGTTCAACGCAACCTTTTAGTTTATAGCGTGTAGCACAAAAGATTAATCTTGGATAATTACCTTCGTCCCTATGGGAACAATAGAATAAAGCTCCTCTACATCCTCATTGAGCATTCGTATGCAGCCGCGGGTAATCTGCTTGCCCAGTGTCTCCGGGTCACTAGTGCCGTGAATACCATATCCCTCTACAGAAAGACCCAACCACCTTGAACCCAATATATTATTAGGGCTTTGGGGAGAAATTGCCTTCCCTTGAAAATACCAAACCGGGTCTATTAATTTGCTTACAATCTTAAATTCACCCAGGGGGGTAGAATTATTCTTGCCCGTAGAAATTAGATATTTCTTTAAGAACTTATCATCCGCCTCTAAAGTAAGTGTATTATCCGATCTATCTATCAGGATGCTAAACTTGGCTCTGGGAATCTTTAGTCTCTGCTCAGGATAAATAGCACTGCTTTCTAAATTATTACTTTTTTTAATCAAATCAACTGTAGTGCCAAATTTCTTAGCAATAGTAAAAAGATTATCCCCGGGCTTTACTTTATAAATCTCGCTATTCTCCATATTAAAGGGAGAAAAAAGGAGTTTTATGTTGGTTTCTCCCAATCTCTCTTCGGCTTTCTTCCCAACCTCACTATCGGGATAACGCTTCACTATTTTTTGATAAGTTTTTTTCGCCTTGGCGAGCTCCCCTTTTTGAAAATACCCCTCTGCCCGTGCCAACAAAACTTTACCATCCTGGAGCTTCTCTCCCATCTTCTCCACTGCTCCCTTTTGCGGCACTGGCGCATAGCGTCTTTTATTCTTTACACTAATGGCAATTATTGCTGTTAGTATCAAAGAAATAACTAATATCTTTCTTCTCATTTTCAATAAGTTCATAACCTACGGAGTACGAGGCACGACGTAAGTTATTTGAACGCATTGACCCAGCATTAATTTTCTGCTGTGCCCTAAACCACTGGTTTAGGGCTATGGTTAAGCATCTCTGAGAAATTAGTGCTGGGAAATTCAACTAAGGCTTTGCGTCCCGAAGTTTCGGGACGCAAAGCCAAGTTTCATCTAAAAACAACCGCCACCGCAATTCCCAAGAGCACTCCCACGATTACCTCCAAAGGAGTATGCCCCAATAGTTCTATCAACTTCTCCTTTTTAACCCCTCTTTTGGCATAAATATCTTCAACAATCTTATTCAGGATCTCCGCCTGCTTGCCGGCATTGCGCCGAAAAACTGCGGCATTAAAGATAGTAATCAGACTGAAGAGCAGGGCAAAGGCAAATATGTCCGAATCAAATCCCCACCTAAGACCCACCCCTGTGGCTAACGCTCCCACCGTAGCGCTGTGGGAACTGGGCATCCCGCCGGCATTAGCAAACCATTTAAAATTAAACCTCTGCTTTCTCTTAAAAATATTGGTCATTATCTTGATGCTCTGGGCAAGAAACCAGGCGAAAAAGATAGCCCAAAATAAACGATTATGAATAAGTTGAAAAAAAGAGTTATCCAAATTACTTAACGATTACAGTGATTAAACTACGATTACGGTGATGTATTTATCGCTGTAATCTCATCTTATCACTGTAATCGCATTTCTCTTGACTTCTGCTATTTTATAGTATAAACTTAGAAGTGTCAAGTGAAGTGAAAATACAAGGTTATATCAAAGGGTTTCGGTTGCGGCAACGAAACCGAGAGAAGCATTTATGTTATCCAAACTCTATTCCGCAGCTATAAGTGGGCTCTCCGCTTATCTAATAGAAATAGAGGTAGACATTGCCCGAGGACTACCGGCGGTATCCATTGTTGGCCTGCCGGATACCGCTGTGAAAGAAAGCAAAGATAGAGTAAGAACGGCAATCAAGAACAGTGGGTTTCCCTATCCCTCTGGTCGCATCACCATCAATTTAGCCCCGGCAGATATAAAGAAAGAGGGCCCTTGTTTCGACCTGGCGATTGCCCTGGGGATACTTGCCGCCCAAGGAAAAGTAAACCCGGAAAAACTCCAAGAGTACATTGTCTTAGGAGAACTAAATCTAAACGGGGAAATCAAACCTGTCAAGGGTGTGCTCCCTATTGCCATCGACATTAAGCAAATGGGCAAAAGCAAAATTATTCTTCCTCCGGCTAATGCTGGCGAAGCAGCAATTATCAAAGAAATAGAAGTCTATCCTTTAAACACCCTCTCACAAACAGTCCATTTCCTAAACGGCGAGGTTACCGCTCACCCCTATAAATTAGATATAACCAAAATTTTTAATCAAAACCGCCGCTATGATATTGATTTCTCCGATGTGCGGGGACAAGATGCAGCAAAAAGAGCATTAGAGGTTGCCGCCGCCGGACAGCACAACCTGTTAATGCTCGGCCCACCGGGAAGCGGAAAAACAATGCTGGCAAAGCGCCTACCCACTCTCCTTCCCGATTTGACTCTAAAAGAAGCGCTGGAAACCACTAAAATCTACAGCATAATGGGACTGCTTCAGCCAGAGAAGTCCTTAATCGCCACCCGTCCCTTCCGCGCGCCCCATCATACTATCTCCGACGCCGGGCTCATTGGGGGAGGAAGCACGCCTAAACCCGGAGAAATAAGCTTGGCTCATAATGGAGTCCTCTTTCTGGATGAACTCCCGGAATTCCACCGCAATGTCTTAGAGGTTCTCCGTCAGCCTTTGGAGGATGGCTATATTACTATCTCGCGGGCAGTGCGAGCAATTACTTACCCAGCCCGCTTTATGATTGTTGCGGCGATGAATCCCTGCCCCTGTGGTTATTTCGGGAGTCCCCATAGACAATGCCATTGCACCCCGCATCAGATTCAGAGGTATCGGGCAAAAATCTCCGGACCTCTCCTTGACAGAATCGATATCCACATTGAAGTGCCGGCCCTAAGATATAAGCAACTTGCGCGAGACCAGTCAAGAGAAGACTCAGCAACCATAAAGAAACGAATTGCCTCTGCTCACAAAAGGCAGAAAAAGAGATTTTCGGGAGATAAGATTGATTATAACTCTCAGATGAATACCCGCCAGCTCAAGAAATATTGTCCTCTCGACAAAGAATGCGAAGGACTCCTAAAAACAGCAATAGAAGAACTAAACCTGAGTGCCCGTGCTTATCATAAAATCATCAAGGTCTCCCGCACAATTGCCGACCTGGCTGAAGAAGAAAATATCAAAAAAGAACATCTCTTAGAAGCAATTCAGTATAGGAGCTTGGATCAGGAGATATTCTAAAATTAAAGTAGCGAGTAGCAAGTAGAGAGTAGAGAGAAAGAAATAAAATCGTCAATCGTTGAAGGGTTGCGTAGCTCGAATCGTCCAAGGTTAAACGGTTGCGTTTATTACTTTTAACGATAAACGGTAACCGTTTCCAGCTACGCAACCGCAACCGTAAGACGAGGTGCTGAATTTGGTAGTTAATTCT